>NZ_VJZD01000118.1 GCF_009377175.1 Streptomyces adustus
GGCGCATGGTGGGGCGGGGGCCGCGCGCCCCGGGCGGGGCGCGGCGGCCGTCAGCGCTCCATGCCGCGGTTCAGCTGCTGGAGCAGCCGGGCCAGTTCGGCGACCTCGCCGCGGTCCCAGTGCGCGAGCTGGTTCACGTACCGCATCCTGCGGGCCTCGCGCACCTTGCCGACCCTGCTGCGGCCCTCCGGGGTGAGGTCCACCAGCCAGGCACGGCCGTCCGCCGGGTCGGGCTCACGGGCGACCAGGCCGAGCTGCTCCAGGGCACGCAACTGACGGGACATGGTGGCCTTGCCGACACCGATGTATCCGGCGAGTTCCGTGGCGCGCAGCCGTCCGCACTCCTCCAGCCGTACGAGGAGTCCGTAGGCGGCGGGTTCGAGGTCCGGGTGGACCTCGCGGGCCATCTCGCCCTGGCTGGCCCTGGCGCGCCGCAACAGCATCGTCAACTCGCGTTCCAGGGACAGAAATTCCTGGTCCACACCAATTCGCGACGTCTGCGCGTCATCTCGACGCGCGTTGCCGTTTCCGCGCTCGTGCACGTCAGCACCCCTGATCCGGTTTCCCGATCCTGAAAGTTATCGCCAGAATCCGCCATCGCCGCAGCTCCGCCAGTATTTCGCAGGCGTAGACCAACGGCGTCATCCGGACCCCCTTCCCAGTACCTCTTCTACGTGCGTAGCGTCTTCACCAGGCAACGCATGGCATGCCCACGCCAGAAACGTGGGTGATCCGATCCGGCCCCTCCCCCCGCACCACCAAGCCTCGGAGGCACGTCATGCCCGTGCACAGACCCGGCTCCATCCTCCCGCGCGCCGCCACCGCCGCCGTCGCGCTCCTGCTCGCCGCCTTCTCCCTCACCGTCCCCGTCTCCGCGCAGGCGGCCGACGTCCCGGCCCGCGGCTCCGCCCGCATGGGCATCGGCGTCCTCGGCCACGACGGCGCACACGGCTCCCCCGCGCCCGGCCTCGCCACCCAGACGGAGGGCGTGGACGTCTCCGGCTACCAGGGCAACGTCGCCTGGTCGACCCTGTGGAGCAGCGGGGTCAAGTGGGCGTACACCAAGGCCACGGAAGGCACGTACTACACGAACCCGTACTTCGCCCAGCAGTACAACGGCTCCTACAACGTCGGCATGATCCGCGGCGCGTACCACTTCGCCACCCCCGACACCACCAGCGGCGCCACCCAGGCCAACTACTTCGTCGACCACGGCGGCGGCTGGTCCAAGGACGGCAGGACGCTGCCGGGCACCCTCGACATCGAGTGGAACCCCTACGGCGCCGCCTGCTACGGCAAGACGACCAGCGCGATGGTGAGCTGGATCGCGGACTTCCTGAACACCTACAAGGCCCGCACCGGCCGGGACGCCGTGATCTACACGGCCACCAGCTGGTGGACGCAGTGCACCGGCGACTACGGCGGCTTCGCCTCGGCCAACCCGCTGTGGATCGCCCGGTACGCCTCGGAGGTCGGGACGCTGCCGTCGGGCTGGCCGTACTACACGATGTGGCAGTACACGTCCTCCGGTCCGACGGTCGGCGACCACGACAAGTTCAACGGGGCCCTGGACCGGGTGGTCGCGCTCGCCAACGGCTGACCCGCGAGACGCGTCCGCACCCGCGTCCGTTCGCGCCCCCGCGTCCGCACAGGGCGAAGGCCCGGGTCGCCCTCACGGTGACCCGGGCCCTCCTCGTCCGGTGCCCGCCGACCGGCACCGGTCTCACGCCGCCACCGGCACCGGCCTCACGCCGCCACCGGCACCTCCGGCGACGCGCCGTTCACGGCCGGCGTCAGCGCCAGCTCCAGGACCTGGCGGACGTCGGTGACGGCGTGGACGTCGAGCCGGTCCAGCACCTCCGCCGGGACGTCGTCCAGGTCGGGCTCGTTGCGCTTGGGGATGATCACCGTGGTGACCCCCGCCCGGTGCGCGGCGAGCAGCTTCTGCTTCACCCCGCCGATCGGCAGCACCCGCCCGGTCAGCGAGACCTCGCCGGTCATCGCCACGTCCGTACGGACCAGCCGGCCGGACAGCAGCGACGCGAGGGCCGTCGTCATCGTGACGCCGGCGCTCGGGCCGTCCTTGGGGACCGCGCCCGCCGGGAAGTGGATGTGCACGCCCCGGTCCTTCAGATCGGCGACCGGCAGTTCCAGCTCGGCGCCGTGCGAGCGCAGGAAGCTCAGCGCGATCTGCGCCGACTCCTTCATCACGTCGCCCAGCTGACCGGTGAGGGTCAGGCCCGCCGCGCCCGTCTCCGGGTCGGCCAGCGACGCCTCGACGAACAGGACGTCGCCGCCCGCGCCGGTGACCGCGAGCCCGGTGGCGACACCGGGGACGGCCGTGCGGCGCTCGGCCGGGTCCTGCGCGGACTCCGGCACATGGTGCGGCCGGCCGATCAGCGCGCGCAGATCGCCGTCGGTGACGGTGAGCGGAAGCTCCCGCTCGCCCAGTTCGTGCTGGGCCGCGACCTTGCGCAGCAGCCGGGCCAGGGACCGCTCCAGGGTGCGCACGCCCGCCTCACGGGTGTACTCGCCGGCGAGCTTGCGCAGCGCGCTCTCGTCCAGGGTCACCTCGTCGGCGCCGAGTCCGGCCCGCTCCAGCTGGCGCGGCAGCAGGTGGTCCCGGGCGATGACGACCTTCTCGTCCTCGGTGTAGCCGTCCAGACGGACCAGCTCCATCCGGTCCAGCAGCGCCTCCGGGATGGCTTCCAGCACGTTGGCGGTGGCCAGGAACACCACGTCGGAGAGGTCGAGTTCGACCTCCAGGTAGTGGTCGCGGAAGGTGTGGTTCTGGGCCGGGTCGAGGACTTCGAGCAGGGCCGCGGCCGGGTCGCCGCGGAAGTCGGAGCCCACCTTGTCGATCTCGTCCAGCAGGACCACCGGGTTCATGGAACCGGCCTCCTTGACCGCCCGCACGATCCGGCCGGGCAGCGCGCCGACGTACGTACGCCGGTGGCCGCGGATCTCGGCCTCGTCGCGGACGCCGCCGAGGGCGACCCGGACGAACTTGCGCCCCATGGCGTGGGCGACAGATTCGCCCAAACTGGTCTTTCCGACGCCGGGCGGGCCCACCAGGGCAAGTACGGCACCGCCGCGTCGGCCGCCGATGACGCCCAGGCCGCGGTCCGTACGGCGCTTGCGCACCGCCAGGTACTCGGTGATCCGCTCCTTCACGTCGTCCAGACCGGCGTGCTCGGCGTCCAGGACCGCCTTGGCGCCCTGGATGTCGTAGGCGTCCTCGGTCCGCTCGTTCCAGGGCAGTTCGAGGACGGTGTCGAGCCAGGTGCGGATCCAGGAACCCTCGGGCGACTGGTCGCTGGAGCGCTCCAGCTTGTCGACCTCCTTCAGGGCCGCCTCGCGGACCTTCTCGGGCAGGTCGGCGGCCTCGACCCGGGCGCGGTAGTCGTCGGACTCCTCGCCCTCCTTCTCGCCGTTCAGCTCGCGCAGTTCCTTGCGCACGGCCTCCAGCTGGCGCCGCAGCAGGAACTCGCGCTGCTGCTTGTCGACGCCCTCCTGGACGTCCTTCGCGATCGTCTCGGCCACGTCCTGCTCGGCGAGGTGGTCGCGCAGCTGCTGGGTGGCGAGCTTCAGGCGGGCCACCGGGTCGGTGGTCTCCAGCAGCTCCACCTTCTGCTCGGTGGTCAGGAACGGCGAGTAGCCGGAGTTGTCGGCGAGCGCGGAGACGTCCTCGATGGCCTGGACGCGGTCCACGACCTGCCAGGCGCCGCGCTTGCGCAGCCAGGCGGTGGCCAGGGCCTTGTACTCCTTGACCAGTTCGGCGACCTGGCCGGGCAGGGGCTCGGGGACGCTCTCGTCGATGCGGGTCGCCTCGACCCACAGGGCCGCGCCCGGTCCGGTGGTGCCAGCGCCGATGCGCACGCGGCCGCGGCCGCGGATCAGCGCGCCCGGGTCGCCGTCGGCCAGCCGGCCCACCTGCTCGACGGTGCCGAGCACACCGGTGCCCGCGTACGCCCCGTCGATCCGGGGCACCAGCAGCACCCTGGGCTTGCCGGGCTCCGAGCGCGCGGCGGCCTGGGCGGCCTCCACCGCGGCCCGTACGTCGGCGTCGTTCAGATCCAGTGGCACCACCATTCCGGGCAGCACGACCTCGTCGTCGAGCGGCAGCACAGGCAGAGTGAGCGGTGTGGACGTCGAAGCCATGATCTCCCCTTCGGCATGCAAGTTGAGCTATGCCGACTCAATGCACCTGAGCCCCCGAATGTTCCCCGCCGGGTGTTCGCTCTGAGCGATCGGCTCTGCCGCCACGGGTGACAACCGGCACAACACCACCGGCCCCCGTCTCCTTCCGCCTCCCCGCCTCCGCTTTTCCTCGCGACGGCTCCGCCCGTGTCTCGCTGCACGCCCCGCGAAAAGGTGTTGCCCGCGCCCGGGCCCCCGCCCGTACGTTCTCCCCCATGACGGAGACCCAGGAGACCCGGAGCCTGCTCGACGCCTACGACGCACAGCTGCGCAGCGTCCCGCCGCCCGGAGTCGCGTACGAGTACGACGGCCCGCTGCTCCGCCTCGACCTCGGCTTCCGCGGCTTCGTCAGCGGACCGCGCGATCTGGGCGGCCTGCGGGGCCGGGAGGTCGACGAGCTGATCGCACGGCAGCGGGACTTCTTCGCGGCCCGCGGGCAGGCGGTGGAGTGGAAGGTCCGCGGGCACGACAGCCCGGCCGATCTCACGGACCGGCTGCGCGCGGCGGGCTTCGAGCCCGAGGCGCGGGAGACGGTGCTCATCGGATCCGTGGCGCGGTCGGCGGCGGAAGCGGCCGCCGCACCGGACGGGGTCACCGTCCGCCAGGTCACCGCGGACGCCGACCTGCGCCGGGTGGCGGCCCTGGAGACGGCGGTCTGGGGCCTGGACCTGAGCTCGATCGCCGACGACCTGATCGGGCGTGTCGCCCGCGCCCCGGAGGAGATCGCCGTCCTGGTCGCCGAGGCAGGGGGCGAGGTGGTCTGCGCGGCCTGGCTGACCTTCCGCCCCGGCAGCGAGTTCGCCTCGCTCGCGGGCGGCTCCACGCTGCCCGAGTGGCGCGGCCGGGGGATCTACCGCGCCCTGCTGGCCGCCCGCGCCGGGATCGCGGCCGCCCGCGGGGTCCGCCATCTGCACGTGGACGCCTCCGACGACAGCGAGCCCATCCTGCGCCGGCTCGGCTTCCGGGCGGTGACCACGACGACCCCCTACGTGTGGTCGCCGCGATAGGGCCTGTCCAGCGGGAGATCAGCGCGCCGCGGCGGCGCGGTCGCGGTGCAGGCGCCGGGTCAGCGGCCAGGTGGCGCAGCCGATCGCCAGGGACATCAGGTGCCCCCAGTTCGTCATCGGGTCCGCGAACCCGATCAGGTCGCGCACCAGCATCGCGGCGAACACCACGAGCACCGGCCGGCCCAGCCACGGGACGAGCAGGCCCGCCAGGGCGCCGACACCGGCGGCGACTCCGAAGCTGATGCCGTAGTCGAGGCGATGCAGGGAGCTGACGGGGAGATGCCCGGCCAGGACGGCCAGTCCCACCGGAACCTCGGTGGCGAGGGTCGCCGTGACGTGCCCGAGCAGGAAGACACCGGCCGTGCGCAGCCCTCCTATCCGCCGCTCCAGGGCGGTGAGGACGAGCACACAGCAGATCGCGTAGACGGACAGGACCCCGCCCGCGATCCACAGCGCGCTCGCCAGCAGGACCAGCACGGGGGTGCGCAGGAGGTGCGCCACGTCCGTGCTGGAGCCCTGGTGGAGGGTGTGCACCAGGGCGGGATCGGCGTAGGCCGTGACCAGCGAGGTGACGGCGAGCACGGCCGTGAAGGCGAAGGCGAACGGCGTTCCGGTCGGGGTGGGGAGCAGCCGCCAGGGCCGCAGGCGCGGACGCGCCCCCGCGGCCGACCCTCCGGCCGGCCCTCCTGGCAGCGCTTCGGTCGGCCCCTCGGCCGGCCTCCTGGTCGAACCCTCGGCCGGACCAGCCGCCGGGCGCGCTTCGGGCACCGTCCCGGAACCCGCCGCGTACGCAGCCTCGGACGTGGTCGCGTACGGGGTCTCGAACACGGTCGCCACGGCCGGGATCCACTGTCTCGGCATCCCGCCCAGCAGACCGGAGGTGTCCGCGGGCGCCGGGCCCGCAGCCGGGGCGTCCGGACCCGGTGGGCCCGAGAGGGAGTCGTCCGGATCCGTCGGGGAGGCGGCGGTCGCAGTCCGTTCCACGGTGAGGCGCTCCTTCCGGTTCGCCCCCACCCTTCGCGCACCACGGGGTCACTGTCTATGACCGGCGCCACGCACACGCCGATTCACAGCAACCTCCAATGCGGCCCCCGCGTCCGGCCCGGCGCGGTGCGGCACAGGAGCGGTACCCGGCGGCGGCGCTCGCGTACCGAGGTGACTCCACTCGGGTGTGCCCCCGCACCGGAGCAAATCCCCCAACGGTCCGTCAGCAAAGTGCCAGGATGGGCGGATGCCGCCCACGTCGTACGACACCCCCGAAGTCCTGGACCGCCGCGAGGGCCCGTTCGGCGAGGTCGTACTGCGCCGCCAGGGCGGGCTGTTGCAGATCATCGCCAACGGCTGCTTCCTGATGGACACCTCCGACGGCCGTTCGGAACGGCTGCTCGTCGACGCGGCGTTCGCCGCCCTCGACGGCTCGCGCCGGCCGCCCGTCACCGGGGGTCACTGCCGGCCGGCCGTGCTGGTCGGCGGCCTGGGCGTCGGGTTCTCGCTGGCGCACGCCGCCGCGGACTCGCGCTGGGGCCGGATCACCGTCGTGGAGCGCGAGCCCGCCGTCATCGACTGGCACCGCTCGGGCCCTCTGTCCGAGACCACCCGCGAGGCGCTCGCGGACCCGCGCACGGAGATCGTCCGGGCGGACCTGCTCGACTACATCAATGAGGCATACGACACATTCGACGCGCTGTGCCTCGACATCGACAACGGGCCGGACTGGACCGTCACCGAGGGCAACCGAGGGCTCTACGGCCCTGCCGGGCTGGCGAGTTGCGCGCGGGCGCTGCGATCCGGCGGGGTGCTGGCGGTGTGGTCGGCGCAACCGTCTGCCGAATTCGAGGAAACCTTGCGAAATGCCGGGTTCACGCAGGTCCGTACCGAAGAGGTGCCGGTTGCCCGGGGTGTTCCGGACGTCGTCCACCTCGCCGTCCGACCTGGATAGCAAAGCCGCGGTGACTCCCCGTACGCTGCATCCCTGACGCGGATCATTCAAGCGTCAATCGCAAGCATGCGCAGACCGAGGAATCACCCCACTGATTCCGGAGAGCACACTCAGGGGCGGGCGATGGAGCAGACACATACCTCCCACAACGGGACGGCCACGGCGACTCAGGGCGCCCAGCGGCGGGTCCTGGTGGTCGAGGACGACGCGACGATCGTCGAAGCCATCGCGGCCCGACTTCGCGCCGAGGGATTCCTGGTGCAAACCGCGGGCGACGGCCCGGCGGCCGTCGACACCGCCGAGGCATGGCAGCCCGACCTGCTGATCCTCGACATCATGCTGCCCGGCTTCGACGGTCTGGAGGTCTGCCGTCGTGTGCAGGCCCAGCGGCCGGTGCCGGTGCTGATGCTGACCGCGCGTGACGACGAGACCGACATGCTGGTCGGGCTCGGCGTGGGCGCCGACGACTACATGACCAAGCCGTTCTCGATGCGGGAGCTGGCCGCGCGGGTCCATGTGCTGCTGCGCCGGGTCGAGCGGGCCGTCGTGGCCGCCTCGACACCGCGCAGCGGCATACTGCGCCTCGGCGAGCTGGAGATCGACCACGCGCAGCGCCGGGTCCGGGTGCGCAGCGAGGACGTCCATCTGACGCCCACCGAGTTCGACCTGCTGGTGTGCCTGGCGAACACCCCGCGCGCGGTGCTCTCCCGTGAGCAGCTGCTGGCGGAGGTGTGGGACTGGGCGGACGCCTCCGGCACCCGTACCGTCGACAGCCACATCAAGGCGCTGCGCCGGAAGATCGGCGCCGAGCGGATCCGCACCGTGCACGGTGTGGGCTACGCGCTGGAGACCCCGACGCCATGAGCGACGGGCGGTCGGCCGCACGGAAGAGCCCCGGAGGCGAGCCCTGGGGCGGCGTACGCCCGTTCTCGATCAAGACCAAGCTGGGTGCGCTGGTCGTCATATCGGTGCTGATCACGACCGGCCTGTCGATGATCGCGGTGCACACCAAGACCGAACTGCGCTTCATCACGGTCTTCTCGATGATCGCCACACTGCTCATCACGCAGTTCGTGGCGCACTCGCTCACCGCGCCGCTGGACGAGATGAACACGGTCGCCCGGTCCATCTCGCACGGCGACTACACCCGCCGGGTGAGCGAGAAACGCCGGGACGAGCTCGGCAACCTGGCGCAGACGATCAACGTCATGGCCGACGAGCTGGAAGCGCAGGACCTGCACCGCAAGGAACTGGTGGCCAACGTCTCGCACGAGCTGCGGACGCCCATCGCGGGGCTGCGCGCGGTGCTGGAGAACGTCGTGGACGGCATCTCGGTGGCGGACACCGAGACGATGCGCACCGCCCTGAAGCAGACCGAGCGGCTCGGGCGCCTGGTGGAGACGCTGCTGGACCTGTCCCGGCTCGACAACGGCGTCGTACCGCTGCGCCAGCGGCGTTTCGAGGTCTGGCCGTATCTGTCCGGGGTGCTGAAGGAGGCGAACATGGTCGCCTCCGCGCGCGCGAGCATGGCCTCGGGCTCCGGCAGCCACACCCGTACGGACGTCCATCTCCACCTGGACGTGTCCCCGCCGGAGCTGACCGCGCACGCGGACCCCGAGCGCATCCACCAGGTCGTGGCCAACCTCATCGACAACGCGGTCAAGCACAGCCCGCCGCACGGCCGGGTGACGGTCCGGGCGCGGCGCGGGACGCTGCCGGAGTCGCTGGAGCTGGAGGTCCTGGACGAGGGGCCCGGCATACCGCGCTCGGAGTGGCACCGCGTCTTCGAGCGGTTCAACCGGGGAACCGTGCGCCGGCCGCACGGCCCGGGCAGCGACGGCGGTACGGGACTGGGGCTGGCGATCGCCCGGTGGGCGGTGGATCTGCACGGCGGCCGCATCGGCGTGGCCGAATCCGACCGGGGGTGCAGGATCATCGTCACTCTCCCGGGACTGTCATCCGTGCCAAGTTGACGTAAAGTGCAAACCGGAGCCACAAGATCCACGAGCGTCCGCGCTGACGGACACGTGTGATCAGGCACAGGCCCACGTCAACGACGTGCGAGGCCTTCTTCGACGAACCCGGATACCTCACCTACGTAGCGGAACCACATGTGTTTCCCGCCATTTCCGGCCCCGAAACACACTTTCCGGTGTGACTTACGCGACGTTGAACCGGCCCGACCTGACCTTCCCGGCCGTGGGGGCGTAGCCTTTATTCCCGCTGTCCATCACCTTGTGAAGCGGAAGAGGGCGGTTGCCGCCGTGTCGCCACAGTCCCCCAGTAACGCATCGAGCCTCTCGACCGACGCAGACCAAGCGGGCAAGAACCCCGCTGCCGCGTTCGGCCCCAACGAGTGGCTCGTCGACGAGATCTATCAGCAGTACCTCCAGGACCCGAACTCGGTAGACCGTGCCTGGTGGGACTTCTTCGCCGACTACAAGCCGGGGACGGCTACCTCCCCGGCTCCGGCGGGCACTGCGGCCGCGGGGGCCGCAGGCGCCGCCGCCCCGGCACCCGTCGCCCCGGCCCAGCCCGCGCCCGCCGCCGCGGCTCCGGCCGCCCCGGCGGTTCCCGCGCCGGCCCAGGCTCCCGCGAAGCCCGCGGCCGCCGCTCCGGCGCCCGCCGCGGCTCCGGCGAAGCCCGCCGCCGCGGCCCCGGCCGCCAAGGCGAAGGCCGCTCCGGCCGCCGAGGCCCCGGAGGGTCCCGAGTTCGTGACGCTGCGCGGTCCGTCCGCCGCGGTCGCCAAGAACATGAACGCCTCCCTGGAGCTGCCCACGGCCACGTCCGTGCGTGCGGTCCCGGTGAAGCTCCTGTTCGACAACCGCATCGTCATCAACAACCACCTCAAGCGCGCCCGGGGCGGGAAGATCTCCTTCACGCACCTGATCGGCTTCGCGATGGTGCAGGCCATCAAGGCCATGCCGTCGATGAACTGGCACTACGCGGAGAAGGACGGGAAGCCCACCCTCGTCAAGCCCGCGCACGTCAACTTCGGTCTCGCCATCGACCTGGTGAAGCCGAACGGCGACCGCCAGCTCGTCGTCGCCGGCATCAAGAAGGCCGAGACGCTGAACTTCTTCGAGTTCTGGCAGGCCTACGAGGACATCGTCCGCCGCGCCCGCGACGGCAAGCTGACGATGGACGACTTCACCGGTGTCACGGTCTCCCTGACCAACCCCGGCGGCCTCGGCACCGTCCACTCGGTCCCGCGTCTGATGCCCGGCCAGTCGGTCATCATGGGCGTCGGCTCCATGGACTACCCCGCGGAGTTCCAGGGCACCTCCCAGGACACCCTGAACAAGCTCGGCATCTCGAAGGTCATGACGCTCACGTCGACCTACGACCACCGGGTGATCCAGGGCGCGGCCTCCGGCGAGTTCCTGCGGATCGTCGCGAACTTCCTGCTCGGCGAGCAGGGCTTCTACGACGGCATCTTCGCCTCGCTGCGCATCCCCTACGAGCCGGTCCGCTGGCTCAAGGACATCGACGCCAGCCACGACGACGACGTCACCAAGGCCGCCCGCGTCTTCGAGCTGATCCACTCCTACCGGGTCCGCGGCCACGTCATGGCCGACACCGACCCGCTGGAGTACCGCCAGCGCAAGCACCCCGACCTGGACATCACCGAGCACGGGCTCACCCTGTGGGACCTGGAGCGCGAGTTCGCGGTCGGCGGTTTCTCGGGCAAGTCCCTGATGAAGCTGCGCGACATCCTCGGCGTGCTGCGCGACTCGTACTGCCGCACCACCGGCATCGAGTTCATGCACATCCAGGACCCCAAGCAGCGCAAGTGGATCCAGGACCGCGTCGAGCGCCCCCACGCGCGCGTGGAGCGCGAGGAGCAGCTGCGCATCCTGCGCCGGCTGAACGCTGCGGAGGCCTTCGAGACCTTCCTCCAGACGAAGTACGTCGGCCAGAAGCGCTTCTCCCTGGAGGGCGGCGAGTCCGTCATCCCGCTGCTCGACGCGGTGATCGACTCCGCGGCCGAGTCGCGCCTCGACGAGGTCGTCATCGGCATGGCCCACCGCGGCCGCCTGAACGTCCTCGCCAACATCGTCGGCAAGTCGTACGCGCAGATCTTCCGCGAGTTCGAGGGCAACCTCGACCCGAAGTCGATGCACGGCTCCGGCGACGTGAAGTACCACCTGGGCGCCGAGGGCACCTTCACCGGCCTGGACGGCGAGCAGATCAAGGTCTCGCTGGCCGCGAACCCCTCCCACCTGGAGACGGTCGACCCGATCATCGAGGGCATCGCCCGCGCCAAGCAGGACGTCATCAACAAGGGCGGCACGGACTTCACGGTGCTGCCGGTGGCGATCCACGGCGACGCGGCCTTCGCGGGCCAGGGCGTGGTGGCCGAGACCCTGAACATGTCGCAGCTGCGGGGCTACCGCACCGGCGGCACGGTCCACATCGTCATCAACAACCAGGTCGGCTTCACCGCGGCCCCCGAGTCCTCGCGTTCCTCCATGTACGCGACGGACGTGGCCCGCATGATCGAGGCCCCGATCTTCCACGTGAACGGCGACGACCCGGAGGCCGTGGTCCGCGTCGCGCGGCTGGCCTTCGAGTTCCGCCAGGCGTTCAACAAGGACGTGGTGATCGACCTCCTGTGCTACCGCCGCCGCGGTCACAACGAGTCCGACAACCCGGCCTTCACCCAGCCGCTGATGTACGACCTGATCGACAAGAAGCGCTCGGTGCGCAAGCTCTACACCGAGTCCCTCATCGGTCGCGGCGACATCACCCTGGAAGAGGCCGAGCAGGCGCTCCAGGACTACCAGGGCCAGCTGGAGAAGGTCTTCACGGAGGTCCGCGAGGCCACCGCGCAGCCGACCGCCAGCGCCCCGTCCGACCCGCAGGCCGAGTTCCCGGTCGCGGTGAACACGGCGGTGTCCGCGGAGACGGTCAAGCGGATCGCCGAGTCCCAGGTCAACATCCCCGACCACGTCACCGTCCACCCGCGTCTGCTGCCGCAGCTCCAGCGCCGGGCGG
The DNA here is from genome assembly GCF_009377175.1 of Streptomyces adustus. Taxonomy (GTDB): domain Bacteria; phylum Actinomycetota; class Actinomycetes; order Streptomycetales; family Streptomycetaceae; genus Streptomyces; species Streptomyces adustus. Next base: position 12,145 of record NZ_VJZD01000118.1, read on the forward strand.
CCATGGTCGAGGACGGCACCATCGACTGGGGCATGGGCGAGACCCTCGCCTTCGGCTCCCTCCTGCTGGAGGGCGTCCCGGTGCGCCTGGCCGGCCAGGACTCGCAGCGCGGTACGTTCGGCCAGCGCCACGCGGTGATCATCGACCGTCAGACGGGCGAGGACTTCACGCCGCTGCTGTACCTGTCCGAGGACCAGGCCCGCCTGAACGTCTACAACTCCCTGCTGTCCGAGTACGCGGCGATGGGCTTCGAGTACGGCTACTCGCTGGCCCGCCCCGACGCGCTCGTGATGTGGGAGGCGCAGTTCGGCGACTTCGTCAACGGCGCGCAGACGGTCGTCGACGAGTACATCTCCGCGTCGGAGCAGAAGTGGGGCCAGACCTCCGGCGTCACCCTGCTCCTCCCGCACGGCTACGAGGGCCAGGGCCCGGACCACTCGTCCGCCCGCCCGGAGCGTTTCCTCCAGCTGTGCGCGCAGAACAACATGACGGTCGCGATGCCCACGCTCCCGTCGAACTACTTCCACCTCCTGCGGTGGCAGGTGCACAACCCGCACCACAAGCCGCTGATCGTCTTCACCCCGAAGTCGATGCTGCGTCTGAAGGCCGCGGCCTCGAAGGCGGAGGAGTTCACGAGCGGCCAGTTCCGCCCGGTCATCGGCGACGCGAAGGCCGACCCGGCCGCGGTGAAGAAGGTCGTCTTCTGCGCCGGCAAGGTCTACTACGACCTGGAGGCCGAGCGGCAGAAGCGTGGCGCCTCGGACCCCGCGGCCGCCGAGACGGCGATCATCCGTCTGGAGCGCCTGTACCCGCTGCCGGGTGCCGAGCTCCAGGCCGAGATCGCCAAGTACCCGAACGCCGAGAAGTACCTCTGGGCCCAGGAGGAGCCGGCCAACCAGGGTGCCTGGCCGTTCATCGCCCTGAACCTGATCGACCACCTGGACCTGGCCGTCGGCGCGGACGTGCCGCACGGCGAGCGTCTGCGCCGTATCTCGCGCCCGCACTCGTCGTCCCCGGCGGTGGGCTCGGCGAAGCGGCACCAGGCGGAGCAGGAGCAGCTGGTGCGTGAGGTGTTCGAGGCGTAAGCCCCTCGCACCCACCGGACGCCTCGCGGCCCCGTCCCCAGCCCTTGTGGCCGGGGACGGGGCCGCGTTCGTTCCCCCACCGGGCGGGATAGCCTGGAGGGGTCGTTGACGCCCAGTTCTTTGCGGAGCATTCGTGTACTTCACCGACCGCGGCATCGAGGAGCTCGAGAAGCGCCGGGGCGAGGAGGAGGTCACCTTCGAGTGGCTCGCCGAGCAGCTGCGTACGTTCGTCGATCTCAACCCGGACTTCGAGGTGCCGGTGGAGCGTCTGGCGACGTGGCTGGCCCGGCTGGACGACGAGGACGACGACGAGTAGGCGTCCCTACGGCTTCTGCTCCCGCTCCCTTCACCCTCGCGGGTGAGGTGGTGCGGTTGCGGGCCGTCCCGCGGCGGGCCGCGGGACGGCCTCACCTGCCCCCTGTGGCCGTCAGTCGCGGGGCCTGCCCAGGTCGTACAGCAGTCCCAGCGCCCCGTGGGCCATGAGCAGCGTGCCCGAGGCGATCCAGCCGCCGTCGCGGCGCCGCAGGCCCCAGGCGGTGAGCGGGAGACCCGCCACCACCTGGGCGAGGGCGAGGACCCGGGCTCCGGGACTGCCCGCGTAGGGGAGCAACGGGCCCGGAAGACCGCGCTCGTCCCCGCGCCCGGCGGTACCGGGCGACCCCGGCCCGGGGTCCGTGAGGGTGGACGCCGGGCGCGGCGAGCCCGCCCGGCCGGGCTCCCGGATCTCCTGTACGCCGGGGCGGGACCGGGCCGCCTCCCGAAGGCGGTCGACGGACTCACCGGGCGTGAGCCCCGGCGGCAGGTCGACCCCCGCCCGGACGAGAACCGCCAGCAGTCCGTCCAGCCGGGCACGGGCGTCGACCCCGAAACCGGGGCCGGGACCCGGGCCGGGGCCGAAGCCGGGGCCGGATCGGGTCAGGGCTTCCAGGAGCGGCAGGTCGGCGGCCGGGTCGAGGCCCAGGCGGGCCGCGAAGGTGCGCATGGCCTCCTCCTCGCCGACCGGGGTGCCGTCCGTGAGCCAGATGTAGCCGACGGGGCGGCGGTAACCGGACGCGAGGGTGTACCCGGCCCGGTCCGCGTCCCACCACAGCGCCAGGACGGGCCAGGGCGCGCCGACGGCGAGCGCGGTCGCCCAGCCGGTGGCGACGCGGTCGACCGGTTCGCCCTCGCGCCGCCACGGCCGGCCCGCGGGTACGAGGACACTCCACCGCGGACCGGCCGACGTGAGCAGGACACGGTCGCGCAGCAGGCACGCGGTGGGGGCGACGGCACCGGGGTCCGCCCGGCAGAGCAGCAGGGCGCCCGGGTCGGGCCGGGCCGGCCGGGCACGCGGCCCGAAGTCATCCGACGGCATGTTCACACGCTAGAGCCTGTCCACAGCTCTGTGTGATCGGTGATCGCCAGAACGGGTGCCTGGAACGGGTGTCTCGACGTGTCTTGACTTTCGACGTCCGCGATATATCGTGTTTGAAGGAGACGCGATATGGCGCGTTCTTGCCGTCCTGGAGGTCCGCACCATGCCCGAGTGGTCCGTCGCAGAGCCGAGGAAGCTCACCTTCGACGAGCCGGTGAGCGATCTGCACGTGCGCATCGTCAACGGAACAGTGAACGTCGTGGGCACGGACGAAGGTTCCGCCCGCCTCGAGGTGTCCGAGGTCGAGGGCCCGCCCCTGGTCGTCACCCAGCAGAACGGCACCTTGACGGTGGCGTACGAGGACCTGCCCTGGAAGGGCTTCCTGAAGTGGCTGGACCACAAGGGCTGGCGGCGCAGCGCCGTCGTCTCCCTGGCGGTGCCGGCCCGCACCCGGGTCGAGGTGGGTGTCGTCGGGGCCACCGCCGTGGTCTCCGGCATCGACGGACAGGCCGAGGTGAAGGGGGTCAGCGGCGACACCACACTGGTGGGACTGGCGGGCCCGGTCCGCGCGGACACCGTCTCGGGGAACGTGGAGGCCCAGGCCCTCAGCGGGGATCTGCGCTTCCACTCCGTCTCGGGCGACCTGACCGTGGTCGAGGCCGCGGGGTCCTGTGTGAAGGCCGACTCGGTGAGCGGCTCGATGATCGTCGATGTCGACTCGACCAGCAGCCCCGCGGAGATCAGCCTGACCAGCGTCTCCGGTGAGATCGCCATCCGGTTGCCCCACCCGGCGGACGCGCAGGTGGAGGCGAACACCGCGAGCGGCACCGTCTCCAACGCCTTCGAGGACCTCCGGGTCAGCGGCCAGTGGGGCGCCAAGCGGATCACGGGGCGGCTCGGCGCGGGCAACGGCCGACTGAAGGCGACGACGGTCTCCGGGTCCATCGCCCTGCTGCGGCGGCCCCCCGCGGAGGACGAACCGTGGGAGGCGCGGGCGGCGGCGGCACCCGCGCCCGGCGGCCCGGACGAGGGCCCCCGCCCGGCCGACGGCACGAGCGGCGCCCCCGAGGACGGCACGACCGACGGCACGACCGACAAGAAGGTGCTCTGAGATGCCTCCCGTCTTCGCCCATGGCCGTCTGCGCCTCTACCTGCTGAAGCTGCTGGACGAGACCCCGCGCCACGGCTACGAGGTGATCCGCCTCCTGGAGGAGCGCTTCCAGGGTCTGTACGCCCCGTCGGCGGGCACGGTCTACCCCCGGCTGGCGAAGCTGGAGGCGGAGGGCCTGGTCACCCACACCACCGAGGGCGGCCGCAAGGTGTACGCCATCACGGACGCGGGCCGCGCCGAACTGGCCGACCGCAGCGGTGAACTGGCCGACCTGGAACTGGAGATCCGGGAGTCGGTCGCGGAACTGGCCGCCGAGATCCGCGCCGATGTGCGCGGCGCCGCCGGTGATCTGCGCCGCGAGATGCGGGCGGCGGCCTCGGAGGCCCGGCGGGGCGGCTCGGCGTCCGGGGAGCACCGGGGCGACGGCGACCACGGCGACTTCGGGGACTTCGGGGACAAGGAGGCGTGGCGGGCCGCCAAGGAGGAGATGCGGCGCGCCAAGCAGGAGTGGAAGGAGCAGGCCCGCCGCGCCAAGGACGAGAGCCGACGGGCCCGCGAGGAGGCCCAGCGGGCCCGGCGCCAGGCGAAGGAGGCGCAGGACAGGGCCAGGAGCCAGGCGCAGGAGGAGTTGCAGCGCATCTCCCGGCGGGTCCAGGAGCAGGTGCAGGACCACTTCGAGCGGGGTGACTGGCCCACGGGCCTGCGGGAGGGCCTGACCGAACTCGCCAAGGAGTTTGGCGATTTCGGCAAGGAGTTCGGCAGGGACCTCGGCTTCGGCCGTTCCGGTGCCGGTGCCGGCGGCGGGGGTGCCGGTGCCGAGAAGGCGGCGCCCGGACCCGAGTACGGCCGCGCCCCGGAGGGCTTCCCGGCCGACTACGAACCGGCCTGGGCCCATGAGGACCTCACCGGCGATCCGGCCCGCGATCTGGACCGGCTGCTCGACCGCTTCCGGGACGACATCCGCGACGCGGCCCGCGACCACGGCGTCACCGCGGACCAGCTCCGCGACGCCCGCGGTCATCTGTCCGCGGCGGCGGCCCTCATCGGCGCGGCGCTGCGGACACCGAAGGCATGAGACGGGGCGAGCGCCGCACCGGCGCTCGCCCGCTCCTCAGCCGGCCTTCGCCTCGCCGGTTCCGGCGTCCGTCGCGGTGCCGGGGCCGTACAGGACCCGGCTGAGGGACTCGTGGGTCAGCCCGTGGTCGGCGAGGACCTCCGCCGGCACACCGGGGCGTGCCGTGAGGGCGAGCAGCAGATGCTCGTCGCCGATCCGGCGGTCGCGCCGGCCGAGGGTGATGCGCAGCGACTCGGTGAGCAGATCCCGGGCGCCGCGGTCGAACAGCCGCCGCCCGGTCTTCCGGCCGGTGACGCCGCCCCGGCCGGGATCCGCCAGCACTCCCTCCCCGTGCTCCTCCTCGATCCGCGCCACGATCTCCGCCAGATCGATCCCCAGCCCGGACAGGGCGTCCGCGTCGGCCCGGGACAGCCCGCCACGGCGGCGGGCCTCGCCCAGGTCCCGTACGACGCCGTCCCGGCCTCCCGGCGGAAGGCCGAGCACCGCCAGCGCGAAGGACCCGCGGCTGCCTTCCCTATCGAGGAGGGCGAGCAGGACATGGGTCTCCTCGACCCGTTCCGCGCCAGCCCGTTCCGCGTGGGCCACCGCCCCCACCACCACCGCGCGGGCGTCCTGGGTGAAGCGTTCGAACATCACTGCCTCCCGTACTTCTTGTGCACGGCCTGCCTGCTGACTCCGAGTTCCGCGGCGATCTCCTGCCACGACCAGCCCTGATGGCGCGCACTGCGCACCTGCACCGCCTCCAGCTGCTCCAGCAGCCGGCGCAGCGCGGCCACCGCCCGCAGCCCGACCCGCGGATCGCGGTCGCCGGCTCGCTGGGCGAGATCCGTTGCTTCGGTCATGATGTCAACTTACGTTGACACTCGAATGGTGTCAACTCAAGTTGACATGCGAACGGCCGGCCCGGGAGCCGGGCCGGCCGTCGAGAGCGCGTGGTCGGAAGGTCAGGAGGCGGTCAGCACGATCTTGCCGAACTGGTCGCCCGACTCCAGCCGCTCGAAGCCCTCCCGGGCCCGGTCGAGCGGGAGCACCTCGTCGATGACGGGGCGCACCCCGGTCGCGGCACAGAAGGAGAGCAGGTCCTCCAGCTCGTCCTTGGTGCCCATCGTCGAGCCGACGACCTTGAGTTCGAGGAAGAAGATCCGGGTCAGCTCGGCGTGCGAGGGCCGGTCACCGCTGGTCGCACCGGAGATCACCAGGGTGCCGCCGGGCCGCAGGGACTTCACCGAGTGCGACCAGGTCGCGGCGCCCACGGTCTCGATCACGGCGTCCACCCGCTGGGGCAGCCGCGCGCCCGACTCCAGCGCCTCCACGGCCCCGAGCTCCAGGGCCCGCTTGCGCTTGGCCTCGTCCCGGCTGGTCGCGAAGACCCGCAGCCCGGCCGCCTTCCCCAGCACGATGGCCGCGGTGGCGACCCCGCCACCCGCGCCCTGGACGAGCACCGAGTCACCGGGGCGCACGCCCGCGTTCGTGAAGAGCATGCGGTACGCCGTGAGCCAGGCCGTGGGCAGACAGGCGGCCTCCTCGAAGGAGAGCTCCTTGGGCTTGGGCAGCACGTTCCAGGTGGGCACGGCGACCTGCTCGGCGAAGGTGCCCTGGTAGCGCTCGGTAAGAATGGAACGGGGTTCCTTGGGGCCCACTCCGTGGCCGGTCTGGCCGATCACGGAGTGCAGCACGACCTCGTTGCCGTCCTCGTCGACACCGGCGGCGTCGCAGCCGAGGATCATGGGCAGCTTGTCCTCGGGCAGGCCGACACCCCGCAGGGACCAGAGGTCGTGGTGGTTGAGGGAGGCGGCTCTGACGTTGACGACACTCCAGCCGGAGCGGGCCCCGGGGGCCGGACGCTCCCCCAACTCCAGTCCGGAGAGCGGCTGGTCACGGTCGATTCGGGCGGCGTAGGCAGCGAACATGAAGCCGACGATAGGTTCCGGGGGCGGCCGGGGGAACCAGGACGCGTTGTGACACACGCCCTCTTGCGCGGAAAACGTCAGGCATAACGGCGGCGGGTGCGCCCCGGCACCCGGACGCCGGGGCGAGGAAGGTAAGAAGAACGGCCCCGCCCGTGCGGGCGAGGCCGATCCGTGGAACTCGGGGAGGGGCTCAGCGGCGAGCCACGCCCTCCGCCCGTGCCGCCGCCGCGACCGCGGCGGTCACCGCGGGGGCGACGCGCTCGTCGAACGGCGAGGGGATGACGTAGTCGGGGGCGAGGTCGTCGCCGACGACGGCCGCCAGCGCCTCGGCCGCGGCGATCTTCATGCCCTCGGTGATCCGCGAGGCCCGCACCTGGAGCGCGCCCGCGAAGATCCCCGGGAACGCCAGCACGTTGTTGATCTGGTTCGGGAAGTCCGAGCGCCCGGTCGCGACGACCGCGGCGTACTTGTGCGCCACCTCGGGGTGCACCTCGGGGTTCGGGTTCGCCATGGCGAAGACGAAGGCGCCCTTCGCCATCGAGGCCACGGCCGCCTCCGGGACCGTACCGCCGGAGACGCCGATGAAGACGTCGGCGCCGTCCAGCGCGACCTCCAGCGGTCCGGAGATCCCGGCCTTGTTGGTGAACTCGGCCAACTCCCGCTTGACCGGCGTCAGGTCGTCACGGTCCCGGGAGACGACGCCCTTGCGGTCCGTGACCGCGACGTCCCCGATACCTGCTTCGACCAGCATCTTCGCGATGGCGACACCGGCCGCGCCCGCGCCCGAGATGACGGCGCGCAGGTCCCCGACCGCCCGTCCGCTCAGCCGTGCCGCGTTGCGCAGCGCGGCCAGCGTCACGACGGCCGTGCCGTGCTGGTCGTCGTGGAAGACCGGGATGTCCAGGCGCTCCTGGAGCCGGCGCTCGATCTCGAAGCACCGGGGCGCCGAGATGTCCTCCAGGTTCACCCCGCCGAACGACGGCGCGAGGCGCACCACGGTCTCGATGATCTCGTCCACGTCCGTGCAGGCGAGGGCGATCGGAACCGCGTCGACGCCGCCGAACTGCTTGAACAGGATCGCCTTGCCCTCCATCACGGGCAGGGACGCCTCGGGACCGATGTCCCCGAGGCCGAGCACGGCCGTTCCGTCCGTCACGACGGCGACCACGGACGACTTCCAGGTGTAGTCGTCGACCAGTTCCGGGTTCTCCGCGATCGCGGTGCACACGCGCGCGACGCCGGGGGTGTAGGCGAGGGACAGGTCGTCCTTGTCCCGGATCGGCACGGTGGCCTGCACAGCCATCTTGCCGCCGCGATGCAGAGCGAACGCGGGGTCGAAGGAATCGAGGGGCTCCGCACTGCCCCCTTGGTCCGTATTGTTCTTGCTGCGAGGATTGACGATCTCCGCTGCCACTGTGTCTTACCCCTTAGGTGTACATGGTTGAGGGTGGCCACTCCTGGTGAGGGGTGGGCGGGCATCGCGCACGGCCCAGTGAGGTGAGGCGTACGGGCACATACGCGTCGGGCGCGCCGCACACGCGCCCTGAGCCCCGGATGAGGGGTGTGAGGATCCTTCTTACCGGACGGACGCGGCCGAGGACGAGTCCATAACGCGAAGGTCACATGTGGTCTCGCACCAGTGAGATGACTCATGTTCGGAAAAGGGGGCAAATCCTGGACAAAGGGTCGAGGGCGAACCAAGCGTCCGCAACGGGCGCGCAGAGACCGGCCACATGGCGAGACACGCCGCAGATTTTCCGGCCGGAAGGAGGGATTCCCGTAGAAGGTGCGGTCGTGATGTCCGGCCTGGTGCAGTTCGAGGGTGTCCCGTTATCCGATTTTGACATGCCGACTCACCTGAATGACTGAATCCGAATGGCAGGATGCCGTAATCACACGAGGTCGCGACACCCGAAGGTGTGTGTTCTCGTCGACCCATCGGCAACTCCATCCACCCGCCGGAGGAACCCACCATGACCGCAAGCACCACCCGTCGTTCCACCGCCGCGCACACCCGGCTAGCAGCGGTCGGCGCGATCGCGGTCGCCGGCGCCCTGCTGCTCACCGGCTGCGGTGACCAGACCAAGAACGACGGCTCCGGAAACGGCTCGACCGCCGCCTCGGCCCCGCTGGCCGACAAGCTGCCGCAGGCCATTCGCGACGCCGGTGTCATCAAGGTCGGCTCCGACATCGCCTACGCGCCGGTCGAGTTCAAGGACAGCTCCGGCAAGACGGTCGGCATCGACCCCGACCTGGCCGACGCGATGGGCAAGCAGCTCGGAGTGAAGTTCGACTTCGAGAACGGCACCTTCGACACCCTGATCACCGGTCTGCGCTCCAAGCGCTACGACATCGCCATGTCCGCGATGACCGACACCAAGGACCGTCAGGAGGGCATCGACTCCGACACCGGCAAGAAGGTCGGCGAGGGCGTCGACTTCGTCGACTACTTCACCGCCGGCGTCTCGATCTACACCCCCAAGGGCAAGGACCAGGGCATCAAGACCTGGGCGGACCTGTGCGGCAAGAAGCTCGTGGTGCAGCGCGGCACGGTCTCCGAGGACCTCGCCAAGGCCGAGTCGAAGAAGTGCGCGGGCGGCAAGACGATCGCCCTCCAGTCCTTCGACAACGACCAGCAGGCCCAGACCCGGCTGCGCGCGGGCGGCGCCGACGCCGGCTCGTCCGACTTCCCGGTCGCCGCGTACGCGGTGAAGACCTCCGGCGGCGGCAACGACTTCCAGATCGTCGGCGAGCAGGTCGAGGCCGCGCCGTACGGCATCGCGGTGGCCAAGAGCAACACGCAGCTCCGCGACGCGATCCAGGCCGCCCTGGACGCCATCATCAAGAACGGCGAGTACGGCAAGATCATCCAGAAGTGGGGCGTCGACGCCGGCGCCGTCACCTCGGCCGCCGTCAACGGCGGCAAGTGACCGCGCCGCGGCCGCTGAAAGGCAACACCCGTGACTGTTGAAAACACCAAGACGGACGGGCCGGTGGACGTTCCACCGGCCGGCCCGGAGGCCATCAAGGCCATCCCTGTCCGTCACTACGGGCGGTATGTCTCCGCCGTCATCGCGCTGGCCCTGATGGCCGGCGTGGTCTACGCGTTCTCCCAGGGCAAGATCAACTGGGGTGCGATCCCGGACTACTTCTTCGACGGCCGCGTCCTCCAGGGCGTGGGCAAGACGCTCCTGATAACGGTGCTGTCGATGACGATCGGCATCGGCGGCGGCATCCTGCTCGCCGTGATGCGCCTGTCGAAGAACCCGGTGACCTCGTCCATCGCGTGGTTCTACATCTGGTTCTTCCGCGGCACCCCGGTCCTGGTGCAGCTGGTGGTCTGGTTCAACCTGGGCCTGGTCTTCGAGTACATCAACCTCGGTCCGATCTACAAGGACCAGTGGTCGGACTTCATGACCCCGTTCCTGACCGCGCTGCTCGGCCTGGGCCTGAACGAGGCCGCGTACATGGCCGAGATCTGCCGCGCCGGTCTGCTCGCGGTCGACGAGGGCCAGACCGAGGCCGCGCACGCGCTGGGCATGAGCCACGCCAAGACGCTGCGCCGGATCGTCATCCCGCAGGCGATGCGAGTGATCGTGCCGCCGACGGGCAACGAGGTCATCAACATGCTGAAGACGACCTCGCTGGTGTCGGTCGTCCAGTACTCCGAGCTGTTCCGCGTCGCCCAGGACATCGGCCAGACCTCCGGCGCCCCCGCCGAGATGCTGTTCCTGGCGGCGGCCTGGTACCTGCTGCTGACCTCGATCTTCAGCGTCGGCCAGTACTACCTGGAGCGCTACTACGCCCGGGGCTCCAGCCGCTCGCTGCCGCCCACGGTGTTCCAGAAGATCAAGAGCAACATGCTGTCCTTCAGCCGTCCGAAGGGAGGCCTGGCATGACCGAGACGAAGAGCGGTGCGGACACGCCCGTGCGCTCCTCCGCCGTCCCGATGGTCAAGGCCGAGGACGTCCACAAGTCCTTCGGCTACGTCGAGGTCCTCAAGGGCATCGACCTGGAGGTGAAGACCGGCGAGGTGTTCTGCCTCATCGGCCCCTCCGGCTCCGGCAAGTCGACCTTCCTGCGGTGCATCAACCACCTGGAGAAGGTCAACGCCGGGAAGCTGTACGTCGACGGCGAGCTGGTCGGCTACCGCCAGAAGGGCGACAAGCTGTACGAGCTCAAGGACAGCGAGGTCGCACTGAAGCGCCGGGACATCGGCATGGTCTTCCAGCGCTTCAACCTCTTCCCGCACATGACGGCCGTCGAGAACGTCATCGAGGCACCGGTCCAGGTCAAGGGCACCAGCAAGGCCCAGGCCAGGGAGCGTGCGATGCAGCTCCTGGAGCGGGTGGGCCTGGCCGACAAGGCCGGGAACTACCCCTCCCAGCTCTCCGGCGGCCAGCAGCAGCGGGTGGCCATCGCCCGGGCCCTGGCCATGGACCCGAAGCTGATGCTCTTCGACGAGCCGACCTCGGCCCTCGACCCGGAGCTGGTCGGTGACGTCCTGGACGTCATGCGCGACCTCGCCGAGTCCGGCATGACGATGGTCGTCGTCACCCACGAGATGGGCTTCGCCCGCGAGGTCGGCGACAGCCTGGTCTTCATGGACGGCGGCGTGGTCGTCGAGTCCGGCAACCCGCGCGAGGTGCTGACGAACCCGCAGCACGAGCGGACCCAGGCGTTCCTGTCCAAGGTGCTGTAACCCGGCGCCGAGCGACGACGTGGAGAGGGGCGGTACGGAATTCCGTACCGCCCCTCTCCACGTCCGGCCGCCCGTTCACCCCTCGGCGCCGCCCACTCGCCCCTCGGCGCCGCCCACTCGCCCTTCGACCTCGCCCACTCGCCCCTCGGCCTCGGCCACTCGCCCCTCGACGACGGCCCGCGGCTACTTGAGCGCGAGCAGCAGGGTGTCCGAGGGCGAGCACCACACCGGGCGGGCCTCGCCGAAGCCCTTCTCGCGCAGCACACGCGCGTGCCAGGCGGGGGACGGCATCTCGCCGTCGGCGTGCTCGCCGTAGATCTCGAAGCGGCGGGCGGTCGGCACGGCGAGGACCGGGTCCTCGGCGGCCACCTGCCACCACGCGGCCCAGTCGAGGGCACCGGCGTCCCTGGCCCGCTCCCTGCGGGCGTGGCTCAGGGCGCGCTCGGCCGCGTTGATCCGCGGCGTGCTCTCGTCGATCATGTGATCCGCGTTCATGAAGACACCGCCGTCGCGCACGAGTTCCGCGATCCGGCCGTAGAGGGCCGCGAGGGGTTCGCTGTGCAGCCAGTGCAGGGCGGTGGCGGTCAGCACGGCGTCGTACGAGTCGTACGGCAGCCGCGACGGCCAGTCGGGGTCCTTGAGGTCGGCCGTCACGAAGGAGACCCGCCCGTCGCCCGCGAAGGTGCCCTCGGCGATGGCGAGGAGGGCCGGGTCGAGGTCGACACCGGTGCTGGTGGCCCCGGGGAAGCGGGTGAGCAGCCGGGCGGTGATGCTGCCCGTGCCGCAGGCCAGGTCCAGCACGCGCGGGGTGGTGCCGACGAGCGCCTCGACCATGTCGAGCATGATCCGGAAACGCTCCTCGCGGTCCGGCATGTACCACTCCTGCTGCCGGTCCCAGCTCTCCTGCCAGGCCGGCCAGTCCGCGCCGTTCGCTCCGGTGGTACCCGTCGTGGTCGTGTCCGCGTTCGTCACCGCATCCTCCGTCGCAGGCTCCAACGTAATACCCTGCATGCACGACCGGCTGTTACTCCGACCGCATCCAAGACCATAGAGCGCCACCGTAAGGACTACAAGTGGAACTGGCCTATTACTCGGATTACGCCGTCCGTCTCGTCAACAGCGAGGAACCGGCTCGGGGCAACGACTCGCTGACCTCGGTCGGGGCCGTCCGTGACCTCTTCGGCGGCAACCAGTCGGCGGCCCGCCGCGCCACCGACGCGGACGTCACACGGTTCCGCTCGGTCCGCGCCCGGCTGCGCGCGGTCTTCGAGGCCGCGGACACCGGCGACGAGACCCTCGCGGTGGACCTGCTGAACTCGCTGCTCCTGGAGTTCCCGGTGAGCCCGCAGATCTCCGGGCACGACTTCCGGGACGACGACGGCCGCCCGCTGTGGCACATGCACCTGGCGGACCATCCGTCGAACGCGACCGCCGGCTACGCCGCGATCGCCGCGATGGGACTCGCCTTCCACCTCACCGAGTACGGCGTCGACCGGCTCGGCCTGTGCGAGGCCGCCCCCTGCCGCAACGCCTACCTGGACACCTCGACCAACCGGTCGCGGCGCTACTGCTCCGACCGCTGCGCGACCCGCGCCAACGTGGCCGCCTACCGTGCCCGCAAGCGCCAGGAGGCGGACCGGTCGGAGAAGACCGGCCTGGCGGCCGACAGCGCCCACCGCAGCAGCGCGAAGGGCGCCCGCTGATCGGGCCTGCGCGGCCGGAAGCGGAAGCAGACCCGGCCCAGGATCAGATCGTCGGGCACCACGCCGTAGTCGTTGCTGTCGTTGCCGGCGAACGAATTGTCCGCGAGCACCCACCAGCCGCCCTCGCGCCGCTGGGTGGCGCGCTTGACGATGAGCAGGTCCTGCTGGAGGGGGTGACGCAGGACGACGATGTCGCCGGGCCTGATCCGGCCCCGGTGACGCACCACCAGCTGGTCGCCGTGGTAAAGCGTCGGCACCATCGACGGCCCGGTCACCTCGGCCAGCCCGAACGGCTGCCCCGTCCGCCCGCGCTCGGTCTCCTGCGACAGCTCCGGCATCACCCGGCACCTCCCCGGTCGGTCCTCCACCAGTCCCAGTGTGACGCCGTACTTTTGCCCTAAGCCCACAGGGGCACTCGCGAAAACCCCTCCCTCAGGGAGTAATGTCCCACCTGAGAAGACGATCACGAGGAAGGAACGCTCCATGCTTTCCCGCCTGTTTGCCCCCAAGGTCAAGGTCAGCGCGCACTGCGACCTGCCCTGCGGCGTGTACGACCCGGCCCAGGCCCGCATCGAGGCGGAGTCGGTGAAGGCTGTCCAGGAGAAGATGGCCGCCAACGACGACCCGCACTTCCAGGCCCGCGCGACGGTCATCAAGGAGCAGCGCGCCGAGCTCGCGAAGCACCACGTGTCCGTGCTGTGGAGCGACTACTTCAAGCCCCCGCACTTCGAGAAGTACCCGCAGCTGCACCAGCTGGTCAACGACACCCTGAAGGCCCTGTCGGCCGCCAAGGCCTCGACGGACCCGAAGACCGGCGAGAAGGCTCTTGAGCTCATCGCCGAGATCGACAAGATCTTCTGGGAGACCAAGAAGGCCTGATCCCGTATCAAGCCTGTTGGCCCGCGGCCTTCTTGACCGCGGCGCCTCCCCACCGCACCCGGTCCGCCCGGGACGCCCTGACCGGCGTCCGGGAGGGCCGGGTGCGGTGCTGTGCGGGGTGTGCGCGATGGTGCGCAAGGTGTGTCAGGTACACAAGGCGCACAAGGTGCACAAGGCGTACGGGGTGCGCGCGGTGTCGTAACTGCCGCGCACATGGCGATTCAGACACCCCGCACCCTTTGTTCATTGAACTCTCATATACCTTTTCCTTGCGTCATACATGTGATGTTCACGAGGGCACAGGGGCAGGGGCGGGACATGAGACGTCGTGGGTGGGGTGCGGCCGTTGTGGCGGTCGCGGCGATAGCCGGAACGCTGGTCGTCCAGGGGATCGGTGACGGCGACGGTTCGGGGGGCAAGGGGAGGTCCGGGCCGATCCGGACCAGCACGACGACGGCCGCGCTGACGGTGGCCGCGGACGGCACGTCCGCCCGGCTGGCCCGGCGCGACACCGCGCCCTTCAGCCTGCTCGGGGTCAGCTGGGCCGACCCGGCCGCACATGTGACCGGCACCGTCGAGGCCCGGGCCCGGTCCACGGCGAGCGGCGCGTGGTCGAAGTGGCAGCGGCTCGACGGCAACAGCGGGGACGGCGCGCAGGACGCGTCCCGCGGCGGCACCTCCCCGGCCTGGTTCGGCCCGTCCGACGGGGTGGAGGTGCGGATGTCCGGCCGGGCGTCGCAGCGGCTCCCCGAGGACCTGCGGGTGGCCATGATCGACCCCGGCAGCGGTACGACCTCCCAGGTGGAGCCCGCCGGCTTCGTGATGGAGCCGGTCGACCCGACCGACTCCGCGGACCCGGTCACCCCGGACCCGTCGTCGGAGCCTGCTTCCGCCGACCCGTCCGCGTCCGAGTCCGCCGGTCCCCCGCCGGCCGGCGAGACCTCCGCCGCGCCCACGGAGACGGCGACCCCGGCCGAGAGCCCGAGCGGCGCTCCCACCGTCTCCGCGCCGGACTCGACCGCGCCGAGCGCGGCGGCGGCGTCCGCGCCCCCGGCCCCGGCGTCCACCGCGCCCCGCCCGCCGATCGCCTCGCGGCTGGACTGGGGCGCGGACGAATCCATCAGTCCCGAGGCGCCCGGCTATCTGCCCGGCGGGAAGATCAAGGCGGTGGTGCTCCACCACACCGCCACCTCCAACGACTACACCTGCGCCCAGGCACCGGCCGTCATCCGGTCCGTCTACGCCTACGACGTGCAGCAGCTGACCTGGAAGGACATCGGCTACAACTTCCTGGTCGACAAGTGCGGCACGATCTACGAGGGCCGCAAGGGCGGGGTGGACCGGCCGGTGATGGGCGCGCACGCCTACGGCTTCAACTCCGAGACCACCGGCATCGCCATCATCGGTGACTACAGCAGCGTCGCCCCGTCGAAGGAGGCGATGACCTCGGTCGCCCGGCTCGCCGCCTGGAAGCTCGGCCAGTACGGCGTCGACCCGACCGGCACCACCACCCTCACCGCGGGCGCGGCCGGGCCGAACTACTTCCGCCAGACGTGGGCCGCGGGCGCCAAGATGACCTTCCCCGTCATCCACGGCCACCGCGACGGCTACAACACGGTGTGTCCGGGTGACGCCTACTACAACCTGCTGCCCACGATCCGCACCTGGGCGGGCGGACCGGTCGAAGGCCTCACGCTGGACTCGGTCACCGGCGACGGGGTGTCCGGCTCCACCGTCCTCACCGGCTCCACCGTCACCCTGAAGTGGTCGGCCACCACTCCGGCCGTGCTGGTCAGGCAGTACGACGTGCTGGTCGACGGCAAGGTCGCGGTCACCGTCGCCGGCTCCGCCGGCTCGGCCCAGGTGGACCTGGCGCCGGGCACCCACAAGGTCGCCGTCCAGGGCGTCCACCAGTCCGGCTGGGCCGCGGTCACCTCGGACGTCACCGTGCTCGCCGATCCCACCCCGGCCGCCACGGACGCCACC
>NZ_VJZD01000119.1 GCF_009377175.1 Streptomyces adustus
CTCAGGAGCCTCCTGGACACGGCCCTGCGCGAGCCGCGGATGACGCCGATCGACGCGGCCACGACCGCGATCAGGCCCGCCACCTGGGCCGGGGAGAGGGTCTCGCCGAGGACCACCAGGGCGGCCAGGGCGCCGATCGCCGGTTCCAGGCTGAGCAGCACGCCGAAGACCAGCTTGGACACCCGGCGCAGGGTCTCCATCTCGCAGGTGTACGGGACGAGCGAGGACAGCATCGCGACACCGAAGCCGAAGGCGAGCACCTCGGGTCGGGCGAGCGTCCGCGCGCCCTCGGCGAGCCCGGCCGGCAGGGAGCACAGCGTGCCGAAGGCCATGGCGAGCGCGAGCCCGCCGCCGGGCAGCACCGCCCCGACCCGCGCCGACAGCGGCACGTACGAGCCCCAGAACACGGCGCAGACCAGGGCGATCAGCAGGCCGGTGAGGCCCGCCGAGCCGCCCTGCCAGCCGAGCAGCGCGATGCCCGAGGCCGCGAGCACGATCCACAGCCGGTCCGCGGCCCGGCGCGAGGACAGCCCGGCGACCGCGAGCGGCCCGGCCATGCCCACGGTGAGCGCCACCCCCACCGGCATCCGGGCCATGGCGAGGTAGAAGCAGATGTTCATGCCCGCGATGGCCACGCCGAGGGCGGCCACGGTGCCCGCCGTACGCCGGTCCAGGCGCATCGAGGGCCGCCACCACAGGAGCAGCACGAGGGCCGAGAAGCCGAGCCGCATCAGGGTCACCGTCGCCGGGCCGACCGTGCCGAACAGCTGCTTGGCGAAGGCCGCGCCCAGCTGGGTGCTGACCATGCCGACGAGCATCAGCGCGGGCGCCGGGACCACGCCGATGCCCCGGCGGCCGCCGACGGCACCCGCTCCCGCGACCGCCCCCGCGACCGCCCCCGCGCCTGACCCTGTTCCTGCGCCCGTGCCCGTGCCCGTGCCCGTGCCCGTGCCCGTGCCCATGCCCGTGCCCGGGGCTGGGCTCCGTACCGCGCTCGCGCTCGTTCCGATGTCGATGCTCATGGCGTGAGCAGCACCTTGCCGGTGGTGCCGCGGCCTTCGAGCAGCTCGTGTGCCCGGGCCGCGTCGGCCAGCGGCAGTCGCGCCCGCACGTTCGGGCGTACGACGCCCTCGGCGACGTAGCGGAACACCTCGGCGGCCGCGGCCCGCAGCGACGCCGCGTCCGGCACGTGGTCGGCGAGCGTGGGACGGGTCAGGTGCAGCGAGCCGGAGGCGCGCAGCAGCTCCACGTCGATCGGCGGCACGGGGCCGCTGGACAGGCCGCAGACGACGAGGGTGCCGCGCCGGCGCAGCGCCTTGACGCTGGTCTCGAAGGTGGCCGCGCCGACCGAGTCGTAGACCGCGTGCGCGCCCTCGCCGCCGGTGAGTTCGCGCACGGCCTCGGCGAACCCCTCGTAGGGGACGGCGTGGTGGGCGCCGGCCGCCAGGGCCGTCTCCCGCTTCTCCTCGCTGGACGCGACGGCGACGACGGTCGCGCCGCGGTGCGCGGCAAGCTGCACGAGGAGCTGGCCCAGACCGCCGGCGGCGGCCAGGACGACGACGGTCTCGCCGGGCGCCACCGGGTGGGTGGTGTGGCTGAGGTAGTGCGCGGCCAGGCCCTGGAGCAGGACGGCGGCCGCGTCGTCGAGGGTCACCGTCTCGGGGACGGGGACGAGCTTGGCCGCGGGGACGGTGGTGTACTCGGCGTAGGCGCCGAGCTGGGTCGCGTAGGCGACGCGGTCGCCCGGGGCGATGTCGTCGACGCCCTCGCCGACGGCGGTGACGATGCCGGCGGCCTCCTGGCCGGGGACGAGCGGGTACGGGGCCGGGTAGGTGCCGTTGCGGTAGTAGACGTCGATGAAGTTCAGGCCGACGGCGGTGTTGCGGACGACCACCTGGCCGGGCAGGGCGGCCGGTTCGGACAGCTCCGTGAGGGTGAGGGCGGCCGGGGCACCGGCCTCGGCGACATGGACGGCTCGCATCAGATCGGTTCCTCGGTTCGTGGGGTGTGCGGGGCGGCGACGGGCGTGGGGGCGGAGCGCGGCGCGGCGGCCGACGGCTCCTGCTCCCGGAACACATGGCGGAAGTGGTTGATGTCGTCGGTGAGGCCTCGCGTCAGCGAGTCCAGGCCGGGATCCGGGCCGTCGACCTCGTGCAGGAGCTCGGTGTTGCGGCGCACATGGGCCGGTGAGAACGGCAGCGCGCCCGTCGACAGGTAGCGGATGGCGCCGGAGCGGTCGCGCCGCGGGATGAGGTCGGAGCGGGCGTACCGGCTGGCGCTGAAGGGGATGTCGAGGCGGCCCTCCGCGAACGCCTCGACGATCGCCCCGATCAGATCGGCCTGCCCCAGGAGCGGCTCGACGAGGTCGGCGACCTCGGCGAGGATCCACTCCCGCTCCCGGTCCACCTGGTCCTCGTCGACGGTGACGAAGTCGAGGAGCGGCGAGTTGGCGCGGTCGGCGAGCCGCAGGCCCGCCACGTTCGCGGCCGTGTCGGGGATCCCGTACGCCTCCTGGTAGGTCTTCGTGATGAGCTTGGAGGCGCCGCCGATCCGGGCGACCAGCGCACCGTAGAAGATCAGGTCCTCCGCGTTGCCCCGCTGCCGGGGGAAGACGCCCATGAACTCGTGGAGCACCGCGTGGACGGTGATCCCGGCGGGCAGGTAGCGCTCGGCCAGCACGGGGATGCTCCGCAGGGCCGCGACGTCCTGGGCGAGATGGCCGCTCTGCGGGTACGCGACGGAGATGCAGCGGACCCCGACGCGGGCGGCGAGCACCGCCTCCAGGACGCTGATGGCGAGGCTGATGGAGGGCGGCACGAGCACGGCGGTGAGCGTGCCGAACAGCTCACGGTCGATGACCACACCGTGCTCGGCGAGCTCCCCGCACCGCCGGTCCACGTCCTGCCAGGCGCCGAGGGACTCGGCCAGCGGCACGGCCTTCGAGTAGGGCAGGTTGTACGAGATCCCGCCGCCCTCGAAGGAGGTGATGCCGGAGGCCACGGACACGTCGAACAGGACCCGGGCGTCCGGGGAGCCGTGCCGGATCTCCAGCGGCGCCGCGATCAGCTCGTTGAGCTCGCGACCGCGCCGCCAGCCGTGGGCCACCATCGGGTAGCCGTTGAGGTCGGTGGGACGGAGGTTGAGGGTGCGCAGCGCCTCCTCGAACCGCAGCAGCCGCGTGTGCGAGTCGATGGTGAGGGTCAGGATGTCGGGCGCGACCTCGGCCTCCAGGGTGGCCAGGAGGGCCTTCATCTCCTCGTGTCCGCCGACGCCGCAGCGTGGCTGGATCGCCACCCTGCCCTGCGCGCGGCACCGGCCGAGGACCTCGGCGGCGGTGGGCTTGCCGAGCGAGGTGATGTACGCGGCGGACTCGGCCGGAGTCGGCAGCGGTCCCACTGCCGTGTCGGGGCGTGGTGCCGAACCGCGCGCCGGGAGCGAGGTCAGGCTCATGACGCGGCCAGGCCCAGGGTCACCGCCGCGCGCTCGCGATCTACCTGCAACTCCGCCAGCAGGCCGGGCAGTTCGGACGGGTCGCCCAGGATGTGGTCCACGCCGGCCGCGTAGAGGCGGTCGTGCGAGGAGCCGTCCTTGTGACTGCCGACCGACAGGTTGCCGCCGACGATCACGGGGCAGGTGATCCGGCCGGACTGCTTGGCCCGGTCGAGCCCGCGCAGGTCCTCGTGGACATGGCCGTTGAGGCTGCCGATGATGACGGCCTCGGCCTCGGGGTGGCGCGCGCACGCCTCGGCGAACTCCTCGACGGGGGTGCAGGTGCCGAGGTTGACGACGTCGAAGCCGAGGCCGCGCAGGAAGAAGGCGATCAGGTGGTTGGCCACCGCGTGGCTGTCGCTGGCCGCCACGCCGAGGATGACCTTGCGGGTGGCCGGCGATTGGCTGAGCTGGTTCGGTACCGATGGCATCAGGGGTTCCTCATCGTTCGGGTCGCATACGTCGGTCGTCAGTCGTCGAAGGCCGCGAACAGCTCGCGCTTGCTGACCGCCTTCAGTCGGTTCACGTCGAACTCCTCGGCATCGGCGGCCGACAGCGAGTCGAAGACGTAGGAGATCGCCGGGATCAGCCCCCAGACCTCGTGGTAGGGCGGCCAGCCCTCGTGTCCGGCGTCGATGTCCTGCTGACGGGCGAAGAGATAGTTCGCCCACTGGGGGGCGGCCGGGTAGCGGTGGTGGAAGTCGTGCACGACGGTGTCGCCGGTCAGGACCAGATAGCGCGACGGGGCGTGCAGCAGGACGAGGCGGAGTGTCCAGCGGGTCCAGGCACCGACGCGGCGGCCGAGGGGCAGCTTCGGGGAGGGCAGCGCGTCACCGATGAAGATGGCGTTGGTCAGGCTGGAGAAGTACGCGCGGCCGTGCCGGGGCACGACGCCCGGGACGGGGAAGGTGTGCTTGACGCACAGCCGAAGGGTGTTGCTGATCTGGAACAGTGGGAACAGCGGCACGAACCAGACGGCGAGCAGGGTCTGCCAGGTGCCGGTGAGCACCGTGGCGGTGACGGCCGTGCCGTACAGCAGCAGCGCCGACACCCGCTCGCTGTGGGCCGACTCGCTCCAGAAGGAGCGGACGCGGGACACCGCGAAGGCGAAGTGGAACCGCGGTGAGACGAGCTTCAGCAGCAGCCTGTGCCACATCTGACGGCGCGTCATGCCCGGATGCAGCTGGAGACTGACCAGGAACGCCTGGACGGTGGGGTCCTTGAGCGTCATGTGCTGCGCCGCGTGGTGGTCGCGGACGTGCTCGCGGCTGTAGCGCTGGAAGTTCTGGATGACCAGCAGACCGGACACGGCGTGGCCGATGGCCCGGTCCACGCGGCGCCGACGGTACATGTTCCGGTGCGAGCACTGGTGGTAGACCATCATGCGCAGATTGCGCATGCCGTGCAGGGTCACCGCCCAGCCGACCGGCAGCAGCAGGAGGTGGCCGAGGGTGAGGGCCAGCACACCGACCAGCGTTCCCAGCACCACCGAGACCGTGGCGGTGGCCAGATGGAAGCCGGGTGTCCAGCCCGGGGACGGCTGCCCCGGCAGCGCCTTGCCGGTGAACAGCGTGGCCGGGAACTGCAACGGGCGGGGCAGGCGCCGCATGGTCTCCCGGGGGTCGGCGGAAGCGGTCCGCGCGGGCGTCGGCGGTAAGTCGGAACGCAGCACCGGGGCGGGCGTGTTGAGCACACTCATGGAAGTTCCTCTGCATGCACGGGACGGAAGAGGTGAAGTCGTGGCGATGCGGGACGGAGGCGTGCGCGGTGCACGCCTCCGTCCCGCGGGGCTCTCAAAGCTCCTCCGCGACCTGGACCGTCGCGGCGGCCATGAGGCGGCACTGGCACGCGAGCCGGAAGTTGCCGTCGGCCCGGCCCAGGTCCTCCAGGAAGTCGCTCTCGTCGGGGTCCATCTCCCCGAGCGAGTCGGGCCCGGCCAGCACCTCGATGACGCAGGCGCCACAGGCGCCCGACTGGCAGCCGAAGGGGATGACCCGGTGCGAGGTCTCGTTCTCCAGGTCGGTGAGCGGTGCGCCGGCCGGGAGGAGGACCTCCAGGCCGTGCGGCATCAGGGTGAGTTTGTTCAGAACCAACGCTGTCTCAGCTCCTACGCGGGGACCAGTTCGGGATGGGTGTCGGAGGAGTGGCCGGGGGCGAGGCGGGCGCCGGGACGCAGGGCCACGGCGGCGTGGTTGACGGCGGTGGCGGCCTCGCCGAAGCCGACCGAGATGAGGGGAACGCGGCCCGGGTAGGTGCAGCCGTCGCCGACGGCGTACACCCCGGGAAGGCTGGTGCGCATGGCGGCGTCGACGAGGATCTGCCGGTACGCCAGCTCCATCCCCCAGCCGGCCAGGGGACCGAGGTTGGTGGTGAAGCCCAGTGCGGTGATCAGCGTGTGCGCGGGCAGGTTCAGTGTGTCGCCGTGCTCGGTGCGGATGTCCACGGACGCCAGACGGCCGGCTCCGTGACAGGCGACCGGCTGGGCGTCGGTGAGGACGCGCACGGGAGCCGCGTACAGCTGCCGCACACTGTGCTCATGGGCGCGGAAGGCCGCCCGGCGGTGGACGAGGGTGACCGACCGGGCGATCGGGGCCAGCGCCAACGCCCAGTCCACCGCGCTGTCCCCGCCGCCGACGATCACCACGTCGCGGCCCCGGTGCTCCTCCAGACGCGGTACGTGGTAGACGACGCCCCGGCCCTCGTAGGGAACCGCACAGGGCAGCGTGCGCGGGGTGACCTTGCCCAGACCGGCGGCGACGAGGACGGCTCCGGCGCGGATCCGGGCACCGCGGTCGGTGCCGAGCATCCAGCGGGGGCCGTCCGCCACCAGGGTGGTGGCCGTCCGGCCGAGCAGATAGCGGGGCTCGAAGGGCGCCGCCTGACGCACCAGGTTGTCGACGAGCTCGCGGCCCGTGACGGCGGGGTGCGCGGCGATGTCGTAGAGCAGCTTCTCGGGATACATCGCGGCCACCTGACCGCCCGGTTCGGTCAGCGCGTCGACGACCGCGGTGCTCAGTCCGCGGAAGCCCGCGTAGTAGGCGCCGTACAGGCCGGTGGGGCCGGCGCCGACGATGGCGAGATCGACGTCGGTCGGGCCGTTCCCGGGTTCGGACGTCACCGGTGTGTCAGGTGCCACTGCGTTCAGCGCTCCCTTCCTTCAGCCCCAGCCGTCGGCGCAGGAAGTCGACGATCCCGTCCAGTGCCTCCCTGGCGGTGTCGAGTACGGCCGCCATGGACAGGAACCCGTGCGGCAGATCCGCGTACGCGTGGTGCTCCACCGGCACCTGGGCGAGCGCGAGGGCGTCCGCGTAGGCCTTGCCCTCGTCGCGCAGGGGACAGAACTCGGCCGTGATCATGAGCGCGGGGGGCAGCCCGCTGTGGTCGCTCGCGTTGAGCGGTGAGGCGTACGGCGAGTCGCCGTCGGCGGGATCGGCGAGGTAGAGGCCCCAGAACCAGGGCACCGAGATGCCGTTGAAGAACATCGGATCCACGTT
Organism: Streptomyces adustus; assembly: GCF_009377175.1. Taxonomy (GTDB): domain Bacteria; phylum Actinomycetota; class Actinomycetes; order Streptomycetales; family Streptomycetaceae; genus Streptomyces; species Streptomyces adustus. The sequence continues at coordinate 6,984 of NZ_VJZD01000119.1, forward strand.
CTCGCGCATGGAGTCCGTCGCCGAGCCGGCTTGCATCGCCGGGTAGACGAGCACCTGGGCGCTGATCCGCGGTCCGTCCTCGTCCCTGGCCATCAGGGAGACCGCCGCGGCCAGGGTGCCGCCGTTGCTGTCCCCGGCGACGGCGATGCGGGAACCGTCGACGCCGATCCGGGACCCGTTCTCCGCCACCCACTTCACGGCGGCGTGGCAGTCGTCGATGGCCGCCGGGAACGGGTGCTCGGGCGCCAGCCGGTAGCTCACGGAGACGACCACGCAGGACACCATGCTGCACAGGGCGCGGCAGAACGCCTCGGACGTGTCCAGGGAGCCGACGACGAAACCGCCGCCGAAGAAATAGACGAGTACGGGAAGCGGCTCATCGCTTTCGGTCTGCGGTCGGTAGACCCTGAGCGTCATCGGGCCGGCCGGACCCGCGATATCCATGTCGAATATCTCTTTGGGCGGCTCGATCCAGTCCCAGACCGAGGCCTCCGTGGCGGCATCCGCTTTTCGGGCCTCTTCCACCGACATGGTGTAGAGCGGGGTGAAACCGGTTGCCAGGCGATAGTTCCTGATACCCTCAACGATGGGATGAAGTGGCATTGAAACGCCCCTGTTTCTTCGGTGTCGAAGGTGCGCGACGTTGTCGAAGGTGCGCGACAGGTGCGGGATTCGCACCGGGAAGAACGCTAGGATCGCGTCGACGTCAGCCGCGTCCGCGACAAGTTCATTCACCGGGCACATTGCGTTGATCTTTCTTTCCCATGGCTAAGCATCCTGCTTACTTCGGTATGACCCCCGGCCGTGCCACCCTTTTCCTCGGCATTGATCCGAAGTGTCGAAGTGCCGAAGTGTCATACGGAATCGAGGGGAAGTACGCCGCTCATGACCATCGAAAACCTTGAGAAAGGCCCGGACGCACACGCCGCACGGGTCTACGACTACTTCATAGGTGGCGAGAACGGTCTTGCGGCCGACCGGGCGGCCGGTGCCTGGATCGGTATGCAGGCCCCCGACCTGCTGACGACGATGCAGTCGAACCGCGCCTTCCTGTCCCGGGCGGTGCGCTGGCTGGCCCGGCAGGGCGTCGACCAGTTCATCGACATCGGTTCCGGCTTCCCCGTCTCGCCGAACACGCACGAGATCGCCCTGGGGGAGTCCCCCGCGGGCTCCGTCGTCTACTGCGACGTCGATCCCGAGGTCGGGCGGCGCACGCGCGAGCTGATCGCCGGTCGGCAGGGAGCGGACTTCGTACTGGGCGACATCCAGAACCCCGACGAACTGCTGGCCCGGCCGGCCGTCCAGGCCCTGATCCGGTCCGGCCGTCCGGTGGCCTGTGTGCTGGGCGCGGTTCTGCACTTCGTGCCGGAGAGCGCGGATCCGGAACGGATCACCGCGACGCTGCGCGAAGCCCTGCCCCCGGGCAGCTATTTCGTCGTCTCCCACATCGCGGGCGACATCCCGTGGGGGGACCGCAACAACGAGGAGACGCTGAAGCGCGCTTTCGAGGACATGCATCCCCGGAGCCGGGAACAGGTCGCTCGTTTCTTCGGCGATTTCGAACTGGTCGAGCCCGGGGTGGTGCTCGCCTCGCAATGGCACCCCACCGAGGAGGCCGCCGGGTCCCGTTCCGCATCCGCCCTCTACGGCGGAGTCGCTCGCAGGAATTGAGTTCCTGGGAATTTGAAGCAGGCAAACACGACCGCGGGCCGCAGGGGATGGGATTCTCCCTGCGGCCCGCAGTGTTTTCGTGGATCCACGCGAAGAACGAGTCGGCGGACGGTTATCCGTGGGTCCGGCCGTGCGGGAGCGACGACGAGACGGACCGCGCCGCGTTCCGGACCAGTTCCGCGCCGCTGCGGACGCGGGGAGCGGAATCGGGACCGAGCACCGCGAGCGCCCCCACGTAGGGGGCGGGCAGCGGGACGTCCCGGAGTGTGTAGTCCTCCGGGCGGCCGAGTTCCGCGGGCAGCGCGTGCAGCGTGGAGTCGAGAATCTCGATGCGACCCGGATGGATGTCGAGGCCCTTGCCGGCGGCTTTGAGCACGGCCTCCTTGCGCGTCCACAGGCGTACGAAGCCGGCGTAGTCCGGGCAGGCCGCGCGTTCCCGGTCCGTCAGCGCCGCGTCCAGGGGCCGCACCCCGGCCGTGGCGTCCTCGATGTCGAGGCCGACGGTCCGGTCCGAGACGGCGACCACGGCGAGCCCTCCGGCGTGCGAGAGCGAGAAGTCCAGGCCCGGCCCGGCGGACTCGACGACCGGTTTCCCGTGGTCCGGGTCGCCGCAGTGGGCGCAGGTCCGGTCGAAGCGCAGGGCCGCCGGATCCCGGCCCAGCCGCTCGCCGAGCACGAGTCGCGCCAGCACCCAGGCGGCGAGAGCGCGATCGCGGTCCGCCTCGCGCAGGATCCGTCGACGGCGGGCCCGGTCGCGCCCGTCCAGGAGTACGGCGAGCGACCGGGGCACCTGGTCGACGTCGATGTACCGGACGTCGGTCACGCCGAGGAGCGCACCGGCCGGCCTCCCCGGCGGACCGTTCACGGCGCTCCTCCGTCTCTCTCGTCCCTGGCCGGCGGTTCAGGCCACCGGCGCGAAGAAGTTCTCGTTGATCCGGTCGATGGTGCGGAAGTCGGCCACGCTCAACGAGGTGACGTCGATCTGCCGTCCGGTGAGCTCCTCCAGCAGGCCGATGAACTCCAGGAACGAGACCGACGCGATCAGCCGGGACTCGATGAGATCGGTGTCGCCGGTGATCTCCGCGTCCAGATCCGGGTTCTTCGACCGGATCCAGTTGATGATTTCCTCCATGGTCACACCTTCCTAAGCTGCCGATTCGTTGACTGCGACGAGCGCCCGCCGGGCGTCGCCGTGCATCTGGAGGAGCGCATGGACCCAGCGCTCCACACCGAACGCCAGACACCCGCTGTAGGCGGGCTCGCCCCCGAAGGAGATGTCCAGGCGCTCGCCGAAGAAGTTGCGGTGGCGGTTGACGGACGCGATGGCGGTCCCGTCGTCCGACACGAACTCGAACTTCACCGGGTCCAGTTGGTTGAGGATCGACCGCGCGCCGTCGCCGAGGTAGAACGGATCGGTCGCGGGCTCCTTGCTCATCTTGATCCCGAGCCGGTCGGCCAGGCCCAGGACGAGCTCGGTCGCCCGGCTCAGATGCTCCACCACGCCTTCCTGGCCGCCGATGTAGAGCGCTTCGCGCATATGGAAGGAGCGCAGCCGGCGCAGGCCGTCGTAGTGGTCCTCGTTCCGGAAGCAGCGCCCGATCGCCGTGATGACCTCGGGGGTCTCGATGTCCCGCCGCTGCCGTGACACCAGCAGGCCGTAGCAGGTGGCCGTGGGCAGGCAGCAGCCGGTCGGGACCGGGGGGTGCTCGGGGGACGGGGTCCTGGCCTCGCCTCGCGCCAGTTCCTCACGGGCCTGCTCCGTGAGCGTGGTCACGGGCAGCGCGAGGTGGGGGAAGTTGCGGAAGAAGTCGAGGCGTGCCAGGTCCTCCTCGGGGAGCAGGCCCGGGCCGGTCACCGGCCGGGCCCCCAGCGCGCGAGCGATGTCCTGGAAGCGGGCCTCGAGAGCGTCGAACAGGGCGGCCTCCTCGGATTCGAGGACCGCTATTCCAGGTGCGACAAACGTCGGCATGAGATCTCCCGTCAGTGGAACAGGCCGATGCGTCGGTAGAAGTTGTTGGTTCGTTCGATGATGCGGGCGTTGATCGCCGCCCTCGCCGGATCGGCCATGACGGCGGCCCGGAATCGCGTGGGATTCGCGATACCGGCGTCCTGGTAGGCGTCGCGGCTGTACAGCATCTGGATGATCAGATCGATGTAGCCGCGCAGATATTGTCCGACCTCTTCGACCTCCTCGGCGGAGTGCGTCCGGCGGACCTCCTCGAAGAGCGCCTTCACGAGCTTTCCGCCGAAGGCGATGTGCCGGGACTCGTCGCGGTGGTGGATCCGGTTGACCGCTCGCACCGTCTCCGGGAGTTTCGCGTCGGCCGCCATGTGGGCGTTGAAGTAGTCACCGATCTGCTCGAAGATGAGGATCTGGCTGAAGACGATGAAGTTGTTCATCTCCGGCGCGCGCTCGTCCGTCGGGAACACCATCCGCCGGTCCGGATAGATGCGACCGGCATAACGGAGGCAGAATTCGGCGAAGAACCACATGTGCTCGTTCTCTTCGCCGATGAAGTGGTGGAAGTACGGTGTGGGGATCTCGTAGCCCGGCGTGTGGATGCGGCGCATCACCTCGATGAGCAGCTCCCTGATGCCGTGGGCGATCAGGCTGTAGAGGTTGACGCTCTCCCAGCGCGAGAGCTCCACCAGCTGTTCGTGGCTCAGCTCCTGCTCGGCGGCAGTGCCGTACACGGACAGCAGCTCCCGGCTCATCCACAGCCCGTCCGGCGTGATGGTTTCGGGCCATTCGAAGGTCCGGTACGGGTTGTAGTAGTCGTCGACGGAGACGTCAATGAGTCTGCGTACAGCCCGGGCGAATTCTTCCGTCCATTCGATCGTCGACACCGCTGACACGTGCCCTCCGTAACAGAACCATTGGTTGATGGGCCGACCCGACCGGTCTGCCGCGCCGAGAAGGACCGTACGGCCGTGTCGACGGCGTGTGCGTCCGCGACAATTTCATTCGCGGGGACACATCGCGCTGACTTCGCCGTCCCGCGGCTGAACGCCTCGCTTACCGCGACGGGCATCGGCCCGTTCCCGGCGCGACCGGTCGCCACGGTGGACATCACGGATCCGACGTGAGCAGGCCGCGAGTAATCGAAGCGAGTAATCGGATCGCGTAGTCGCGGTGCGTTTGTCGCGGACGCGTGCGGCGGGGGAGGGTTCGTAGTTTGCGCAGGTGGCACTGATTGTCGACGAAAACCGCCCCGTCAGGGAGCCGGTAAAAGGAGTATCGCCATGACTGTGGACGCTCTCTCCGCCCAGGACCACATGGACCTCGCCGCGCGCTGGGGGGCCCATGACTACGTGCCGTTCCCCGTGGTGCTCACCCATGGGGAAGGCGCCTGGGTGAACGATCTGGAAGGCCGGCGTTATCTCGATTTCCACGGGGGGTACTCCGCGGTCAACTTCGGCCACCAGCACCCCGACCTCATCGCCGCGGCGAAGGCGCAGCTCGACCGGCTGACGCTGAGCACCCGGGCGTTCCACCACGACCAGTACGGTCCGTTCTGCCGTGAACTGGCCGAGCTGACCGGCACCGAGATGGTCCTGCCCTCCAACTCCGGCGGCGAGGCCGTCGACACGGCGGTGAAGATCGCCAGGAAGTGGGCCTACCAGGTCAAAGGCGTGCCCGACGGAGCCGCCGAGATCATCGTCGCGGGCGCGAACTTCCACGGCCGCACCACGACCATCGTCTCGTTCTCCACGCACCCCAACCACCAGGCCGGTTTCGGCCCGTTCACGCCCGGCTTCAAGGTGGTGCCGTTCGGCGACATCGAGGCGCTGCGTTCGGCGGTCAACGAGAACACGGCGGCGGTGCTGCTGGAGCCGATCCAGGGCGAGGCCGGCGTGGTCGTCCCGCCGAAGGGATATCTCGCCGAGGTCCGTGAACTCTGCGACGAGACCAACACGCTGTTCGTCGCCGACGAGGTCCAGTGCGGACTGGCCCGGGCCGGCACGACCCTGGCGCTGGACCACGAGGGTGTCCGTGCGGACATGACCACCCTGGGCAAGAGCCTGAGCGGCGGACTCCTGCCGCTGTCCGCGGTCATCGGCCGCGCCGACGTCCTCGGCGTGATCACGCCCGGCGACCACGGCTCGACCTTCGGCGGCAACCCGCTGGCGTGCGCGGTCGGCCGCGCCACCGTGCGGCTGCTGGCCACCGGGGAGTTCCAGGAGCGCTCCCGCGAGCTCGGCGCGCACCTGCACTCCCGCCTCAACGAACTGGACGGCGTGACCGAGGTCCGTGGGCGTGGCCTGTGGGCCGGTGTGCAGCTCGACGAGGAGCGGGTGGCCGACCGCCGGGTGACCGAGGCGCTCGCCGAGCGCGGCCTGCTGTGCAAGGAGGCCAAGGGACATCTGCGGGTGGCGCCCCCGCTGGTCGTCACCCACGAGGAGATCGACCTCGGCGTCGACATGATCGCCGACGTGCTGGCCTGAGCCGGACCGTCGATCGGTCCGATTCGACCTTCGAGTGGACTGGAGGGAATTCATGAGTGACTTCGCAGGACTGGTCGCGATCGTCACCGGCGGTGCGTCGGGAATCGGTCTGGCCACGGCGAACCTGCTCAACAGCAGGGGAGCCCGGGTCGCCGCGCTCGACCTGAAACCCGAGGGGCTCCCGGACGGCATCCTGGGCGTCCAGGTCGACGTCACCGACGACGTCCAGGTCAAGGCCGCCGTCGAAGCCGTCGTCGAGCGGTTCGGCAGGCTGGACGTCGTGGTGAACAACGCCGGCATCGGCGCCGTGGGGGACGTCACCGCGAACGGCGACGACGAGTGGCTGCGCGTCCTGGACGTCAACGTGGTCGGGATGGTCAGGGTCGCCCGGCACGCGATACCGCACCTGCGCCGCTCGCCCGCCGCGTCGATCGTCAACACCTGCTCGATCGTGGCGTGGGCCGGGGTGGAGCAGCGGGCGCTGTACTCGACCAGCAAGGGGGCGGTGTACGCGCTGACCCTGGCCATGGCGGCGGACCACGTCCGCGAGGGCATCCGGGTCAACTGCGTCGCCCCCGGCTCCGCGGACACCCCTTGGATCGGCAGGTCGCTGGAGCGGGCGGCGGACCCGGCGGCCGCCCGGGCCGTGCTCGACGCGTTCCAGCCCACGGGACGCCTGGTGACGGCCGACGAGGTGGCGGGCGCGATCGCCTACCTGGCGAGCCCGCTGTCGAGCGCTTCGGTGGGCACGGTGCTCGCCGTGGACAACGGCATGCACGGCCTGCGGCTGCGGCCCAGGGCCGAGGCGTAGGCCGGCGGGCCGGACCGGAACACGCCGTCGCGGGCCGCAGGGGGAGACAGACCCCTGCGGCCCGCGGCGTTCTCGTGGACCACGGGGCCACGGAATCACGGCAGCGACCGGGAGGCGCGCGGCGCCGGTGCCGCGCGGCCCGGTGTTCCGGGCAGGCCGGAGCCGGGGCCGGCAGGCCGGCCCCGGCTCCGGGCGTGGTCCCTCCGTCAGACGGTGGCCTCGGGCGGTGCGCCGCCGGGCGCGGAAACCGGTGCGCCGCCCGGCTCGGTGACCGGCCCCTCGGCCGGCTCGTCGGCCACGGTGTCCGTCCCGCGCAGCCCCAGACTGAGCTGGGCGCCGACCACCCCCAGCACACCGACCACGGTCCACAGCACCCACGGGCCGACCGCGTACACGGCGGCGCCGACGACCGGTCCGGCGCCCGTGCCGAGCGCGTACGCGGCGCCGTACAGCCCCTGGTAACGCCCCACCATCCCCGGCGGGGTCAGACTCGCCAGGTGGGCCTGGACGACGGAGGAGTACGCCATCTCGCCGAACGTCCAGATCACCACCGTCGCCGCCAGCAGGGCCATGCCCTCGGTGAAACCGGACAGCGCGAGCCCGCCGCACGTGAGCAGGTTGGCGACGGCCAGGACGTACTCCGGCCGGTACCGCGAGATCACACTGGTGATGGGCAGCTCCAGCAGCACCACCAGCAGACCGTTGAGCCCCATGAGAAGACCGAAGTCACGCGCGCTCAGCCCCACGTCGGCGACATGCAGGGGCAGGCCGACGGCGGTCTGGATGTAGGCGAACATCGAGAACACGGTCATCAGCAGGAACCGCACCAGGACGCGGTCGGCGAGCACCTGCCGGTAGCCGACCGCCGGGTCCGACCGGCTCTTGTCGACGGCGGAATCGGACCGGTGCTGCGGCGCGTCGCGCAGCAGCACGGCCACGATCACACCGAACAGCAGGAGCGCCCCTGCCTCCACCAGGAAGAGTCCCGCGTAGGAGATGCTCGCCAGCACGCCGCCGAGCACACCGCCCAGGGTGGAGCCGATGTTCTGGGCGAACCGGAGCACCCCGAAGGCGGCGAGCCGCTGCCGGGCGGACGTCACGGAGTCGATCAGCACCGCCGCCATGGCCGGCCGGTAGATCTGCGACACCAGGCCGATGAACCCGACCACGGTGACGATCGCCGGGATCGGTCCGAGGAACGGCACGGACGCCGTCAGCCCGGAGGTGGCCACGACGGACAGCAGGATGGCCCAGCGCCGGCCGATGGTGTCGGTGAGATGGCCGCCGATGACGTTGCCGAGGACCCGGCCCAGACCGGCCGCGCCCAGCACGAGCCCCGCCGCCCCGGCGGAATGACCGTGCTGGGTCACGTAGAGCACGATGAACACCGGCAGGAAACTGCCGGCCTGGAGGATCAGGTTGCCGAGACTGATGATCCAGACCCGGCGGGGCAGACCGCGCAGGGTGTCACGGAACCGCGGCTCCCCGCCGCGTGCCCGGTCCGCCGTCTTCGTGCTCACGACGCCGGGTCGGCGTAGAGGTGGTCGCGTTCGATCTCCCGGAGCCGGCGGTAGTCCGCGTCGAGCTGTTCCGGATCCTCGGAGATGAGGATCACGTACCCCGGCTGGGTCGCGACGTCGACCGTGCGGGGCAGCGGCTCCCCGGCCGGACGCGTCGTGACGGCGTGGACGTAGGACGGGAGCGCGCGGACGGCGGCCATCGCCTCGTCGGACGGGGCCACACCGTGATCGTTCGGGTTGACGAGATGCACGTACCGCAGGCGTTCCAGCAACTGGTAGGCGGTGGTGGGCAGTTCGTCGAACGCGTCGGGGTCCACGACGGACAGGCCCACGAGCTCGATCTGGTTGGTGCCCAGGCAGCGACTGGCGATCTCCGGAACCTGCCCCCCGCCGAAGCGCGCCGCGCACTCGACGAGCACCGGTCCCCTGGCGGTCATCATGATCTCGGTGTGGCTGGCCCAGTTGCGGACCTCCAGGGCGTCGAGCACCTGGTGGGCATAGGTCTCGACCAGCTTGGCCTGCGGATCGTCCGGTGCCAGCGGCGCGTTGTAGTCGTAGATGATGTTGCCGCCGGGCAGCCGCGTCTTGTGGTAGCGCCAGATCTCGACGGTGTGATGCCCGCCGTCCCGGCTGACCGCGTTGACGAAGTACTCGTCCCCGTCCAGGAACTCCTGTGCGAGGACGGTCGTGTTGGGCAGGCCGGTCCGGTCCGGACTGGTCATGATCTTCTCGTGGACGGCGCGGACCTGGTCCGCGGACGCGCACGCCACGACGTTGTCGGTGCCGCAGCTGGCGACCGGCTTCAGGACGACCGGATAACCCGCGGTCTCCTCGGCCCACTTGACGATCTCTTCGGCGTCGGCCGAGACGATCGTGGCCGCGGACTCGACGCCCGCGGCGCGCAGGGCCAGGACCATGTCGTACTTGTTGCGGCGGGACGCCGGCCGGCTCATCCCGTTGCCGGGCGTGCCGAGTTCGGCGGCGAGCCGGTCGGTCAGCTCGACGCCCGACTCCCCGGAGGAGATCACCCGTTCGACCCCGAGCTCGCGCAACGCGGCGGCGGTGGCCGCGACATCGCCGTCGTGGCGCACCCTGGTCACGAAGCCTTCGGGGAACGGCAGCCGGACCAGGTGGACATCGGGGTGCGGCGACTCGACGTGCACGCACTCTATGCCGAGCCGGTTCATGACGGGCAGAAGGAGGCGTCCCATCGCGTACGCGTCGACGAACGCGACGCGCTTGACGGGCGCCGAGGCGCTGCTTGGCATGGTCAACTACTTTCCCTGGGAGGTGGACACCACGGGCGGAGGGGTTGGGTCGGGCCGGTGATCGGATCGCGGACCGATCGTCACGGCGGTGCCGGATCCGGCCAGGGCGCGGCTGACCGGGTCCGGCACCCGGCCGTCCGCGATGCGCACCGACGGCACTCCGCCGGACAGTGCCTCCCGCGCCGCGACGAGCTTGAGTGCCATGCCACCGCCGATGCCCCCGCCGGGCGCGCCGGACGCGGGTACCTCGAAGGTGCTCAGCACGCTCGTCTCGTCGGAAGGGTCGGCGAGCACTCCCGGTGCGCCGGTCAGCAGCACCAGCCGGTCCGCGCCGAGTGCCGCCGCGAGCGCGGCGGCGACCCGGTCGGCGTCGACGTTGACCGCCTGCCCGTGCTCGTCGAGCGCGGGCGGCGAGACCACCGGCACGAAGCCGGAGCGCAGCAGGGCCTCGGCGAGTTCGGTGCGCACCTCGCCGAGCCGGCCGCTGAGATTGTCCCGGACCAGGGTCGTGCGGCCGTCCACGACGGAGCGCACGACGGCCTTGCGGCGGGCGCGCAGCATGCCGCCGTCCAGGCCGGTGAGACCGACCGCGGGCACCCCGAGCCGGGACAGCTCCGCGACGATCCTCGGTTTGACCCCGCCGGCCAGCGCGAGCACGACCACCTCCAGGGTGGCCGGGTCGGTGTAGCGGGTGGACACCTGGTCCGGGGCGACGAGGGTGCGTTGCGGGACACCCAGTCGCCCGGCCAGTTGTGCGATCTCCCCTGAGCCGCCGTGCACCAGGAGGATCGACTGTCCTTCGCCGGCGAGCCTGGCGACGTCGGCGCAGATGCCCGCGGCGTCGACGGACGGATTGCCGCCGCACTTGATGACCAGGAGCGGTGTGTCGGTCACAGTGTCTCCAGTTCGCCGGGAATCGGAAGGGACAGGGGCGGGGCGGGCCGACCGTCGCTACGCGGGCCGCGGTCGGGCCCCGGTGAATCGCGCGTGGCCGCGCGCGGCCGCTACTCCCCCCAGTCCTCCTCGACCTCGGGCGCGCGGGCGAGCACCGTCGGACTGAGCGCCACGATCTCCAGTTCGCTGCGGCAGCCCGCACAGTCGACGATCTCGTTGAGCCGCGCCGACTGGCTGATCTGTACCTCGTCCTCACATTCGGGACAGGCCTGCATGGTGGGCATACGGTGATTCCTTTCCTTCGGTTTTCCGGGGCGGACCGCCGGTCTGTCACGTCGGGAAAGACGGTACGGTCGGGTCGACGTCAGGTGCGTCCCCGGTGAACGCATTCGCGGGTACACATCACGCCGACCCTCCCCGCTTTCGGACAAGCGCCTCGCTTACCCCGGCAAACGGAATGCGTAGCCGAAAGAGCCCCGCGTCAGCGCGGTGCGGCTCCGTCATTGAATTTGCCGCGGACGCCCGCGGCGCCGGTCGGCGCGTAGCGTGTTTCACGTGGCAGGACGGCCGGGGCAGGCCGTCCGAGCCGATGACCCCGGCCCTCATCGATCGGAGAACCATGCGTACCGCACGCCTCTTCGGCTACCAGCAGCTCCACGAGGGAGCCGTCCTGATCACCCGGCAGTGCCGCACGGTCAACGTCGTGCGCGGCCGGGAGCAGGTGTCCGAGCTGCTGTCGGCGCTGCGGGGCGAGGACGCCCAGGCCGTGCTGTCCCGCTATGCGAGCGGAGCCCGGCCGGGTGAGGCTGCCTCAGAGGCTCCGGCCCGTCAGCAGAACTCCAGGAAGAACATGTCGCGGTACCCCTCGGGAGCCGGCGGGGCCACCCGTACCGGAGACACGGAATGCATGGCCGTGCGGTCGTCCAGGAATATGTAGTCCCCGGGGTCGTTCAGGGTGTGGGTCAGTATCGGCGACCCGGCGTTGTCGTAGAGCGTGCTGACCCCGCCGGTGATGTCCTTGCGCGCGACCAGCATCATCACGATGTGCTGGACACCGTCCCGGTGGATCCCCTCCGGGGTCGGATTCCCGGCCTCCCGCTCGGTGGCGACGATGCGGTGCTGATGGATGTTGATCCGCCGGACCGGAGCCACGGGTTCACCGTCGGGGGTGCTCTCCGCGATGCGCGCGACGAAATGGGCCAGTATCCGCCCGAGCACGGAGGTGTCCAGCAGCGCCTGGTCGGTCGGCTCGAAGCGCCGGACGATGCCGCCGTTCAGACGGTTGATCTCCTTGCTCTGGAGAAAGCCGTCCTGGTCGACCGACGCGACGGTGCCGTCGGCGGCGGTGTACGAAATCACGGAGTGCTTACGACGGCGATAGGTGCCGCCGTCTCCCATGTACGGGTCCAGCGGCAGGTCCTCCCAGAACCGGCTGAACTTGTCCCAGTCGTCGCCGTCCCGCAGCAGGTCGTCGCGCGCATTGCCGAGCGTGAACTTCAGCCGATCCATTCCGTTGTTCTCCTTCGGTCGGGGACAGAGATGCGAGCCGCCGAGTCTCATACGACGCGCCATTCGCCGACGGCGCTCAGGACGTCCGCCGCGCGAGCGCGCAATTCGCTCACGGAATCGGCGGTGAGCGCGAAACGGAGAAAGTAGTTCTCCTGCTCCAGGTCGGTCACCCGGTAGCCGTCGACGACCACCGCCTTGACGACGCCCGGGAGCGCGCACAGGTCTTCCTCCGTGGCGCCGATCTCCACCCGGCCGAGCTCGTCGGCCTCCACGTCGACCCACCCGATGACGGTCCGGTCGCGCAGCGGGCCCAGCCGGTCCAGCGTGAACTCGCCCAGCGCCATGGAGACGATCGCCTCCACCGGGTCGATCCCGCCGATCTCCTGGATCGCCGTCGGATACATGCCGCCACCGAAGCGGGGATTGATCTCCACCAGCTCCGTGCGGCCGTTCTCGTCGGCCCGGCCCTCGACGTGCAGCCAGAGCTGGTCGAGGCGCAGGTCGGCGCAGAACGCGTCGATCATCCCGGTCAGGACGGGCACGCCGGCCCGCACGTGATCCTGCTGCGGGGGATGGACCCGAAGCCCCGCGTCGTGATGTCTGACGTCGTCGTGGTCGGGCTTCTCGACCGCCAGGACCGGATGGAAGCGGCCCTCCACGACGGGTCCGTCCACGGAGAACTCGACGCCGGGCAGATACTCCTCGATGATCATTTCCGTGTCGCCGAAGCCGCGCTCCGTCAGATGGCGCCCGTAGGCGAGGAGTTCGGCCGGGCCGTCCACCCGGCGGACCAGCCGCGAGGCCGTGGACTCGCGCGAGGGCTTGACGATGGCGGGGAAGAAATCCACCTCCGCCGGGTCGGCGCAGAAGCCGATGGAGGACAGCCCCAGGTCCCGCAGGCGCTCCCGGACCAGCGTCTTGCTGGCCAGCACGTCGAGGCCGACGCCGGCCCCCGGTAGGCCGTAGTGCGCGGCCAGGCCGCCCTGCCAGGGGAGCAGCGGTTCGAGCAGGTTGACGACCGCGAGGGGGACGATGCCGCGCTCGTCGAGCCGCTCGACGAGCGCGGGCAGGTCCTCGCTGTCCCAGTCCACCACGACATGGTCGTCGCAGCTCGCGCGGTGACGGGTGTCCGGAATCTCGGATATCAGTACCGACCGGATTCCGCGGGCTCGCAGCTGATCGGCGGCAGGGACCACCGCGCCGGCATTCCACTTGGAGAGGATGAGTACGGATTTCACGTATGGGCCTCCAGATCGCACATCCAGGTCTGGCGTCGAGAAAGCGCGCCAGTCGGCAGAAATGGTGGAACCGGGGAAGCTTTGTGGTGATCGAGGGATTCGACGGCGGGAGAGCCGGGTCAATACGCTCGTGAATGCGTCGGCCGCGAACTCACCTGGCGTCGGCGCGGTCGTACTGTTCCGCGTCTTCGTCCAAGGCCGCGGTGTCGTCGGCGGTGCTGTCGTCGGCCGTGGTGCCGGCCGCCGGGACCGGCAGGGGAACCTCGTTCGTACCCACGGTCCGTACGCCGGAGAACAGTGCCCCGAGGAACGCCAGGGCGCCGACCGCCGCCGACACCCAAAGGGCCCGGTGCAGGCCGATGTTCGAGGCGAGCGCGCCGGCGCACAGCGAACCGACGGGAAGGGTGCCCCACATGACGAACCGGATCGTGGCGGTCATCCGGCCCATGAGCGCTCGCGGGGTGATGCTCTGACGCAGGCTGACCTGGTTCACGTTGAAGAGCACCACGCCGAACGACTGGAGGAACAGGCCGCAGGTGATGACCGCTTCGGGGGCCGAGGCGGGCGCGGCGGGGGTGAAGAGCGGGCCGACACCGTTCAGGAGGGCGCCCAGCACGATGCTCGGCCCGGTGCCCAGACGCTGCGACAGCCTGCGGACCACGACGGCCCCCACGACGACGCCGAGCGAACCGATCGCCATCAGGGTGCCCAGCTTGCCGGCGGAGAAGCCCAGTTCACGCACGGTGTAGGTGGTGAAGATGGCCGCGACCATGCCGTAGGAGAAGTTGAGGAGCCCGCCGACCCCGGCCAGCGGGGCCAGCAGCCGGTGGTGCCGTACGAAGGTCAGTCCCTCGCCGACCTCCTTCCACAGCACCGTCCAGGTCGTCCGGTTGCCGTCCCTCACCACCGGCTTCTCCCGGTCGGCCGGGATGCGCGACACCATGAACGCGGAGAACAGGAAGGACAACGCGTCGGCGCCCAGCGCGACCGGGGCCTTCAGCGCCGAGATCAGCCAGCCGCCCGCGCTGGGGCCGATCAACTGCGACGCGGACCGCGCCAGCTCCAACTGAGCGTTTCCTTCGGTCAGTTGATCGGCCTCGACGACGTCCGGCAGATACGACTGGTAGGCGACGTCGAAGAAAACGGTGGCGACGCCCTGCCCGAACGCCACCACGTAGAGCTGGCCGAGGGTGAGCGTGTCCAGTGCGTAGGCCAGCGGGACGGTGAGCAGCAGCACCCCGCGGAAGAGGTCGGTGCCGATCAGGACCGGCCTTCGGCGCATCCGGTCGACCCACACTCCGGCAGGCAGACCGATCAGCAGGAAGGGCACGATCTGCACGGCCGTGAGCACACTGACTTCGAACACACTGGCGTGCAGCACCTGGAGGGCGGCGAGCGGCAGCGCCAGGAAACCGATCTGGCTGCCTATCTGGCTGACGCCCTGCGCGGCCCGCAGCCGCCGGAAATCAGGGTTCTGGGTGACCCTCATCTGATCCGTCTCTCTCTCGGTGGCGGAATGGCGGCGCCGGGAACGCCGTACTGAACTCCTCGACGCATAGGGGCCGATCCCAAGATTGGCACGCACGGTGCTCACGACGGGTAATCGAGATGCTTAGTCGTGCGACCGGAATCTAATTCGGACGCCTCATGGGGGCTGTGTTCGTCGCGGACGCGGATGAGCCGCACGGGTCCGTAGTTTTCTTCGCATGGATCGTCGATTCGGACCGGAAGGAGTCGTGGTGACGCGTCGGCGTATTGCAGTGAGGGGGATACGGTCGTGATACGGGTGGCGGTGGCCGGTGCGGCCGGATATATCGGCGGGGAGTTGCTGAGACTGCTGCTGGGCCATCCCGAGGTCGAGGTGGTGGGCGCGGTCTCGTCCCGATTCCCGGGGAAACGGGTCGACGGCGTGCATCCGAATCTGCGGTCCGCCACCGATCTGACGTTCTGTTCGGCGGACGAGGTCGACGAGTGCGACGCGGTGTTCCTGACGCTGCCGCACCGGGTCGCGATGACCCAGATCGACCACTGGAAGCAGCGGTCCAAGTTCGTCTTCGACCTGACCGGGGACTTCCGGCTCGACGACGCCGAGGTCTACCGGCGCTACTACGGCGAGGAGCACCAGGCCCCGCAGCTGCTGGACGACTTCGTGCCCGGCCTGCCGGAACTGCACCGCGACCGGCTGCGCACCGCGGACCTGGTCAGTGTCCCCGGCTGCATGGCCACGGCCGGCGTACTGGCCCTGTACCCCCTGGTGGCCCGGGATCTGATCGACCCGGAGCAGGGGGCCCAGTTCGACGCCCGCACCGGATCCAGCGGTTCGGGCGCCATGGCGGGCCCGGCCAACCTGCACGCCGAACGCAGCGGTTCCATGCGCGTGTTCGCGCCCACCGGGCACCGCCACGAAGCCGAGATCTCGCGGCATCTGGGCCTGTCCGCCGCGATGACCGCCACCGGCGTCGAAGCGGTCCGTGGCGTCCAGACCATCTGTCACGCCACGCTGCGTCCCGGCGTGGACAAGCAGACCGTGCGCCGGGCCTTTCGCGAGCAGTACGCCGAGGAGCCCTTCGTCCGGGTCGTCGCGCACCAGCGCGGCACCTTCCGCTACCCGGACCCGAAGATCCTCCTGGGCTCCAACTACTGCGACGTCGGCTACGCGATCGACGAGGACAGCGGTCGCCTGACCACGATCGCCGCGCTGGACAACCTGGTCAAGGGCGGCGCCGGCAACGCCCTTCAGTGTCTCAACATCCGCATGGGCCGGCCCGAGAACCTCGGCCTGACCTTCCCCGGTCTGCACCCCCTGTGAACCCCGGCCGACGCGAGAGGGAGATCCGCACATGAGCGCACCGAACGACACACCAGCCGCGTGGCAGGGCGGCACGGTCTGGCTAACCGGCCTGCCGAGCGCGGGCAAGACCACCATCGCGGTGGGTCTCGCCGAGCGACTGCGCTCCGGCGGACACCGGGTCCAGGTGCTCGACGGCGACGAGGTCCGTGCCGCGCTCTCCGCGGAACTGGGATTCTCGAAGGAGGACAGGGACACCAACGTGCGGCGGATCGGCTACGTGGCCGGGCTGCTCGCCGAGCACGGCGTCACGGTGCTGGTCCCGGTCATCGCGCCCTACGCGCTGTCCCGCGCGGCGGTCCGCGACCTGCACGCGGCGCGCGGTGTCCCGTACATCGAGGTGCACGTGGCGACCCCGGTGGAGATCTGCGCCGACCGGGACGTCAAGAGCCTCTACGCCAGGCAGGCGGCCGGTGAGATCAGCGGTCTCACCGGCGCGGACGACCCCTACGAGGTCCCGGTCGATCCCGAGCTGCGGGTCCACACCCAGCACCAGACGGTCGCCGAGTCGGTCCGCCGGGTGAGCGCGCTGCTCACGGCCCGGGGGCTGTCATGACCGCCCCGGCGCAGCTCGCGCCCGCCGGCCGTCCCGGACGTCGCGGCCCGCGACCGCAGCCGGCGCCCCCGCTGACGCACCTGGAGACACTGGAGGCCGAGGCGGCCCACATCTTCCGCGAGGTGGCGGGCGAGTTCGACCGGTCGACGCTGCTGTTCTCCGGCGGCAAGGACTCGATCGTCATGCTGCACGTGGCGCTCAAGGCGTTCGCCCCGGCGCCACTGCCGTTCTCCCTGCTGCACGTGGACACCGGCCACAACTTCCCCGAGGTGATCGCCTACCGCGACCGGATCGTCGAGAAGCACTCCCTGCGGCTCGACGTGGCGTCCGTGCAGTCGTACATCGACGACGGAACGCTCCAGGAGCGGCCGGACGGCACCCGCAATCCGCTCCAGACCGTTCCCCTGCTGGACGCCATCCGCGACGGCCGCTTCGGCGCCGTGTTCGGCGGCGGCCGGCGCGACGAGGAGAAGGCACGCGCCAAGGAACGGGTGTTCAGCCTGCGGGACGAGTTCGGTGCCTGGGAGCCGCGCAGGCAGCGGCCCGAACTGTGGCAGCTCTACAACGGTCACCACCGGCCCGGCGAGCACTTCCGTGTCTTCCCGCTGTCCAACTGGACCGAGCTCGACGTCTGGCAGTACATCGAGCACGAGGGCATCGAACTGCCGCAGATCTACTTCGCGCACTGGCGCGAGGTGTTCCGGCGCGACGGCATGTGGCTGGCGCCCGGCGACTGGGGCGGCCCCCGGGACGACGAGTCCCTGTGCGAGCGCCGGGTCCGGTACCGCACGGTCGGCGACATGTCCTGCACCGGCGCGATCGACTCGTCCGCCTCGACGGTGGGCGAGGTGATCGCGGAGATCGCCGCGAGCCGGGTGACCGAGCGCGGCGCGAGCAGGGCCGACGACCGGCTGTCCGAGGCAGCCATGGAGGACCGCAAGCGAGAAGGGTACTTCTAGACATGTCAACAGGCGTCGCGGCAGCGGCAGATCAGACGTGCGCAGATCGGACGGACTCCACCGGCCGGCCCCCGGGGAGCCTGCTGCGGCTGGCCACCTGCGGGTCGGTCGACGACGGCAAGTCCACCTTGGTCGGACGGCTCCTCTACGACACCAAGTCCGTCCTCGCCGACCAGGCGACGGCCATCGAGGAGGTGTCCCGCAGACGGGGGCAGGACGGCCCCGACCTGGCCCTGCTCACCGACGGCCTGCGGGCCGAACGGGAACAGGGCATCACCATCGACGTGGCCTACCGCTACTTCGCGACGCCCGCGCGCCGGTTCATCCTCGCCGACACCCCCGGCCATGTGCAGTACACGCGCAACATGGTCACCGGCGCCTCCACCGCCGACCTGGCGGTGATCCTGGTCGACGCGCGCAACGGCGTGGTCGCGCAGACGATGCGGCACGGCGCGATCGCGGCACTGCTGCGGGTGCCGCACGTCGTGCTGGCCGTCAACAAGATGGACACCGTCGACTACCGGGAGTCCGCCTTCACCGCGATCGCGGACGAGTTCACCCGGCGGGCGGGCGAGTTGGGGATCGCGGACGTCACCGCCATCCCGATGTCCGCGCTGACCGGCGACAACGTGGTCGAACCCTCGACCAGGATGGACTGGTACGACGGCGACACGCTGCTGGCCCATCTGGAGAACGTGCCGGTCGGCACGGAACCGGTCCGCAAGCCGATGCGCCTGCCGGTGCAGTACGTGATCCGGCACCCCTCGGAGCACCGGCAGGTGGTGGAGCGCTGGCCGGCCGGACAACTCGTCTCCGGCGTCCTCCAGGTCGGTGACCGTGTCGTCGTACAGCCGTCCGGACAGAGCAGTACGGTCGCCGGTCTCAGCGTGCTCGGCCAGGAGACCCACAGCGTGCGGGCACCGCAGTCGGTGGCCGTCCGGCTCGCCGACGAGATCGACATCTCCCGGGGCGACCTGCTGAGCGCGGGCCCCACCCCACAGCTGCTGCGGCACATCACCGCCAGCGTGTGCCATCTGCACGACCGCCCGCTGCGGGCGCGGCAGCGGGTGCTGCTCAAGCACACCACCCGGACGGTCCAGGCGATGGTGGAGCGGATCGACTACCGCACGGACGTCACCGACGCCCGTCGGCTGCCCTGCGAGGACGGTCTCTCCGTCAACGAGATCGGCGGCGTCCTGATTCGCACCGCCGAGCCGCTCGCCGTCGACGACTACCGGCAGAACAGACGGACCGGATCGTTCCTGCTCATCGACCCGCAGGACGGGGCGACGCTCGCCGCGGGGATGATCGACGCGGGACCCCGGACCGGACGGGCACCGGCCGGTCACTGAACCGGACGCCGGACGAGACGGGTTCCCGCCACGGAGAAAAGAGGTGGCCTTTCGGCGAGAGGCACGGCTAGGGTTTCCTCGTTCCGAGGCGGCCGCCGGCCGTCGTGGTCGGCCGAGCGTGATCCAGGAGGTGTGACTGATGGCTGTCGTTGCGATGGGCGCTGCCCGCATCCACGAGTTCATCGATTCCACCTCCGTGGCCCTCGGCTGACATCTCCGGTCTTCGCGCCTGTGTGCGCGTGCCGGCTCCGGGGCCACCCCTGTGAAGGGTCCCCCCTTGTCTTTCTCCACTTTTCCGCTTCCTTCCGTGCATCCTCTCGCCGGCTACGGCTGGGATGCGGGCTGGGAGACCGAGTTCGCCCCGTACGCCGCGCAGGGTCTCCTGCCCGGCCGGGTCGTACGGGTCGACCGCGGCCAGTGCGACGTCGCCACCCCTGACGGCACCGTGCGGGCCGACACCGAGTTCGTCGTTCCCCGCGATCCCATGAAGGTCGTGTGCACGGGCGACTGGGTCGCCGTCGACCCGGACGGCGGTGATCCGCGCTATGTGCGGACCCTGCTGCCCCGCCGTACCGCCTTCGTCCGTTCCACCTCCTCCAAGCGGTCCGAGGGACAGGTCCTCGCCGCCAACGTCGACCACGCCGTCGTCGCCGTCTCCCTGGGCGGCGAACTCGACCTCGGCCGCATCGAACGGTTCCTCGCCCTGGCCTGGGAGTCCGGCGCGCAGCCGCTGGTGGTGCTCACCAAGGCCGACCTCGTGCCGGACCCGGTCGGTCTGTCGTACCTCGTCCAGGACGTGGAGACGACGGCGCCCGGCGTGCCGGTGCTGACCGTCAGCGCCCACGGCGGAACCGGTCTGGACGTCCTCGTCGCCCTCGTCGGCGGCGGTACGTCCGTGCTGCTCGGCCAGTCCGGCGCGGGCAAGTCGAGCCTGGCGAACGCCCTGCTCGGCGCTGACGTGATGGGCGTACAGGCCACCCGTGACGTCGACGGAAAGGGCCGGCACACCACCACCACGCGCAACCTCCTCACCCTGCCCGGCGGCGGAGTGCTGATCGACACCCCCGGCCTGCGCGGGGTCGGCCTGTGGGACGCCGAGACCGGCGTCGGACAGGTCTTCGCCGAGATCGAGGAGCTGGCGGGGCGGTGCCGCTTCCACGACTGCGCGCACGAGTCCGAACCGGGCTGCGCGGTGCTGGCCGCCCTGGAGACGGGGGAGCTGCCCGTGCGACGGCTGGACAGCTACCGCAAGCTCGTCCGGGAGAACCAGTGGATCGTCGCCAAGACCGACGCCCGGCTGCGGGCGGAGATCCGCAAGGACTGGAAGCGCAAGGGCGCGGAAGGCCGGGCCGCCATGGAGGCGAAGCGGGGCCGGGCGCGGTGATCCTCGCGATCCCCGCCGGGTGACACGCCCCGGCGTCCGCGGCGGGCGGCAACGTCCGCCGCGGGCGCCGACGCCGGACGCCTGACGCCGGACGCCTGACGCCGGACGCCGGACGCCTGACGCCGACGCCGGATGCCGGATGCCGGGTGCCGACGCCGGACGCCGGCGCGGGGCGCCGATACCGAGCGCCGATACCGAGCGCCGGACGCCAGATGCCGGATGCCGGGCGCCGACGCCGGATGCCGGATGCCGGATGCCGGATGCCGGGCGCCGATGCCGGACGTCGACGTCGGACGCCGGGCGGCGACCCGTCGGGCGGCGACCCGGCCGACGCCGGGCGTCGGCATCGGGCGGCGGGGGCGCTGAGCCGGTGGGTGGCGGGTCGGTGG
>NZ_VJZD01000011.1 GCF_009377175.1 Streptomyces adustus
GTCCGGGGCGGCCGCGCGGACCGTGGTGCCGGTGCTGTGCGCCTCGTCCGGCGTGCCGCCCGCCGGACCGGTGGCGGTGCTCCGGTCCGGAGCAGTGCCCGGGTCGGGGGCGGTGCCCGCCTCCGCCAGGGCGGCGGAGGCGGGCCGTGGCGGCCGGGGTCTCGGGGACGGCGGTGGCCCGTGGGGTCCGTCGGGTCCGAACCCCGCGGGGAGCGGACCGAGTTGGTCGAAGATCTCGATCAGGTCGTCGTCGAGGCCGGGCTCCGGCAGCAGCTCGGCGGCCGCGCCGAGCGCCTTGCGGGCTCCCGTGGCCGTACGGAACCGGGCCTGCGGGTCCGGCTGCAACAGCATCGCCACGACCTGCCAGAGCGGCTCGGGAACGCCCACCGGCGCTCCCGGCGTCCCGTGCGCCGCGAAGTACTGCACCAGCGCCTTGGCGTCGGGCTTGGCGCCCTCCAGCAGATACAGCGTGACCAGCCCCACGGCGAAGAGGTCGGCCGTGAAGTCCGGGTCCGCGCCCATCAGCTGCTCGGGCGCGAGGTAACCGGGCGTCCCCACCACGAGGTTGGTCTCCGTCAAACGGGGTTCGCCGAGCCGCATCGCGATGCCGAAGTCGGACAGCCGCAGCCGGGGCCGGGCCGTTCCGGTGGCTTCGAGCAGCACGTTGGCGGGTTTGATGTCGCGGTGCACGACGCCTTCCGCGTGCACCGCGGCCAGTCCGGCCAGGAGCTGGTCGATCAGGACGCAGACGAACGACGGCGGCAGCGGGCCGTAGTCGCCGATCAGATGGACCAGCGAACCACCCGCGACCAGGTCCATGGTGAACAGGACCTTGTCGTCGTCGGCGGCCCAGCTGGCGGGTGCGAGCACATGGGGATGGTCGATGCGCATCGCCTGCTCACGCACGAAGCGCAGCAGCGAGTGCGCGTCGCTCTGCTGGAGGACCTTGGCGGCCACGTAGCGGCGTCGGCGGTGGTCCCAGGCGCGCCAGACGGCGCCGACCCCGCCGCGTCCGATCGGGTCGACCAGTTCGTACCGGCCGGCGAAGACCTCACCCATGGCTGTGCGCTGCTCCTCCCCCTGAGGCGTTCCCTCTTGCCCTCCCCCGCGGCAGGGGCGACGACTCCTCCCACGGTGGGTGCGACGGCTTCCGCGTGCCCCTTCAGGCGGTTTCCGCGTGCCCCCTCAGGGCGTCGGCCCGGTCCCCGAACCCCCTTCGGTCACCGGGCCGTCGGCGTCAGCTCTGGTGGGACTGGTAGTGCGTCACCGCGTCCGAGGTGCGGCCGGCGCCGTAGACCCGGAGGAACTCTGCCAGCTCCGGGTGGGTCGGGGCGAGGGTGTCCGCGGCCTCGATGATGTCGCCGGCGGCGGCCACCGACCGCAGCAGCGACTGGATCTCCCGGACCACCCGCTTGACCGTGGGCGCACCCGAACTGCCGGTCGTCTGTGTGTGGTTGTTGCTGAGCACCGAGCCCCCCTGTGACCTCTTGATCTCGTCCATCCGCTCGGTGGCCTCGGCGGCGCTGACGCTGCCGTCGGCGACCTGCCCCGCAAGTTCCTGGAGCAGTTGGACCCGCTGCACCACGGCCGGATTGCCGATCTTCGCCCGCTGACCGCTCATCAGCTGGGACAGCATCGGCGCGGACAGGCCCAGCACCCCCGCCAGACGGGCCTGGTTGAGGCCCAGGTCTTCTATGAGCTTACGGAAGAGTGCCCCCAGCGGCTCCCCGTACCAGTTCCGCTGAAGTTCCCGCGCTCTCGCGGTCGCTTCCTGCTGTGCGGCGTCCATTGCGTCTCCCCATCGCTTCCCCAAAAAACGGCGGTTCGCTGTAGCGAACCACGTCGAGCATCTTACGGAGAGTGGTCGCCCACGGGGACCCCCCAACTTTTTGCGAGATACCCGGGATGAACCGGTAGTCTGGTCTGCGGCGCCCACCGGGATGTGGTTTCTCCGGTCGGACGCCTTGCTTCCGGGGCCTTAGCTCAGTTGGTAGAGCGCTGTCTTTGCATGGCAGATGTCAGGGGTTCGACTCCCCTAGGCTCCACAGAACGGACCGGCCGGACACCTCACAGGTGTCCGGCCGGTCTTTTGCGTGTTCCGTGACGTGTGTCACTCGGGCGATCCGGAAACGGGCCTGGGGCGTTGCAGTTCTTTGCGCAAATATGCGCGGAGAGTGGCGTCGGCCGACCGTCCCGGCGGATGCGGCCGGGGAGCCTCGGTGAACCCGCTCCGAGGCGGCGGCCTTGCGTGAAACGGCATCCGCGCGGCCGCGTGACCGGACGGGTGCGTTGCGTCAAGGAAACGTGTGGGGATTGTGGAGAGTCGGTGCGTTGCAAACGTCACCGCAAAACACGCTTCCGCGGTTCCACGTGAAACATCGCCGAGGGGCGGAGAGCCACCAGGTTCTCCGCCCCTCGGCGATACTCGGCCCGGCCGGCGTCAGCCGCGGTCCTCGCGGTCCGCCGCCTCTTCCTCGGCCTCCTTGGCCTGTACTTCGGGATCGAGCGCTGACTGGCTGCCGTCCACCGACGTCAGCCGATTCGACTCGGGTGCGTCCGTCGCGGCCGGCGGCTCGACGAGCCACTCCGGGTTGGCCTGCCGGTCCCACCACTTCCACGCGGCGAAGGCGCAGGCCGCCAGGACGGTCAGACCGGCCATCACCTTCAGGGCCCGCCCGGCCTTCGCCCGCCGCTTGTGCTTGCGGGCCAGCTGCTGGATCTCTTTCGGGGTCACCTGGCCGCGCAGTGCGGCCAGCGCGGCGAGGCTGCGTGCGGCCGCCTCGTCCTTGACGGGGCCGGCCGCCGCCACGGCCTGCTCGATCTTCGGGCGGGAGTAGTCGGCGGCCTGCCGGGCGGCCTCGCGAGTGCGGATCGCCGCCTCCTGGGCGGCCTGGTCGACCTTGGGCGGCACATGGGCGCGGGCCTGTTCCAGCCGGGGTGCCAGGTGGGCGTCGTACTGGACGCGGGCCTGCTCCGCGGCCTGCGACACCTTGGGCGCGAGCCGTACGCGGGCCTCGGATGCGTAGTACGCGGCCTTCTCCTTGGCCGTGTCGGCGTAGGGCGCCACAACTTCCGCGGCGTGCAGCACGCTGTCCTTCGCCGTCTCGGTCGCGGCGCGCACGCTGTCGATGCGGGTCACGGGTTCCTCCTCCTCGGTGGCGTACGGTAATTCGGCTTTCCACCCTTTTACGGATCATGCCTGCCGACAGGCGCCGGGGCATGCGCGGACGGGCATCCGGGTCATACCGTCCGACCTGGGATCACTTCCGATCAAGAACGCCTTGGTTGTTGATCTAGTGCAATAGCGGATGAATGCGAAGAACATGAGCTTGTCGTCGACAATGCCACGGATCGTTGTCGAGTGCCCGTGTCGTGGAAGTACTGGTCCCGTTTTCCGTAAGCAAGTACCCGGATGTCCGCCCGGAAGGCGTCGTCGGGCGTCGCGCCGCCCGGGCCGTGCGAGGATTCGGACAGTCACAGGAAGACAACGGAAGGCAGACCGTGGCCGAGCAGCTCTACGCCACCCTGAAGACCAACCATGGCGACATCGAGGTTCGGCTCTTCCCGCACCACACGCCCAAGACGGTCAAGAACTTCGTCGAGCTCGCCCGGGGCGAGCGTGAGTGGACCAACCCCGAGACGGGTGAGAAGTCCACGGCCAGGCTCTACGACGGCACGGTCTTCCACCGGGTGATCAGTGGATTCATGATCCAGGGCGGTGACCCGCTGGGCAACGGCACCGGCGGCCCCGGTTACCAGTTCGAGGACGAGTTCCACCCGGAGCTCCAGTTCTCGAAGCCCTACCTGCTGGCCATGGCCAACGCCGGCCCGGGCACCAACGGCTCGCAGTTCTTCATCACCGTCTCGCCGACGGCCTGGCTGAACCGCAAGCACACCATCTTCGGTGAGATCACCGACGCGGCGAGCCAGAAGGTCGTCGACTCCATCGCCTCCACCCAGACGAACCCGCGCACCGACCGCCCGGTCAACGAGGTCGTCATCGAGTCGGTCGTCGTCGAGACCCGCCAGGGCTGACGTCGAGGCAGGGAACCTTATGCCCCGCTCGTCCGTAAGGATGAGCGGGGCAAGGCATTGCATACGACGACCTAGGGGATGTCATGGACCAGGCTCGCGGCAGTCGGCAGGACGCCCAGAGTCTGCCCGGTTGCTACCGGCACCCGGACCGTGAGACCGGAATCAGCTGTACCCGCTGCGAGCGCCCGATCTGCCCCGAGTGCATGGTCAACGCCTCGGTCGGCTTCCAGTGCCCCGACTGCGCCCGCGAATCCGGCGCCGGCGCGGCCGCGGCCCGGCCCCGCACCGTCGCGGGCGGCGCCGTCGCAGCCGATCCGCGGCTCGCCACCAAGGTGCTGATCGGCGTCAACCTGGCTCTCTTCCTGCTCCAGCAGGTCCTCGGTGACCGCTTCAGCGAACGGTTCGAGCTCCTCGGCCAGGCCTACGTCCCGCTGCTGCACTCCGTCGAGGGCATCGCCCAGGGCCAGTGGTACCGGCTGCTCACCTCGATGTTCCTGCACGGCAGCTATATCCACATCCTGTTCAACATGCTCAGCCTGTGGTGGATCGGCGGCCCCCTGGAGGCGGCCCTCGGCCGGGTCCGCTACCTCGCGCTCTACTTCGTCTCCGGACTGGCCGGCAGCGCGCTCTGCTATCTGATCGCTGCGCCGAACCAGCCTTCGCTCGGCGCCTCCGGCGCGATCTACGGCCTCTTCGGCGCGATGGCGGTGCTCATGCGCCGGCTCAACTACGACATGCGCCCCATGATCGCCCTGCTGGTGATCAACCTTCTCTTCACCTTCGGCCCGGGCATGAACATCGCCTGGCAGGCGCACCTCGGCGGCCTCGTCGCCGGTGTCGCCATCGGCTATGCCATGGTCCACGCGCCGCGCCGGCACCGTGCGCTGGTGCAGTACGGCAGCTGTGCGCTGGCGCTGGCCGTCGTTGTGGGCGTGACGCTGTTGAGGACGTTCCAGCTCACCTGAGCGGATGGTTGTCCACAGCGTGTGGCGGATCTTGTGCACATGGTGCGGGAACAGCTGTGCCCCCTGTCACTGACCCGTGTTCTCGCAGGTCAAGCAGGGGGCGAACAAGCTTTCGACGATGAGTGTTTCCGTCACACCGGCGTCAACCCTCGATGAGTTATCCACAGATCGTCGTTCTTTTCCCCACTGTGGAAAACAGCTGTGGATAACTCAGCGGATAGCCGTGGGCAGAGCCCCGGACGGCCCTACTTCCACTGGGTGGAGACGCCGAATCCCGCCGCGATAAAGCCGAAACCAACCACGATGTTCCAGTTGTCCAGCTTGTCGATGGGCAGGGAGCCGTCGGACACATAGAAGACGACGATCCAGGCGAGGCCGATGAGGAACATGGCCAGCATGACCGGCGCGACCCAGGCACGGCTGTTGAGCTTGATGGCGGTCGCCTGCTTCGCCGGGGGCGGCGTGTAGTCGGCCTTCTTGCGGATACGTGACTTCGGCACGAGGGTCTCTCCTGTCGATGCGCTGCGTGGCCGCGCAGGGAACTGGGGCTGGCTCGGGGCAGCGTACAAGGGGACTCTTAGCGCTCCCCCGGGCGTCCGTTAGCGTAGTGCTTCCGTGGCGTCGAAGGAGATAAGGGTACGTTGAGCAATTCTGCCGACTCTCCCGGGACCGAATCCAGTCCTGACCACCGCCGGGGCGGACTCCGACCCGTGCGGGTGCTCACGGTGGCCGTTTTCGCGCTGGCCGGGCTGCTCTTCTTCACCAGTTTCAACACGGCCAAGGGCACCAACATCCGCACGGACACCTCGCTGCTGAAGCTGTCCGACCTCATCCAGGAGCGCAGCCGCAAGAACGGTCAGCTGGACGAGTCCAACGCGACCCTGCGCAACGACGTCGAGTCCCTCGCCGCGGGCGACGACGGCAGCACCGCCACGGAGGACGCGAAGGTCACGGCCCTGGAGAAGCGGGCCGGGACCCGGAAGCTCAAGGGGGAGGCGATCACGGTCACCCTCAACGACGCCCCGCCGGACGCGACGGCCAAGCTCCCCGGCTACCCCGAGCCGCAGCCCGACTATCTGGTCATCCACCAGCAGGACCTCCAGGCCGTGGTGAACGCCCTGTGGGCGGGCGGCGCCAAGGGCATCAAGGTCATGGACCAGCGGCTGATCTCCACCAGTGCCGTGCGCTGCGTCGGCAACACCCTGATCCTCCAGGGCCGGGTCTACTCGCCGCCGTACAAGATCACGGCCGTCGGTGACCCGGAGAAGCTCCAGAAGGCCCTGGCCGAGGCACCGGCGATCCAGAACTACATGGTGTACGTCAACGTCTACGGGCTCGGCTGGAAAGTCACCGAGAACGGCACGGTGACTCTGCCCGGCTACTCGGGCACAGTGGATCTGCACTACGCGAAGCCTGTGGGGTAGAAGCACCTGGAGTAGAGCGGCCGCCGGGGGGCCCTGTGTCGGTGCGTGTGATCGTCAGGATCGTGAGCGAGCTCTGCATCACCGTGGGCACGGTGATCGTGCTCTTCGTCGTCTACGTGCTGTTCTGGACCGGGGTGAAGGCCGACCGGGTCATGGACCACCAGATCGACCAGTTGCGGCAGGAGTGGGCGCACGGGAACGTCCGGCCGTCGGCGGCTCCCGGTGCCGCCGCCTCCCCCGCCCCGACGCCGACGGCGTACCGCAGCGGCAGACCCTTCGCGATCATGTACATACCCCGGCTCGGTTTCACGTGGAACAAGCCG
Organism: Streptomyces adustus; assembly: GCF_009377175.1. Lineage (GTDB taxonomy): Bacteria > Actinomycetota > Actinomycetes > Streptomycetales > Streptomycetaceae > Streptomyces > Streptomyces adustus. The sequence goes on from NZ_VJZD01000011.1 coordinate 6,748, forward strand.
GTCCTGGAGGGCACCGCCACCGCCACCCTGAAGAAGGGGCTGGGCCACTACGCGGGCACCGCGCGGCTGGGGCAGACGGGCAACTTCTCCGTGGCCGGTCACCGGCGTACCTACGGTGATCCGTTCAAGGACTTTCCGCGGCTGCGCCCGGGGGACGCGGTGGTGCTGACGGACGGAACCACCTGGTTCACGTATCGGATCGACAAAGGGCCCTACAAAACCGTGCCCACGGACGTTGAGGTGATCGCCCCTGTGCCACGTAAGTCCGGGTATACGCGTGCGGGCCGCTATCTGACGTTGACCACGTGCGATCCCGAGTGGGGGCACAGTCACCGGCTGATCGTGTGGGCGCACCTGGACTCCACACAGCCCGTGGAGGCAGGCGAACCCGAGGCGCTGCGCCGTTAGTCTGGTGCCGTGCGGCGTGAGTCTGGTGCCGTGGTACGAGGGGAAGGGACGGCATGTACGGCTGGATCTGGCGGCAGCTGCCGGGAAACGCCTGGGTCAAGGCGCTGATCTCGATCGTGCTGGTTCTGGCCGTGGTCTACGTCCTCTTCCAGTACGTCTTCCCGTGGGCCGAACCGCTGCTGCCCTTCAACGATGTGACGGTGGACAACCAGTGAGCGCGCGCATTCTCGTCGTCGACAACTACGACAGCTTCGTCTTCAACCTGGTCCAGTACCTGTACCAGCTGGGCGCCGAGTGCGAGGTCCTGCGCAACGACGAGGTGTCGACCGCGCACGCACAGGACGGCTTCGACGGGGTGCTGCTGTCCCCCGGCCCGGGCACGCCCGAGGAGGCCGGGGTCTGCATCGAGATGGTGCGCCACTGCGCCGCCACCGGTGTCCCGGTCTTCGGGGTCTGTCTGGGCATGCAGTCCATGCAGGTGGCGTACGGCGGCGTGGTCGACCGCGCGCCGGAACTGCTGCACGGCAAGACCTCGCCGGTGGAGCACGGCGGCAAGGGCGTCTTCGCCGGCCTGCCGTCCCCCTTCACGGCGACCCGGTACCACTCGCTGGCCGCGGAGCCGGCCACGGTGCCGGCCGAGCTGGAGGTCACGGCCCGCACCCGCGACGGCATCATCATGGGGCTGCGCCACCGGGAACTCCCGGTCGAGGGCGTGCAGTTCCACCCCGAGTCGGTGCTGACCGAGCACGGCCACCGGATGCTGGCCAACTGGCTGGTCGAGTGCGGCTACGCGGGTGCCGTGGCGAGGTCGGCGGGGCTCGCCCCGGTGGTGGGCAGGGCCACGGCGTGACCGCGCTCGGGGACCGGTACGACGGCGCGTCGTACGGACGCCCCCTCGACGACGAGACCGTCGCGTTGCGGCTGCCCGATCCGTCACTCATGGGGGCCGGTGGGTCTGTATCGGCTTCTGCGGCCTCAGTAGCCTCGTCCGCCACACCAGCCACCCCGGGCGGCCGCGCGGCCCGCAGAAAGGCCGCCAAGCGCCGTGGTGGGCGTCATGGCGGCGGCGCACCCGAGGCCGGTACACCGTCGAGTGCGTCCGGACCCCGTGCACCGCTGTCCCGGGTCGAGGCACGCAAGCAGGCGCGGGCGCGCAAGTCCAGCCCGGCCGTGGTCGCCAGCCGGGCCATCGGCGAGGTGTTCATCACGACCGGTGTGCTGATGCTGCTGTTCGTCACCTATCAGCTGTGGTGGACGAACGTGCGGGCCCACGCCCAGGCGGGCCAGGAGGCCAGCAGCCTCCAGCAGGACTGGGCGAGCGGGAAGCGGGCGCCGGGCACGTTCTCGCCGGGTCAGGGCTTCGCCATCCTGCACATCCCCAAGCTGGACGTCGTCGTGCCGATCGCGGAGGGCGTCAGCAACAAGAAGGTGCTCGACAAGGGCATGGTCGGGCACTACGGCGAGAGCCCGCTCAAGACGGCGATGCCCGACGCGAAGACGGGCAACTTCGCGCTCGCCGGCCACCGCAACACGCACGGTGAGCCGTTCCGGTACATCAACCGGCTCCAGGCGGGCGACGAGGTCGTGGTCGAGACCCAGGACACGTACTACGTCTACAAGATGACCTCGATGCTGCCGGTGACGTCGCCGAGCAACACCACCGTCATCAACCCCGTTCCCGCCGGGTCGGGTTTCACCGGGCCCGGCCGCTACATCACCCTGACGACCTGCACGCCGGAGTTCACCAGCAAGTACCGGTTGATCGTCTGGGGCAAGATGGTCGAGGTACGGCCGCGCAGCAAGGGCAAGCCGGATGCGCTCGTCAGTTAAGGGCAGAGGAAACAGTGGCAGCGACCGCCGATGAGACCGAAGAGCACACCGCCGTGCCCGAGTCGGGGCCGACGCCGCAGAACCGGGGCCGGGGCCGGATCGCCCTGGCCGTCAGCGTCTTCGGTGAACTGCTCATCACGGCGGGCCTGGTGCTCGGTCTGTTCGTCGTCTACTCGCTGTGGTGGACGAACGTCGTCGCCGACCGGGCGGCGCACAAGGAGGGCGACAAGGTCCGCGACGGCTGGGCCGCCGGGCAGGACACCGGCCCCGGTGCGCTCGACACCCGCGACGGCATCGGCTTCCTGCACGTGCCCTCGATGAGGAACGGCGAGGTCCTGGTCGAGAAGGGCACGTCGACGAAGGTCCTCAACGACGGTGTCGCCGGCTACTACGTCGATCCGGTCAAGGCCACGCTGCCCACGTCCGGCAAGGCCGGCAACTTCGCGCTGGCCGCCCACCGCGACGGCCACGGGGCGAAGTTCCACAACATCGACAAGGTCAGGGAAGGCGACCCGATCGTCTTCGAGACCAAGGACAAATGGTACGTCTACAAGGTCTACGCGATTCTCCCCGAGACCTCGAAGTACAACGTCAAGGTCCTCGGGTCCGTCCCCCGGGAGTCGGGGAAGAAGAAGGCGGGCCACTACATCACGCTGACGACCTGCACGCCGGTCTACACGAGCCGCTACCGGTACGTGGTGTGGGGCGAGCTGGTGCGGGTGGACGCCGTGGACGGCAAGCGCACCCCGCCGAAGGAACTGAGCTGACGCGGATCCGGGCGCAGGGGCGGCGCTGACGCAGCCCCTGGCGCGACGGCAGTACGGGCAAGGCGACGGCCCCCGACCGAGTGATCTCGGTCGGGGGCCGTCGCCGTGGTGCGGTTGCCGTTCGCGGCGGTCCTGCCGTCAGCCGTTGCCGCCACCGAGGAAGCCGCCGTTGTTGCCCTGCTTCACGGCGATCAGGTTGACCGTCGTGCCGGTCTGGACCGTGTTGCCCTGGCCGGGGTCGGAGCTGAAGACGATGGCGTCGTCGTCCCGGGATCCCTGGATGTTGCCGACGTTGAGGCCCACCTGCGCGAGCATCTGCTTGGCGTCCTTCAGCTTCTGGCCCTGGATGTTCGGGACCACGACCTGCTGCTGCTGCTTGGCCTTGCCGATCTGGATCTGGACCGTGGAGCCCTTGTCGACCTGGGTGCCGCGCTCCGGGGTGGTCGAGATGACCTTGCCGACCTGGTTCTGGTCGTCGACCTCCACCTCGGTGCAGTTGCCGGTGAGGTCGCTGGCCTGCATCTGGGCCACTGCGTCGTCACAGCCCTTGCCCAGGACGTCCGGGACGGTGGACCGCTCCTCGGCCTTGGCGACCGTCAGCGTGATCGTGGAGCCCTTCTCGACCTCCTTGCCGAGCTCCGGATCCTGCTCCAGGACGGTGCCCGCCTCAAGGGAGGACACCTTCTCCTTGGTCTTGACGTTGAACTGGTACTTGTCGGACTCGAGGGTGCTCTTGGCGTCGTCGAGCTTCTGTCCGACGACGTTCGGCACCGCCACCTTCGGCGCCCCGGTCGAGACGACCAGGTTGACGGTGGACTGCTTCTTGACCTCGGTGCCCGCCGTCGGGTCCTGCGAGCAGACCTTGCCGGTCTCGGTGTTCTCGCAGGCCTTCTTGGTGATGGCGATCTTCAGGTCGGCGTTGTCCGCCATCTGTTGCGCCTGGGCGACCGTCTGGTCGACGAAGCTGGGCATGCTGAGGGTGTCGTTGCCCGCGCCACCGCCGCCGAACGCCCACTTGCCGATCAGGATGGCGCCCACGAGGACCAGGACGGCCGCGACCGCCAGCAGGACCGTCGAGGTGTTGTTCTTCTTCTGACGGCGCCGGTCGGGGCGGTCGTCGTAGTCGTAGCCGCCGCCGTTGCCCGGGCTCATGGGCGGCATCATCGTGGTGGCGCCGCCGTCGGCGCGCAGGGCGGTCGTCGCCTGGTCGTCGCCGTAGCCGCCGTAGCCGACCGAGCCCATCGCCGCGGTGGCCGCCACCGGCTGGCCGTCGAGGCAGGCCTCGATGTCGGCGCGCATCTCGTCGGCGGACTGGTAGCGGTAGTTGGGGTCCTTGACCAGTGCCTTGAGGACGATCGCGTCCATCTCCGGCGTGATCTCGGGGTCGAAGACGCTCGGGGACTGCGGCTCCTCCCGGACGTGCTGGTAGGCGACCGCGACCGGGGAGTCGCCCACGAAGGGCGGCCGGACGGTCAGCAGCTCGTACAGCAGGCAGCCGGTGGAGTACAGGTCGGATCGGGCGTCGACCTGCTCGCCCTTGGCCTGTTCCGGCGAGAGGTACTGGGCCGTGCCGATGACGGCCGCGGTCTGGGTCATCGTCATGCCGGAGTCGCCCATGGCGCGGGCGATACCGAAGTCCATGACCTTGACCTGGCCGTTGCGCGTCAGCATGACGTTGGCCGGCTTGATGTCACGGTGCACGATGCCGCTGCGGTGGGCGTACTCCAGGCCCTGGAGGATGCCGATGGTCATCTCCAGCGTGCGCTCGGGCAGCAGCTTGCGGCCGCTGTGCAGGAGCTCGCGCAGAGTGGAGCCGTCGACGTACTCCATGACGATGTACGGGATCGAGACCCCGTCGATGTAGTCCTCGCCCGTGTCGTAGACCGCGACGATCGCGGGATGGTTGAGCGAGGCGGCCGACTGGGCCTCCCGGCGGAACCGGGCCTGGAAGGACGGATCACGCGCGAGATCTGCGCGCAGCGTCTTCACCGCCACCGTGCGTCCGAGCCGGGTGTCATGCGCGAAGTAGACCTCCGCCATGCCACCACGGCCGAGCACATGGCCCAGCTCGTACCGGCCGCCTAGGCGACGCGGCTCTTCCATAGCTACCTACCAGCCCTCTCCGTCGGTCCCGACCCGCACGTCTGTGCGGTCGGAGGCTGTCGTCCGGGCATACCGTACCCGGATCGGTCTGTGTGACCTGGCCTAGCCCGTCACCCGATACAGGACCGGTATCGCAACGTGCACCGATGTGAGGGGGACGTGAGCGGGGTCACTTCTTGCTGTCGATGACTGCCTTCATCACGTCCCTTGCGATCGGACCTGCGAGACCACCACCGGTGATGTCACCGCGGTTGGCGGCGCCGTCCTCGACGACGACGGCGACGGCGACCGGAGTGCTGCCGTCCGACAGTTTGGCGTACGAGATGAACCAGGCATACGGCTTCTCGCTGTTGTTGAGGCCGTGCTGGGCGGTACCCGTCTTGCCGCCGACGGTGGCGCCGTCGATCTGGGCCTTGGTTCCGGTGCCGGTCTTGACGACCGTCTCCATCATCTGCTGGAGCTTCTGGGCGGTCTCGGAGGAGATGGCCTGGGAGAGCTCCTTGGGCTCGTTCGTCTCGAGGACGTCGAGGTTGGAGGCGCGCAGCTGGTCGACCATGTACGGCTGCATCAGCTTGCCGTTGTTGGCGACGGCCGAGGCGACCATGGCCATCTGGAGCGGGGTGGCCCGGTTGGAGCCCTGGCCGATGCCGTCGAGGGCGTTCTGCGGGCGGTTGTCCTCGGGGTAGATGCTCTCGGCGGCGCGCACCGGGGTGTCGAGCTTGGCGTTGTTGAAGCCGAACTTCTCGGCCTGCTCGATCATCTTCTGGTTGCCGACGTTGTCGGCCATCTTCGCGAAGACGGTGTTGCAGGAGACGCGCAGTGCCTCGCGCAGGCTGGCGTTCTCGCAGCCGCCGTGCTCGTTGGTGAGGTTGGTGCTGGTCTGCGGGAGCTTGAACGGGTCCGGCGTCTTGGTGGGGTCGTCGATGCCGGAGACCACGCCGTTCTCCAGCGCCGCGGCGGCGGTGACGACCTTGAAGGTGGAGCCCGGCGGGTAGGTCTCGCGCAGCGCCCGGTTGAGCATCGGGTCGTCGGCGTTGTTCTTCTTCTGGACCTTGTTCCAGGCCTTCTCGTCGCTGCCCGAGGTGCCGGCGAAGGCCGACGGGTCGTACGAAGGCGTGGAGACCAGGGCGAGGATCTTGCCGGTGGCCGGGTCGATCGCGGCGACGGCGCCCTTCTTGTTGCCCAGGCCCTGGTAGGCGGCCTTCTGGGCGGCGGCGTTGAGGGTGGTGACGACGCTGCCACCCTCCTTCTTCTTGCCCGTGATCATGTCGAGGGTGTTGCGGAAGAAGAGCCGGTTGTCGGTGCCGCTGAGGATGCCGTCCTCCAGCTTCTCCAGCTGGGTGGCGCCGAAGGCCTGGGAGGAGTACCCGGTGACCGGCGCCCACATGGCGCCGTCCTTCCAGGTGCGCTTGTACTTGAAGTCGTTGTCGCCGGACTCGACGGAGCCGGTGATGGCCTTGCCGCCGACGATGATGTCGCCGCGCGGGCTGGCGTAACGCGTGATGTTGACGCGACGGTTGTCCGTGTCGGAGGCCAGGGTGTCGGCCTTCACGTACTGGAGCCAGTTGTCGCGCAGGAGCAGGGTGAGGACCAGGAGGCCGCAGAAGATCGCGATCCGGCGCAGGGGCTTGTTCACGGGCGGACCACCTGGGTCATCTCGGCGTCGGGGTTGGAGGCGGGGGCGGGAGCCGGACGGCGCGCGGTGTCGCTGATGCGGATCAGGATGCCGATCAGGGCCCAGTTGGCGATGACGGAGGAACCGCCGTACGCCAGGAACGGCATGGTCATACCGGTCAGCGGGATGAGACCCATCACACCGCCGGCGACGACGAACACCTGGAGCGCGAAGGCGCCGGAGAGGCCGATGGCGAGCAGCTTGCCGAACGGGTCGCGGGCGGCGAGGGCGGTGCGCACGCCGCGTTCCACGATCAGGCCGTAGATCAGCAGCAGCGCCATGATGCCGGCCAGGCCGAGTTCCTCGCCGAAGGTGGCGAGGATGAAGTCGGAGTTGGCGGCGAACCGGATGAGCTCGGAGTGGCCCTGGCCGAGGCCGGTGCCGAGAGTGCCGCCGGAGCCGAACGCCCACAGGGCCTGCATCGCCTGCTCGGAGTGGCCCGGGATGCCCTTACGGCTTTGGGCGAACTCCTTCATCGGGTCGAGCCAGGCCTGGACTCGCTGCTGGACGTGCGGCTCGAAGCTCGCCACGCCGACCGCGCCGCCCGCCGACATCAGCAGACCGAAGACGATCCAGCTGGTCCGCTCGGTGGCGACGTACAGCATGATGACGAACATTCCGAAGAACAGCAGCGAGGTGCCGAGGTCGGTCTCGAAGACCAGGATCAGGATCGAGATGAACCAGACGACCAGGATCGGGCCGAGGTCGCGGCCGCGCGGCAGGTACAGGCCCATGAAGCGGCGGCTGGCCAGGGCGAGCGCGTCGCGCTTGACCATCAGATAGCCGGCGAAGAAGATCGCCAGAACGATCTTGGCGAACTCTCCGGGCTGGATGGAGAAGCCGGCGACGGAGATCCAGATCTTGGCGCCGTAGATGTTCTGGCCGAGGCCGGGTACGAGCGGCAGCAGCAGCAGGAACAGGGCGCCGACCATGGAGATGTACGTGTAGCGCTGGAGCGCGCGGTGGTCCTTGAGGAAGACCAGGACCACGATGAACAGCGCGATGCCCATGGCGGTGTACAGCAGCTGCCGGGGCGCGGCGGTGCCTGCCTGCTTGATCGACTGGAGCAGCTTGGACTGGTCCAGCCGCCAGATGACGACGAGTCCGAGCCCGTTCAGCAGCGTGGCCAGCGGCAGCAGCAGCGGGTCCGCGTACGGGGCGAACTTGCGTACGGCGAGGTGGGCGACGCCGGCCAGCAGGCCGAGGCCGAGGCCGTAGCTCAGCAGGCCGGACGGCACCTTGTCGTCGATGGCCAGGCCCACGTTGGCGTAGGCGAACACCGGGATGACGACGGCGAACACCAGGAGCGCGAGCTCGGTGTTGCGTCGGCTCGGGGTGCCGATCGAGCCGATCGTGGACGTGTGGTGCGTCGGCGAGTTGGTAGTACTGCTCATCGTGTGACGGGGCCTCTCACGGCTTGCCTACTGCTTACCGCACAGCGAGACGACCTTCTGCTCCTCCTCCGAGAGGCTGGGGCCGGGGCTGGGAGTGGCGGTCGCGGACTTGGACGGGGTCGGGGACGTCGATGCCGACGCGTTCGGCGACGGCGATGCCTTGGACGTGCGGGAGGTGCTGGTGGTTCCCGTGGTGCCGCCGGCCTCGCCCTGGCCCGTCTTGGCGCTGTTCTCGCTTTCGGCGGTGCGGCGCTGTGCTTCCTTCTTGCACGCGGAGGCCTGGACCGACAGTTCGTCGATCTTCTTCTGGGCGGTGCCCAGGTTGCCTTCGGCGATCGTGGCCTGGACCAGCTTCTGCTGGTAGGGCGGCAGGTACTTGAGTTCGATGTCGGGGTGGTCCTTCTCCACCTTCGACAGCGAGACCCACGCCAGGTCCTGGCTGATACCGCGGTACAGGGCCACGTGCTCGCCCTTGGTGCCGACGTAGTACTGCGTCTGCGTCCAGCGGTAGCCGCCGTACAGGCCGCCGCCGATCACGGCGAGAGCCAGCACGCTGTAGAAGGATCTCTTCAGCCACCTGCGGCTCTTGCCGGGCTTGACGAAGTCGTCGTCCGTGTAGTCGTCGAAGCTGCCGGCCGGGACGTAGCCGGTGGTGTCGCCCGAGCCGGGCGGGCCGAACTCGCCGCCGCCGCCCTGTCCGGGCACCTGGCGGCCGAGGCCGGAGGCGCGTCCGGCGGGCGTCTGCATGATGCCGTTGTCGTGCAGCTGGTTCTGGTTCTCGGCGACCGCGCCGACCACGACCGGGGTGTCGGAGAGCTGCCCGGCGAGGGTGTCACCGGTGTCCAGGTCGAGGACGTCGGCGACGATGACGGTGATGTTGTCGGGGCCGCCGCCGCGCAGCGCGAGCTGGATCAGCTCCTGCACGGTCTCCTGCGGGCCCTGGTAGCTGGCGAGGGTGTCCTCCATCGTCTGGTGGGAGACGACGCCGGACAGCCCGTCGGAGCAGATCAGGTAGCGGTCGCCGGCCCGGACCTCGCGGATCGACAGGTCGGGCTCGACGTGCTCGCCGCTGCCGAGCGCGCGCATGAGGAGCGAGCGCTGCGGGTGCGTGGTCGCCTCCTCCTCGGTGATGCGGCCCTCGTCGACCAGGCGCTGCACCCAGGTGTGGTCCTGGGTGATCTGGGTGAGGACGCCGTCCCGCAGCAGGTACGCGCGCGAGTCGCCCACGTGGACCAGGCCCAGTCGCTGGCCGGTCCACAGCAGGGCGGTGAGCGTGGTGCCCATGCCTTCGAGCTGGGGGTCCTCCTCGACCATGGCGCGCAGCTGGTCGTTGGCCCGCTGGACGGCGGTGCCGAGCGAGGTCAGGACGTCGGAGCCGGGGATGTCCTCGTCGAGAGCGACGATGGTGGAGATCGCCTCGGAGGAGGCGACCTCACCGGCGGCGGCGCCGCCCATTCCGTCGGCGATGGCGAGCAGGCGGGGACCGGCGTAGCCGGAGTCCTCGTTGCCCTCTCGGATCATGCCTTTGTGCGATCCGGCGGCGAAGCGCAGTGAGAGACTCATGCGCACCTCGCCCGTCGGCTCCGGATACATCCGCACGGTGCCCACCCTCCGGTCGGGAGCGCGCCGGGGTCCGGGGTGTGGACCGCGCCTGCGTGCTCGCTCCGCTCGCGCCTATTCATGATGTAGCACTACTTCCGCAGCTCGATGACGGTCTTGCCGATGCGGATCGGCGCACCCGGCGCAATCGGCGTGGGAGTCGTCAGCCGGCTCCGGTCGAGGTACGTGCCGTTGGTGGAGCCCAGGTCCTCGACGATCCACTGACCGTCCCGGTCCGGGTAGATCCTGGCATGGCGGCTGGAGGCGTAGTCGTCGTCCAGCACGATCGTGCTGTCGTGCGCCCGGCCCAGGGTGATGGTCTGGCCCTGCAACGCGACGGTGGTACCGGTGAGGGTGCCCTCGGTCACCACCAGCTTGGTGGGGGCGTTGCGGCGCTGGCGGCCGGCGGCGGCCTGCTGGCGCTGCTGCGGAGGCGCCGCCGCCTGCCGGGCGGTCTGCGCCTGAGGCCGGGCGGCCTCCCGCCGCGCTCCGCGCTGGGTGACACGCGTACCGAAGAGGTCGCTGCGGATGACCTGCACGGCCACGATCACGAACAGCCACAGTACGGCCAGGAAACCCAGCCGCATGACCGTGAGGGTCAGCTCTGACATTGCCCCCGCTTCACCCTTCGGCTTGCCGGTAAATGATGGTGGTGCTGCCCACGACGATCCGCGAGCCGTCGCGGAGCGTAGCGCGGGTGGTGTGCTGCCCGTCCACCACGATGCCGTTGGTGGACCCGAGATCCTGGATCGTCGAGGGCGTTCCGGTCCGGATCTCACAGTGCCGGCGGGATACGCCGGGGTCGTCGATCCGCACGTCGGCCTCGGTGCTGCGGCCCAGCACCAGGGTCGGGCGGGAAATCTGGTGACGCGCGCCGTTGACCTCGACCCAGTAGCGGGTGCGCGCGCCGTGGGCCGCGCCGCCGGGCTGGCCCGCCTGCGGGTAGCCGTAGCCACCGGGGCGCGGACCCGCGCCGGGCGGCGGTGCGGCCGGCATGGGGGGCGCGGCGCCCGCGCCGGGCTGCGGGTACCCCTGGCCGCCCGGACGCCGGCCGCTCGCGGACGGGTCGGGGCCCTGGGGTGCCTGCTGGCTGCTGGACGAGGCGAGCGTACGGCTGCGCACCCGGTACAGGCCGGTGTCCAGGTCCGCGGCCTTCTCCAGGTTGACCTTGATCGGCCCCATGAAGGTGTAGCGCTGCTGCTTGGCGTAGTCGCGCACCATGCCGGCGAGCTCGTCGCCGAGCTGGCCGGAGTAGGGGCTGAGGCGCTCGAAGTCGGGCGTGCTCAGCTCCACGATGAAGTCGTTGGGGACGACCGTGCGGTCGCGGTTCCAGATCGTGGCGTTGTTGTCGCACTCGCGCTGGAGCGCGCCGGCGATCTCCACGGGCTGGACCTCGGACTTGAAGACCTTGGCGAAGGTGCCGTTGACCAGACCTTCGAGGCGCTGCTCGAACTTCTTCAGGACTCCCATGGGGCACCTCCTCCGTCGTTGCCGCTGTGCCTGTGCCTGTGCCTTGTCCGGTGCTTGTACTGCTCGTACTGCTTACTGATCGTATCCACGCGCTGCTCGATCGGCTGGTTCCCCCTGTCGGCTCGGTCGACGGGTGTCGACGCCTGCGAGCTTCCCTGCGGAACTCCCCTTCGAACTCCTCTTGCCCAGGATCGTAGAGGGGGCCGCAGACCAGTGTCCCGCACCCGACTGTGCACCCTGACCGGCTCCCGGTCAGACGCCCGGTACCGGTACGAGGTTGATACGTGAACCGATACGTGTCGAGACGTAGCCGCGGCGGCCCCGTCGTACCCGGTTGTGCCGCTGCTCACCGCCTGCCCAGGGGAAAGGGATGTGAACGCACCCCCGACCGCGTGCTAATGTTCTGCATGTCGGAAGGCGCCGCACCGAAAAGGAACGGAACCGGAAGACGCACCCAATGCGCGGGTGGCGGAATAGGCAGACGCGCTGGATTCAGGTTCCAGTGCCCGCAAGGGCGTGGGGGTTCAACTCCCCCCTCGCGCACCAGACGAAACGGTCGGTACCGATTAAGGTACCGGCCGTTTCGCGTATGTGGGCAGAAACACGGGGGCCGTTGCCGGGCCGGAGTATTCGACCGGGGCCGGCGGCAGGAGAGTGCGGGTTCCGAACCGTGGGCTCGGGGTCGCCGGTCGTCCGATCCCCGGTGTGGATCTTCACTCGTTCCGTTCTCGCGGACCGCGGGCGGATTGTGAGGAAGGTCTCAGTGCCCGGAAGGGTTGCTTCTTGCGGACGGGGACCCTTGACCGGGCCTCATGACGCCGATGGGTGCGTTCCGTGTCCGGGTCGCGTCCCGGAGTGACCGTGACGGGGTGTCCGTGGGGCGGGACTTGGCCGGTCCGGGGGCGCTTCGGCCGGGCCGACCGTCGACGGGGAGGGCCGTGGACGGTGTGAAGTGCTCCTGGGGCCTGGAGAGTTGAAGATCCTGCCGTCCCGGCCCGGTGCCCGGCGGAGGGCATTCTGTGTTCCGCAGTGTTCCGCAGTGTTCCGCAGGGGAGTTCTACGTCTCTTCCGGGGAGTTCCGTGTCACCCACCGTCCTGATCACCGGAGCGGCCGGGTTCGTCGGCCATCACGTGGCCGACGAGGCCCGCCGCCTGGGCGTGGACCTGCGGCTGATGCTGCATCGCAGGCCGCTGCCCGGCCCCGTCGGACAGCCGCCGCCCGGCGCGCGGGCGCCCATGACCTTCGAGGCCGACCTCGCCGAGCCCGGCTCGCTGCGCGGAGTGTGTGCCGGGGTGGACGTGCTGCTGCACTGCGCGGCGCGGATCGGCGGCAGTCCGCAGGACAACGAGCGCGTCAACGCCCGCGGTACGCGGGCCCTGGTCGACGAAGCCCGCCGGGCCGGGGTGTCCCGCATCGTCCAGGTCAGCACCGCGTCCGTCTACGGGCGGGGCACCTACCGCCGGGCCCGGCCGCAGGACCTGGCCCGCAACCCGCAGTCGCCGACCTCGGCTACCCGGGCCGTCGCCGAGGACGCCGTGCTCGCCGCGGACGGGATCGTGCTCCGCCCGCATCTCGTCCACGGTCCGGGCGACACCTGGTTCGTCCCCGGCCTCAGCGGCCTGCTGCGCGCCCTGCCCGGCACGGTCGAGGGCTGGCCCGCGCGGCTGTCCGCGGTCTCCGTGCACGACCTGGCCCGTCTGACGGTCCTGACGGGCCTCGCCCCGCGACGGAACCTGACCGCGTCCGTCTACCACGTCGCCCCCGTGGAGCCGGTGACCGTCCGGGACCTGCTGCGGGCGGTGGCCGACTGTGCCGGACTGCCCTGGCCCGAGCGGGATCTGACCGTCCACCAGGCCCGGAACCTGCTGCACGGCGAACCGCGTCTGCGGCACGCGCTCGACATGCTCGTCACCGACCACTGGTTCGACGGCGGGCCGCTTCGGTCCGACCTGGCCGCCGCGCCCGGACCGGACTTCGCCGAGTCCTTCTCCCGGTACGCCCCCTGGTACCGGACGGTGCTGGGCGGCGCTCGGAGCCGAGGCGCCTGAGCCGGGCCGAGCCGGCTGAGGCGGCCGGAGCGCCGGAGGCGAGGGGAGCCGAGGGCCGGCCCGCCCGGCGCCCGGAGTGGGTGTTCTGCGGGTGGTTGTCCACAGGGTCTGACGCGTTTCGGCCACCGGCGGTACGGTCAGCACGCATTGATGTTCATGGAAATTCGTGCGCGGGTGCGGGGGAGGCGGTCGTCATGACCGAGGTCGGTGCGGAGTTGGCGGAGCCGGTGGGGTCCGCCGGGTCGGCGGAGGCCGTCGGGGCCGCGGAGTCCGGCGTGGAACCGGTGGTGCCGGGGCAGTCGGCGCGTTCGGCGGTGTCGGACCGGGCGGTGGCGCAGGAACCGCCGACGGAGCAGGTGGCGCCGGTGGTGGCCCGGCGGCTGTCCACCGTGCGCGGCTTCGCCGCGTGGCCCGTCGAGGGGTCGCCCAAGGAGGAGGGGAAGGCGCTGCGGCGCCGGGTGCCCCGCGCGGCCCACGCCGAGCTGGACCTCGACGCGTCACGGCCCGACGCGGTCGCCGCGGTGGAGGAGTCCAACCAGGGCCGTATCGCGGAACTCACACCGATCCGGGTGGGCAGGATGGCGGCCACCCCGTTCGCGTTCCTGCGGGGTTCGGCGGGTCTCATGGCGTACGACCTGGCCCGTACGCCCATGACCGGGATCCGCGCGCAGATCTGTGGCGACGCGCACGCCGCGAACTTCGGTCTGTACGGCGACGCCCGCGGCGGCCTGGTCATCGACCTCAACGACTTCGACGAGACCGTGCACGGCCCCTGGGAGTGGGACCTCAAACGGCTCGCCGCCTCGCTGGTGCTCGCGGGCCGGGAGGCCGGCGCCGACGAGGACACCTGCCGCAAGGCGGCACGGGATGCGGTGGGCGCCTATCGCCGCACGATGCGCCTGCTGGCCAAGCTTCCGGTGCTGGACGCGTGGAACGCCATAGCGGACGAGGAACTGGTCTCCCACACCGACGCCCATGACCTGCTCGGCACCCTGGAGCGGGTCTCCGAGAAGGCGCGGGCCAACACCAGCGGGCGCTTCGCGGCCAAGTCGACCGAACCGACCGCGGACGGCGGCCGCCGCTTCGTCGACGCGCCCCCGGTGCTGCGGGGCGTCCCGGACGCCGAGGCCGCGGCGGTCGCCGCGGCTCTGGAGCCGTACCTGGGCACGCTCTCCGAGGACCGCCTCCCGCTGCTGGCCCGGCACGCGGTGCACGACGTCGCCTTCCGTATCGTCGGCACCGGCAGTGTGGGCACCCGGTCGTACGTGGTGCTGCTGCTGGACCATCGGGGCGAGCCCCTGGTCCTCCAGGTGAAGGAGGCGCGGGCGTCGGCCCTGGTGCCGCACCTGGTGAGCGCAGGGTTCGAGGTGCCCCGGGTCGAGCACGAGGGCCGGCGGGTCGTCCTCGGCCAGAAGCGGATGCAGGTCGTCAGCGACATCCTGCTGGGCTGGACGACGGTCGAGGGCCGACCCTTCCAGGTCCGGCAGTTCCGCAACCGCAAGGGAAGCGTCGACCCGGCCGCGCTCGCCGCCGACCAGGTCGACGACTACGGCCGGATGACCGGCGCCCTGCTGGCCCGCGCCCACTCGCACAGCGCCGACCCGCGCCTGATCGCGGGCTACTGCGGCAAGAACGAGGAGCTGGACGAAGCGATCGGCACCTTCGCCGTCGCCTACGCCGACCGCACGGAGGCGGACCACGCCCGGCTGGTGGCGGCGGTACGGACGGGCCGCATCCCGGCGGAGACGGGCGTGTGAGGCCGGGCGGGCGGGGACGCACGCGAGGCCGCCCGGCGGGCGGGTGAGGCCCGGCGGCGGCCGTGTGTGAGGGCCGGCGGGCGTGTGAAGCCCGGCGGCGGTCGTGTGTGAGGCCGTCCGCCGTTCCGGAACGCTCCGCGTGGGCCGCCGGGCCCCTGCCGGGAACCGGGTGCGGGCGGCCTGTCGCGGCCCTGTGGAACCGGACCGGCCCGACCGTGGCCTACGCTGTTCGGGTGACGACCCCGGAAGCTGAGCAGGCACGGCCCGAGGAGCGGCTGGAGCGGGCCGTACGGGCCGCCGAGCAGGCGCTGATCGAGTACGAGATCGCGGTGGAGACCTTCCGTGTGGAGGTCGAGAATTTCTCGCGCCTCCATCACCAGAAGCTCGGCCCGATGTACGCCCGGCTCGACGAGCTGGAAGCGCAGATCGCGGAGGCCAAGGCCGCCCGCACCGGCGACCCCGAGGATCTGCGCAAGGCGCAGGACGCCCGGGCGCGGGTGCTGCCGATGCCGGGGGTCGAGGAGCTGTTCCACGGCTGGATGGACGGCGACGGTCTGTTCCCCGAGGCCGTGGCGATGCTCACGGACCAGCCGGTGCGGCCCCCGCAGCGGGTGCGCCCCAGCGACGAGGTCCGCAAGCTCTACCGCGAGCTGGCCCGCAAGGCCCACCCGGACCTGGCCCAGGAGGAGGACGAGCGCCGACGGCGCGAGGAGTTCATCACCCGGGTCAACGCCGCCTACGCCCGTGGCGACGAGAACCTGCTGCGGGAGCTGGCCGAGGAGTGGGCGGCCGGTCCGGCGCCCGCAGAGCGGGCCCCCAGCCCCAGCGAGGAGCTCTACGCCCGCCTGGAGTGGCTGGCCGAGCGCAAGGAGATGCTCACGCACCTCGCGCGGGAGCTGGAGATCAGCGCGATCGGAGAGATGCTGCGGCTCGCTCCGGACGACCCCGACGCCCTGCTGGACGAGATCGCCGAGAAGCTCCTGGCCGATGTCGCCGCACGTGAGGCGGAGCTCGCCGAGCTGCTCGGGTAGCCCCGGTCGGGACTCGAGGCGCTTCGGGTAGCGTCGGTGGCATGAGTTTCGGAGCTGGTGTGCCCACGGTCGAGGTCACGGACCTCAAGGACGGCGACTTCCTGCTGGACGTCCGCGAGGACGACGAGTGGCTGGCGGGCCACGCCGAAGGAGCGCTGCACCTGCCCATGAGCGAGTTCGTGGCCCGCTACGGCGAGCTGACCGAGGCGGCGCCCCAGGACGGCCGCGTCCATGTCGTCTGCCGTTCCGGCGGGCGGTCGGCCCAGGTCACGATGTACCTGGTCCAGCAGGGCATCGACGCCGTGAACGTCGACGGCGGCATGCAGGTCTGGGCGGCCGCGGGCCGACCCGTCGTGACGGACGAGGGCCGGCCCGGACACGTCCTGTAGCGGTCCGGGGGTCTCGCGGTCCCGGAAGGCCCGCGGACCCGGGGTCAGCCGAGCGGGTGGGCGGCCAGCAGGTCGCCCAGTGCCTCCTCGTGGGCCGCCGCCGGACCGAGCGACAGCTCCAGATGCTTGGCCCAGGCGTGGTACCGGTGCAGCGGGTATTCGACGTCGGCGCCGAACCCGCCGTGCAGGTGCTGTGCCGTCTGCACGATCCTGCGCACCCCTTCCGAGGCCCAGATCTTGGCGACCGCGATGTCACCGGCCGTCGGCAGCGCGCCCTGCGTACCCGACGCGATCCGCCACGCGGCCTGCCACAGCGTGGCCTCCATCGCCCGCAGGTCGATGTAACGGTCGGCGGCCTGCACGGCGACGGCCTGGAAGGTGGCCACGGGGAAGCCGAACTGCTCACGTCTGCCGGTGTACTCGGCGGTCATCCGCAGCACGTTCTCGCCCAGCCCGAGCGCCAGCGCGCAGGTGCCCGTGGTCAGCAGCCCGCGCAGCCACTCCCAGGCGCCGTCGGCGTCGATGACGTCGGCCGACGCGATCCGCGCGGACTCCAGACGCACCTCGGCGAGCCGCTCGCCCGTGGTGGACACCTGCTCGGCGTGTACGACCCCCTCGTGACCGCGCGGGACCAGGGCGAGGATCGTGCGGCCGGGCTCGGCGTGGTCGGGGTCCACGCGGTCGGCTCCGGAGCGCGCGGCCAGGTGGGCGGGCACATGGGCGGGTACGACCGTGTAGTCCGCGCCGTGCGCCCACGGCACGGCCGTCTGGACCCCGTCGAGGATCCAGGTGTCACCGTCCCGGCGGGCGGTCACGGCGAGCTCGGCCGGATCGTGGCCGGTGCGGCCGTGCGAGGCGACGGTCAGGACGATCTCGCCGCGCCCCGCCGCCGTGAGCAGCGCGGTCTTCGGCGCCGCCGCACTGCCGGACGCCGGCCCGCCGTAGGCCTGTACGACCGCGGCGGCCGCGCAGCTCTCCAGCAGCGGTACCCGGGCCAGCGCCTTCGCCGATTCGCGCAGCACCAGGCACAGCGCGACGGCGTCCAGCCCGGCCCCGCCGTACGCGGGGTCCAGCAGCAGACTCAGCAGGTCCGCGTCGGCGAGCCTGGCCCACAGCGCCCGGTCGAAGTCGTCGGCGACGGCGGCCCCCCGGGTGAGTGCGGGGCTGGGCACCCCGTCGGGCGCGACCCCGGCGAACACCCCCTGTGCCGCCTCGGCCGCCGCCTGCTGCTCCTCGGTGAAGGTGAAGTCCACGGTCCCTGTCCTCCCACGCGCACCCCGGCCATGACGGGCCGGGCCGACGGCCTGATCTGACGGACCGTCAAGATAGAACAGGTTCTAGGAGAAGGGAACGGCGGGAGAGCGCCGCGTAGGGTGTCGGCCGCCGGGACGGCCGGTGAGTGCCCGCGCGAAGGGCGCGGTGGTGTCCATGGTGAGATGGGCGCCGACCCTCGGCGTCGCCGACCGGCCCGACCACCCGTCTGTTCGACCGACCGACGGTGCGCGGGCGTACGGAGCCCGCGACGGGTCGTACGGGGCTGTGCGGTGCGGGCGGGCCTGAGTAACGTTCGCGTGCGACCGCCGTGGGGCGGTGCGCGCGGGCGGTACGGTGCCCTGCGGCCGGGAGCCGGAACACGGACGGGGATCGGGGAACGGGGCGGAATGGATGCGTACGGCGCAAGGGACGCGGCCGGCGGTGGCGGGAGCGCCTCGCCCGAGCCGGGCACCCCACCTGCGCAGGGGACCGGGGTGACCGTGCGCGGGACCGAGGAGACGGATGCGGCGACGGCCGCCGGGCGCGAGCCGACGGAACCGGAGCACGCCGACCCCGCCGAGCCGACGGAACCGGAGCACGCCGACCCCGTCGAGCCGACGGAACCGGAGCGCGTGACGGAACCGGGCGACGTGACGATCGGGCCGCCGCCCGAGCCGCGTACCGATGTCGCCGCGCTCTCGCCCCGCTACCAGATAGCCGCCGCCCTGGCGCTCGCCGTCGTCGCGGTCACCGTCTGCGTGCACCTCGGCATGGTGTTCATGCACGTCGCCCCGTCGAACACGGTCACCAAGAAGCACGGCAAGGCGATCGAGGAGTGGATCTACCCGGAGTTCGAGCAGAACTGGAAGCTGTTCGCGCCCAATCCGCTCCAGCAGAACATCGCGGTCCAGGCCCGCGCCCGGGTCCGTACGGCGGCCGGTGAGATCCGCACCACCGACTGGTACGACCTGTCCGCCGAGGACGGGCGGGCCATCGACGGCAATCCGCTCCCGAGCCATGTCGACCAGAACGAGCTCCGCCGGGCCTGGGACTTCTTCACGGCGACGCACGACGCCGACAACCGGCCGGTGGGACTTCGCGGCAGCCTCTCCGAGTCGTATCTGCGCCGTATCGTCGAGCTGCGGCTGGACCGGGACGGCGCGGCCGGACAGGGCGGCACGGTCGACAGCGTCCAGGTCCGCTCCGCCACCACCAATGTGCGCCCGCCCGCGTGGAGCGGCGAGCGGATCTCGCTGAAGCCGATGTACCGGGTGCTGTCCTGGTGGTCGGTCCCGGCCGACGAGGCCGAGGGGGCCACGAAGTGAACCGCATCGCCCTGTCGGTGTCCGGCGGCATCGCCCGCGTCACCGGGTCGGCCCTCGGCCCGTACCAGACCGCCGTGATCCGCATCGGTTTCAGCGCGACCTGGCTGCTGTTCCTGCTGCGCGAGTTCCCGCACCGCCACGAGATGTACGGTCCCGACGCCCCGTGGGACTTCGGCCTCGCCCAGCAGCTGATCGGGCTCAACGGCGCCTTCACGGCGCTGATGTGGACGGACAGCCGGGTCTGGTTCGAGATCGTCTACGCGCTCGCCGTGCTGGCCGCCGCGCTGCTGCTGCTGGGCTGGCGCACGCGCGCGATGTCCGTGGTCTTCATGGTGGGCGTGCTGTCGCTCCAGAACCGCAGTGTCTTCATGGGGGACGGCGGCGACAACGTCCTGCACCTGATGTCGATCTACCTGGTGTTCACGCGCTGCGGCCAGGTGTGGTCGCTGGACGCGCGGCGGGCCCGGCTCGACCGGGAGGCACGCGCGCGCGGTGAGCGGGTGGTGGACCGGACCGGGCCGCTGTTGTGGGCGGCGCTCGGGGCGGTGCTGGTGGGGGTGACCGCCGCGGGGCGGCTGGGCGGCGATCCGACCGTGCCGGTGCTGCTGTGGACGGTGTGGACGGCGTCGGCTCTGTGGTGGGCCGTCACGCGCCGCGCGAAGTCGGCCGAGCCCCGGATGCTCCTCGACGTCGTTGCCAACATCGTGCACAACGGCGCGCTGCTCGTGATCATGGCCGAGGCCTGTCTCATCTACGCGACGGCCGGCTGGTACAAGATCCAGGGCTCGCGCTGGCAGGACGGCACCGCGGTCTACTACCCGCTGCACCTGGACTACTTCTCGCCCTGGCCGGCGCTGGCCGACCTGATGTCCGTCAGCGGCACGATCGTGATGCTCGTGACGTACGGGACCGTCATCGTGCAGGTCGCCTTCCCGTTCACGCTGTTCAACCGGCGGGTCAAGAACGTCCTGCTGGTGGTGATGATGACCGAGCACGCGGTGATCGCCACGGTGCTCGGACTGCCGTTCTTCTCGCTGGCGATGATCGCCGCGGACGCGGTCTTCCTGCCGACGTCGTTCCTGCGCCGGCTGGGCGACCGGACGGCACGCGCGTGGGGGCGGCGGCTGCCGCGCGGCGGGCCCGTCCTGCCGGCGCAGCGGGACCGGCACAGCGCCGACGCGGACGAGAAGAGCAGGGACGGCGGGGCCGGCAAGGACCCCGAGGACGGCAGGGACGGCGGGCAGGCCGAGGGGATCGAGGGCGCCGAGGCCGCCGGGGCCCCCGCGTAGGCTTCACGGCATGACCGATCCCGTCAGCGCCCGTCCGGAACCCGCGAGCGCCCGGCCCGGACCGGTGTCCGTCTGGCACCGGCTCGCCGACACCGCCGTGCTGCTCGACGGCTTCCACGCGCTCAAGCACGCGCTGCGCTTCGGGGCACGGGTGCCGGTGGCGGTCACCGCCGACCGGCGGGCGGCGCTGGCACTGGCGGCCGAGCTGGCCCCCGACGTACGGGACGCCCTGGACGCGCTGCTGACGGAGGTCCCGCAGGCGACGTACGCCTCGCTCGTCCCCCGCCCGCATCCCACCGCCGTGGCCGCCCTGGCCGTACGGCCCGCCCGTGAGGCGAACCTGGGCGCGTTGCGGCGGACGCCGCGTACCGCTCCCGTGGTGGTTCTCGACGATCCGCGCAACCTCGGCAACGCGGGAGCGGTGATCCGCCTCGCCGCCGGTTTCGGGGCGACCGGTGTGGTCACCACCGGCACGCTCGACCCCTGGCATCCCACGGTGGTGCGCGGCGGGGCGGGGCTGCACTTCGCGACCGCGGTGGAGCGGCTGACCGTGCCCGAGCTGCCGCCGGGGCCGCTGTTCGCCCTCGACCCGGAGGGCGAGGACATCCGTGGGCTGAAGCTGCCGGACGACGCGGTGCTGGCCTTCGGCTCGGAGCGCAGCGGCCTCTCCGCCGACCTGCGCGCGCGGGCCGACCACCTGCTGTCGCTGCCGATGCGCCCCCAGGTCTCCAGCTACAACCTCGCGACCAGTGTGGCCATGACGCTGTACCACTGGAGTCTCACCGGGGGCGCGCCCGGCACCCGCTGAGCGCGCCGCCCCGCGCCGGCGCACCCCATGGGCGCGCCGGCCCGCACAGGTCTAGGCCTGGCGCCGCACCTCCACCGTCCGGAACCGGTTGGCGACGAAAGCGCCGTCGGTGAGCGCCGCGTTGGCCGCCGGGTTGCCGCCGGAGCCGTGGAAGTCGGAGAAGGCGGCCGTCTGGTTGACGTACACCCCGCCGGTGAGGTTCAGCGAGAGCTGCGCGGCCTCCTCCAGGCAGACCTCCTGCACGGCCGACTCGACCTCGGTGTCCGTGGTGTAGGCACCGACGGTCATCGCGCCCTTCTCGCGGATCGTCCGGCGCAGCAGCTCCACCGCGTCCGCCGCCGAGTCCATGGCGACGGCGAAGGAGACGGGCCCGAAGCACTCGTTCATGTACGCGGCCTCGTCGTCCGGCTTGGCGCCGTCGAGCTTCACGATCACGGGCGTACGGACGACCGCGTCGGGGAAGTCCGGGTTGTCGATCTGCCGGGACGCGAGGGCGACCTCGCCGAGCCCCGCGGCCGCCTCCAGGCGGGCCTTCACGTCCGGGTTGACGATGGCGCCGAGCAGGGCGTTCGCGCGCGCGTCGTCACCG
Organism: Streptomyces adustus; assembly: GCF_009377175.1. Taxonomy (GTDB): domain Bacteria; phylum Actinomycetota; class Actinomycetes; order Streptomycetales; family Streptomycetaceae; genus Streptomyces; species Streptomyces adustus. The sequence goes on from NZ_VJZD01000011.1 coordinate 28,485, forward strand.
AGGAGACCGTCCACGGACCGGGCGAGGTCGGCGACGACCTCGTCGAAGGTCCGGTGGCCGTCCTCGGTGCGGATGCCGTCGCGGGGGATGAGCAGGTTCTGCGGGGTCGTGCACATCTGGCCGCTGTACAGCGACAGCGAGAAGGCCAGGTTGGAGAGCATGCCCTTGTAGTCGTCGGTGGACTCGACGAGCACCGTGTTGACGCCGGCCTTCTCCGTGTAGACCTGCGCCTGGCGGGCGTTGGTCTCCAGCCAGTCGCCGAACGCGGTGGAGCCGGTGTAGTCGATGATGCGGATCTCGGGGCGGGTGGCCAGGGTCTTGGCGATGCCCTCGCCGGGCCGCTCGGCGGCCAGGGCGACCAGGTTCGGGTCGAAGCCCGCCTCGGTGAGCACCTCGCGCGCGATCTGCACGGTGAGCGCGAGCGGCAGCACCGCGCGCGGGTGCGGCTTGACCAGCACCGCGTTGCCGGTGGCGAGGGAGGCGAACAGGCCCGGGTAGCCGTTCCAGGTCGGGAAGGTGTTGCAGCCGATCATCAGGGCGATGCCGCGCGGGACCGCGGTGAACTGCTTGCTGAGCGCGAGCGGGTCGCGCTTGCCCTGGGGCTTGGTCCACTCCGCGGTGTCCGGGGTGCGGACCTGCTCCACGTACGCGTAGGCCACCGCCTCCAGGCCGCGGTCCTGCGCGTGCGGGCCGCCCGCCTGGAGCGCCATCATGAAGGCCTGGCCGCTGGTGTGCATGACCGCGTGCGCGAACTCGTGCGTCCGGTCGCTGATCCGCTTGAGGATCTCCAGGCAGACCGCGGCGCGCAGCTCCGCGCCCGCGTCCCGCCAGGCTCCCTGGCCGGCCTTCATGGCGGGCAGCAGGACGTCCACGTCCGCGTGCGGGTAGGTGACGCCCAGCTCGACGCCGTACGGGGAGATCTCCCCGCCGACCCAGTCGTCGGTGCCGGGCTGGCCGAGGTCGAGGCGGGTGTTCAGGACGGCGTCGAAGGCGGCCTTGCCCGCCGCGGCGTCCAGACTGCCGTTCTCGCCGTAGGCCTTGGGGTGTTCGGGGTGCGGGGACCAGTACGCGCGGGTGCGGATGGCCTCCAGCGCCTGGTCGAGGGTGGGCCGGTGCTTGGCGATCAGCTCGTGGGCGGTCGATTCGGCGGCCATGCGGGACCAACTCCTCGTCTCAAGAACTCTTCGTCGAGCTCATGACCTGGGCAGAAACATGGGCAGGAACAGCTAGTCAGAGTTAGAGTAACCGAACGATCGGTCGGGACAAGGGGGTCCGCCGCATCTGTGGAAAACCCCGTGCGGGAGGATCGCGCACATGACAGCAATCGACCTGAACAGCCCCGTGGCCGTCGTCGGCACCGGCACCATGGGCCAGGGCATCGCCCAGGTCGCGCTGGTCGCGGGCCACACCGTACGGCTGTACGACGCCGTCCCCGGACGCGCGTCGGCGGCCGCCGAAGCGATCGGTGCCCGACTCGACCGGCTGGTGGAGAAGGACCGGCTGGGCGCCGCCGACCGGGACGCGGCGCGGGCCCGGCTGCGGCCCGCGGAGGAGCTCGCCGACCTGGCGGACTGCGCGCTGGTCGTCGAGGCGGTCCTGGAGCGGCTGGACGCCAAACAGGAGCTGATGCGCGACCTGGAGGCGGTTGTCGGCGACGACTGTCTGCTCGCCACCAACACCTCGTCCCTGTCGGTGACCGCGATCGGCGGCGCCCTGCGCAATCCCGGGCGTTTCGTGGGCCTGCACTTCTTCAACCCGGCGCCGCTGCTGCCGCTGGTCGAGGTGGTCTCCGGGTTCGCCACCGACGTCACCTCGGCCACGCGCGCGTACGAGACGGCCCGCGCCTGGGGGAAGACCCCGGTCGCCTGCGCGGACACCCCCGGCTTCATCGTCAACCGCATCGCCCGGCCGTTCTACGCCGAGGCGTTCGCGGTCTACGAGGCGCAGGGCGCCGATCCGGCCACCATCGACGCGGTCCTGCGCGAGTCGGGCGGCTTCCGGATGGGCGCGTTCGAGCTGACCGACCTGATCGGGCAGGACGTCAACGAATCCGTCACGCACTCCGTGTGGCAGGCCTTCTTCCAGGACGCGCGGTTCACCCCCTCGCTGGCCCAGCGCAGGCTGGTCGAGTCGGGCCGGCTCGGTCACAAGACCGGACAGGGCTGGTACGACCACCGGGACGGCGCGGAGCGCGCCGAGCCGCACACCGCGGAGAAGGCGCAGCCGCCCGCGTACGTGGTCGTCGAGGGCGACCTGGGCCCCGCCGCGGAGCTGGTCGCGCTGATCCGCGAGGCGGGCATCCAGGTCCGCGAGGAGGACGAGGACCACGGCACGCGACTGGTGCTGCCCAGCGGCGGCCAGCTGGCCCTCGCCGACGGACAGACGTCGGTCGAGTTCCGCGACGTCGTCTACTTCGACCTCGCCCTCGACTACCGCAGGGCCACCCGGATCGCCCTGTCGGCCTCGCAGGACACCGCCCCGGCGACGCTGGCCGAGGCCACCGGCCTGTTCCAGGCGCTCGGCAAGGACGTCAGCGTCATCGGCGACGTGCCCGGCATGATCGTCGCCCGTACGGTGGCCCGGATCGTCGACCTGGCGCACGACGCCGTGAGCAAGGGCGTGGCCACCGAGGAGGACGTCGACACCGCGATGCGCCTGGGGGTCAACTACCCGCTCGGCCCGTTCGAATGGAGCCGCAGGCTCGGCCGCAACTGGGCGTACGCCCTCCTCGACGACCTGCACCTGCGCGACCCCTGCGGCCGCTACGCGCCCTCCCTCGCGCTGTACCGCCACGCGTACGCCACCGACAAGCGGGAGGGGACCCCGTGACCACCGCCAAGCGCGACACGTACACCCCGGAGACGCTGCTGTCCGTCGCCGTCCAGGTGTTCAACGAGCGCGGTTACGACGGCACGTCCATGGAGCACCTGTCCAGGGCGGCCGGCATTTCCAAGTCGTCGATCTACCACCACGTCACCGGCAAGGAGGAGCTGCTGCGGCGGGCCGTCAGCAGGGCGCTGGACGAATTGTTCGGGATCCTCGACGAGGAGCACGCGCGCGTGGGGCGGGCCGTCGAGCGCCTGGAGTACGTCGTGCGTCGCATGGTCGAGGTGCTGATATCCGACCTGCCCTATGTGACGCTGCTGCTGCGGGTGCGCGGCAACACCGGCACCGAGCGGTGGGCCCTGGAGCGCCGCCGCGACTTCGACCACCGGGTCGCCGACCTGCTGAAGGCGGCGGCCGCCGAGGGGGACGTGCGCGTCGACATGGAGGGGCGGCTCGCGACGCGGCTCGTCTTCGGAATGATCAACTCGATCGTCGAGTGGTACCGGCCGGGCGGCGGCGGGACGACCGCGGGCGACGTGGCCGACGCGGTGGTGCGGCTGGTCTTCGGGGGACTGCGCAAGGCCGAGTGACGCGGCGGACGGCTCCGGGCCGGGCGGCGCGCCGGCTCGTCCCCGGGGCTCCGGGCGCCGGGCTCCGGCGACGCGGTGGGGCATCGTCGCGAGCCGCCCCGGCGACTCACCCCTGGGGCTCCAGGTCCTCCTCCTCGAACACGAGCAGCGTGCGGGTGCTGAGCACCTCGGGGATCGCCTGGAGCCGGGTGAGGACCACCTCGCGCAGCGCCCGGTTGTCGGGGGTGTGCACCAGCAGCAGCACGTCGAAGTCGCCGCCCACCAGCGCGATGTGGGACGCCCCGGGCAGCAGTCTGAGCTGCTCGCGCACCGTCCGCCAGGAGTTCTGCACGATCTTCAGCGTGATGTACGCGGATGTGCCCTGGCCCGCCCGCTCATGGTCCACGCGGGCCCCGAAGCCCCGTATGACGCCGTCCTCGACCAGGCGGTTGATCCGCGCGTAGGCGTTCGCGCGCGAGACGTGCACCCGCTCGGCGACCGACCGGATCGACGCGCGGCCGTCGGTCTGGAGCATCTGGAGGATGTCCTGGTCGATGGCGTCCAGCGGACGCGGGGGCGGCAGGGCGGTGCGGTCCTCCGGGCGCTCGGCCATTTGTTCAGGTGACATGTCCCCCCGCCTCTCCCTCATGGACGTACTGCGTCCATCTCAGGTTGTGGAGAACCGTTTGTCCACAGCCTGGGGGCGCATGTAGCCAAAATGTGCCGACGACCGAACAATCGGTAGGTGGGGCGGGTCACAGCCGACACGCCTCCCGTAGCCACTCCCACGAGGAGGTGCCGTCATGACGGTGATGGAGCAGCGGGGCGGGTACCGCCCGACACCGCCGCCCGCCTGGCAGCCCAGGACCGATCCCGCGCCGCTGCTGCCCGACGCGGAGCCCTACCGCGTCCTCGGCACGCCGGCCGCCGCCAAGGCCGACCCGGAGCTGCTGCGGCGGCTGTACGCGCACGTGGTGCGCGGCCGCCGGTACAACGCGCAGGCCACCGCCCTCACCAAGCAGGGCCGACTCGCCGTCTACCCCTCCACCACCGGGCAGGAGGCGAGCGAGGTCGCCGCCGCGCTCGCCCTTCAGGAGCGGGACTGGCTCTTCCCCAGCTACCGCGACACCCTGGCCGCCGTCGTGCGCGGGGTGGACCCGGTGCAGGCGCTCACCCTGCTGCGCGGTGACCGGCACACCGGCTACGACCCCTACGAGCACCGGGTCGCGCCCCTGTGCACCCCGCTCGCCACCCAGCTCCCGCACGCCGTCGGTCTGGCCCACGCGGCCCGCCTCAAGGGCGACGACGTGGTCGCGCTCGCCATGGTCGGCGACGGCGGCACCAGCGAGGGCGACTTCCACGAGGCCCTGAACTTCGCCGCCGTCTGGCAGGCCCCGGTCGTCTTCCTCGTCCAGAACAACGGCTTCGCGATCTCCGTCCCGCTGGCCAAGCAGACCGCCGCGCCCTCCCTGGCCCACAAGGCCGTCGGGTACGGCATGCCGGGCCGCCTGGTGGACGGCAACGACGCGGCCGCGGTGCACGAGGTCCTCGGCGAGGCCGTGGACCGTGCGCGCCAGGGCGGCGGCCCCACCCTCATCGAGGCGATCACGTACCGCATCGACGCCCACACCAACGCCGACGACGCGACCCGCTACCGCGCCGCCGACGAGGTCGAGACCTGGCGGGCGCACGACCCGGTCGTGCTGCTGGAGCGCGAGCTGACCGAGCGCGGCCTGCTCGACGAGGACGGCATCCGCGCGGTCCGCGACGACGCCGAGGCGATGGCCGCCGACCTGCGCGAACGCATGAACCAGGACCCGGTGCTCGACCCCATGGACCTGTTCGCCCACGTGTACGCCGAACCCACCCCGCAACTGCGCGAGCAGCGCGACCTGTTGCGGGCGGAACTGGCGGCCGAGCACGACGACCGGGAAGGTACCCACCGATGACCACGGTCGCCGTCAAGCCGGCCACCATGGCGCAGGCCCTCACGCGGGCCCTGCGCGACGCCATGGCCGCCGACCCCGCGGTGCACGTCCTGGGTGAGGACGTCGGCACCCTCGGCGGTGTCTTCCGCGTCACCGACGGTCTCGCCAAGGAGTTCGGCGAGGACCGCTGCACGGACACCCCGCTGGCCGAGGCCGGCATCCTCGGCACGGCCGTCGGCATGGCGATGTACGGGCTGCGCCCGGTCGTCGAGATGCAGTTCGACGCGTTCGCCTACCCGGCGTTCGAGCAGCTCATCAGCCATGTCGCCCGGATGCGCAACCGCACCGGCGGCAGGATGCCGCTGCCGATCACCATCCGGGTCCCCTACGGCGGCGGCATCGGCGGTGTCGAGCACCACAGCGACTCCTCCGAGGCGTACTACATGGCGACCCCGGGGCTTCACGTCGTCACGCCCGCGACGGTCGCCGACGCCTACGGGCTGCTGCGCGCGTCCATCGCCTCCGACGATCCGGTCGTCTTCCTCGAACCCAAGCGCCTGTACTGGTCGAAGGACACCTGGAACCCGGAGGACCCGGGGACGGTCGAGCCGATCGGCCGCGCCGTGGTGCGGCGCACGGGCCGCAGTGCCACGCTCATCACCTACGGTCCGTCGGTGCCCGTCTGCCTCGAAGCCGCCGAGGCGGCCCGGGCGGAGGGCTGGGACCTCGAAGTCGTCGACCTGCGCTCCCTGGTGCCGTTCGACGACGAGACGGTCTGCGCCTCGGTGCGACGCACCGGACGGGCGGTCGTCGTGCACGAGTCGGGCGGCTTCGGCGGCCCCGGCGGGGAGATCGCCGCCCGGGTCACGGAACGCTGCTTCCACCACCTGGAGGCACCGGTGCTGCGCGTCGCGGGATTCGACATCCCGTACCCGCCGCCGATGCTGGAGCGTCACCACCTGCCCGGCGTGGACCGGATCCTGGACGCCGTGGCGCGTCTGCAATGGGAGGCGGACAACTGATGGCACAGGTGCTGGAGTTCAAGCTCCCCGACCTCGGCGAGGGGCTCACCGAGGCGGAGATCGTGCGCTGGCTGGTGCAGGTCGGCGACGTCGTCGCCATCGACCAGCCGGTCGTCGAGGTCGAGACGGCCAAGGCGATGGTCGAGGTGCCCTGCCCCTACGGCGGTGTGGTCACCGCCCGCTTCGGCGACGAGGGCACCGAACTGCCAGTCGGGGCACCCCTGCTGACGGTCGCGGTCGGTGGACCGGCCGTCGCCGACGAGGACACGGGCTCCGGCAACGTCCTGGTCGGATATGGGACGGGAGCGGCTCCGGCGCGACGCAGGCGGGTGCGTCCCGCGGACCGGCCGGTGTCTTCCGCAGGTCCCCTGACCTCCGCCGGGCAGCCTGCCTCCGCAGGGGCCGTGGCCTCCGCCGGGCGGCTCGCTTCCGCCGAGGCCGTGGCCGCGGGGCGCGAGTCCGTGGCGGGTTCGTCCGCGACCGGTTCGTCCGTGGCCGGGTCGCTCTCCGACGGGCCCGTGCCCGTGATCTCGCCCCTCGTGCGCAGGCTCGCGCGGGAGAACGGGCTGGATCTGCGTGAGCTGACCGGCTCCGGGCCGGACGGGCTGATCCTGCGGGCGGACGTCGAGTACGCGCTGAAGGCGGCCACCGCCCCGCAGCGGCCGGCCGAACCCTCCGCCGCGGCGCACCTGCGGGTGCCGTCGACGGCCGCGCAGCCGTCCCTCGCCGCGACCGCCGCGACCCCCGGGTCCGGCGAGACCCGCGTCCCTCTCAAGGGCATCCGGGGCGCCGTCGCCGACAAGCTGTCCCGCAGCCGGCGCGAGATCCCGGACGCGACCTGCTGGGTGGACGCCGACGCGACGGAGCTGATGCGGGCCCGGGCCGCCATGAACGCGGCCGGAGGACCGAAGATCTCCCTCATCGCGCTGCTGGCCCGGATCTGCACCGCGGCCCTGGCCCGGTATCCGGAGCTCAACTCCACCGTCGACCTGGACGCCAGGGAGATCGTCCGGCTCGACCGGGTGCACCTGGGCTTCGCCGCGCAGACCGAGCGCGGGCTGGTCGTCCCCGTGGTCCGGGACGCGCACGCACAGGACGCGGAGGGACTCACCGAGCAGTTCGCCCGGCTGACCGAGGCGGCCCGCACCGGCACGCTGACCCCCGGTGACCTGACCGGCGGGACCTTCACCCTCAACAACTACGGGGTGTTCGGGGTCGACGGTTCCACGCCGATCATCAACCATCCCGAGGCGGCCATGCTCGGTGTCGGCCGTATCGTCCCCAGGCCCTGGGTGCACGAGGGCGAACTCGCGGTCCGGCAGGTCGTCCAGCTCTCGCTCACCTTCGACCACCGGGTGTGCGACGGCGGGACGGCGGGCGGGTTCCTGCGCCATGTGGCGGACTGCGTGGAACAGCCGGCGGTACTGCTCCGTTCCTTGTGATCGCCGCGGCGCGCATACTCGGTGCGTGACCGACTACGAGCCCCTCGGCGCCCCGGCAGACCCGGGTGACCCCGGCGACGGCGCGGCGTACGACGCCGTGGTGCTCGCCGGGGGCGGCGCCCGGCGGCTCGGCGGCGCGGACAAGCCCGGCGTGCGGGTGGGCGGGCGGACGCTGCTCGACCGCGTGCTCGGCGCCTGTGCCGACGCGCGGACGACCGTCGTCGTGGCCGACCCCAGGCCCACCGTCCGGCCCGTGCGGTGGGCGCGCGAGGACCCGCCCGGCGCGGGACCCGTCGCCGCGCTCGACGCCGGGCTCGGGCACACCACGGCGGAACACGTCCTGGTGCTCTCCGCCGACCTGCCGTTCCTCGCGCCGGGAACGGTACGGCTGCTGCTGCGCGCCCTGCGGTCCTCGGGTGCGGACGGCGCGCTGCTCACCGATGCCGACGGCCGCGAGCAGCCGCTGGTGGCCGCCTACCGCGTCCAGGCGCTGCGCGACGGTCTGCGCGCGCTCGCCGACGGCCACGGGGGCCACGACGGCCGCAGCGACCGCGACGGCCGGGGCGGTCTCGTCGGGCTGCCGCTGCGTCGGCTGACCGCCGGTCTCGACCTCACCCGTGTCCCGGACCCGGTCGCCTCTTTCGACTGCGACACCTGGGACGACATCGCCACCGCCAGGTCACGCATCAGGGAGCATGGGCACGTGTTGGATGAATGGATTTCCGCGGTCAAGGACGAACTGGGCATCGAGCTGGACGTCGACACCGGCGTTCTGCTCGACCTCGCCAGGGACGCCGCCCATGGTGTCGCACGGCCCGCGGCGCCGCTGACCACCTTCCTGGTCGGCTACGCGGCCGCACGGGCCGAGGGCGGCCCCGAGGCGGTCGCGGAGGCCGCCCGCAAGGCGGCCGCACTGGCGCTGCGCTGGGCGCAGGAGGACCCCGCCGGGGGCAAGCCCGCCGACCCGGCTCCGGACCCCGCCGCCGCTTCGGACGCCCGCCCGGACGCCGGGTGACCGCCCGTCGGACCCCGGCCGGGCCGGGCGCCGAGAGTGTCCGGGACCCGGAGGATCTCGACGTCGAGGAGGTGCTCGCGCTCGTGAACGAGAACAGGGGCCCCGCCCCGGCCGCCCCGCGTCCCGTGACCGCCCCGAAGGCGACCGGCGAGCGCGGGGAGGCCGTCCACGCATCGCAGGACCGCCACCACAAGGCCACCCCCTGGCCGGAGGCACGCGCGATCGCCGAGCGCGCCGCCCGGCGCGCTGCCGCTCGCCGCACCCCCGTCTCCGTCCTGCTCGACGGCGCCCTCGGCCTCGTCCTGGCCGCACCGCTCGCGGCCCTCACCGACCTCCCCTCCTTCGACACCTCGGCCATGGACGGCTGGGCGGTCGCAGGGCCCGGCCCCTGGGACGTACGGGACGAAGGGATACTGGCGGGACAGGCGGACCCCGGGACCCTGGGTGACGGCCAGGCCGTCCGGATCGCCACCGGCGCCCGCGTCCCGTCGGACACGACCGCGGTACTGCGCAGCGAGCACGGCCGCACGGACGACAAGGCCCGGCTCTACGCCACCCGTGAGCTCCCGCACGGGCAGGACATCCGCCCGCGCGGTCAGGAGTGCCGCAGCGGCGACCAGTTGCTCCCCACCGGCACCCTGGTGACCCCGGCCGTGCTCGGCCTCGCCGCGGCGGCCGGGTACGACACCCTCAGCGTGGTCCCCCGCCCCCGCGTCGACGTCCTCGTCCTCGGCGACGAACTGCTCACCGAGGGCCGGCCGCACGACGGTCTGATCAGGGACGCACTGGGCCCGATGCTGCCGCCCTGGCTGCGCGCCCTGGGCGCCGAGGTCGGCGCCGTCCGCCATCTGGGAGACGACCCGAAGGCTTTGGGCAAGACCCTCGCGACCTCCGACGCGGACGTGATCGTGACCACCGGCGGCACCGCCGCGGGTCCCGTCGACCACCTCCACCCCACGCTCGACCGGCTCGGTGCCGAGCTCCTGGTCGACGGCGTCGAGGTGCGTCCGGGCCATCCCATGCTGCTGGCCCGGATGCAGAGCGACCAGCACCTCGTCGGCCTGCCCGGCAACCCGCTCGCGGCCGTCTCCGGCCTGCTCACCCTTGCCGAGCCGCTGCTGCGGGTGCTGGCCGCGCGTCCCGCTCCGGAGCCGTATGCGATGCCCCTCCAGGAGGAGGCGCACGGGCATCCGCACGACACCCGGCTCGTCCCCGTCGTGCTGCGCGGCGACCGTGCCCTGCCGTTGCACTACAACGGCCCGGCGATGCTGCGGGGCATCGCGGCGGCCGACGCCCTCGCGGTCGTACCGCCGGGCGGTGTCCGGCGGGATCAGGAGGCGGACCTGCTCGACCTGCCGTGGGCTAGCGCCGGCGTTGCCGCCTGTTTCACGTGAAACGTCCCCACCCGCGGCGCCGTCAGAGCGCAGGGGTGGGGACGGCCCGGCTCACGACGATGACGTGGTCGCCCGCGCGCATGTCCGTCAGCCGGGCGTCGCTGTAGTCCAGCAGCTGCCCGCCGCGTACGACGGCGACGACCAGGTCCGCGCTGTCGCGGGGGGCACGGCCCACCTCGTCGTCCAGGACGGGACGCTCGATCAGGTCCAGGCCGCTGCCGAGAGTCATCAGGTCCTCCAGGGTCCGGGCCACCGACGGGCTCACCATGGACACCCCGAGCAGCCTGCCCGCCGAGCTGGAGCTGGTGATGACGGTGTCCGCACCGCTCTGCTTGAGCAGGGGCGCGTTCTCGTCCTCCCGGACGGCGGCGACGATCGTGGCGCGCCGGTTCAGCTGCCGGGCGGTCAGGGCGACCAGGGCGGCCGTGTCGTCGCGCTGCGGGGCCACGATCACCCGTGCGGCGTTCTGGACCTCGGCCTTGAGCAGGGTCTCGGAGCGGGTGGCGTCCCCCGTCACGGACACCAGTCCGTCCTCCCCGGCGAGGTCGGCGACCTTGTGCTGGGCGTCCACGACGACGATCCGGTCCTTGGCGATGCCCTGTCCGACCAGTGTCTGAACGGCGTGACGGCCCTTGGTCCCGTAACCGATGACCACGACGTGGTCGCGGGTCCGGGCCCGCCAGCGGTGGATGCGGACCTGCTGGCGGGTGCGCTCGGTCAGGACCTCCAGGGTGGTGCCGACCAGGATGATCAGGAACAGCACGCGCAGGGGCGTGACGACGAGGATGTTGGTGAGCCGGGCGGAGTCGCTGACCGGGGTGATGTCGCCGTAGCCGGTGGTGGAGAGGGTGACTGTGGCGTAGTACGCGGAGTCCAGGAAGTCGACCGATTCGTCGGCGCTGTCGTGGTAGCCGGCCCGGTCGACGTAGACCACCAGCGTGGTGACGGCCAGCACCAGCAGGGCCAGGGCCAGGCGGCGCAGCACCTGCTGCAAGGGAGGTGTGGCGCTCTGGGTCGGCATGGAGATGGACCGGCCCGCCTCGGCGTCGTCACGCGCCTCGGTGCTGGTCCGGTACCAGACGGAACGCAGAAGGGAGAGCCTTTTCGTCCGGTATGGCGGTTGTCGCTGGTCGTTCATCGCGTGCCCCCTGTGGCGGTGATCCGGAAAGTCGGCACCATGGTGGCCGACACGGGCGTACACGTCACGAGCAACACGTCCGCCGCGGCGCGCCCGTCGCGGTGCATCACCATCGGAGGCCCACCTTGCGCGACCATATTGTCGTCGTCGGCTTCGGCACGAAGGGCCGGTCCGCGATCCGGTCCGCCTGTGCGTCCGGCCTGAAGCAGAGCCAGGTCGTGGTGATCGACCCCAGCGCGACGGTGATCGCCGCCGCGACGGCCGAGGGCTATGAGGGGATCGTCGGGGACGCGACCCGCAGCGATGTGCTGCGGCGGGCCGAGGTGCACCGGGCGGGCCGGATCATCATCGCCACGCAGCGCGACGACACGGCCGTCCTGGTGGTCCTGACGGCTCGGCAGCTCAACCGTACGGCGAAGATCGTGGCCGCCGTGCGCGAGGAGGAGAACGCCCCGCTGCTGAAGCAGTCCGGTGCCGACGAGGTCATCACCAGCGCCGGTGCGGCCGGCCGGCTGCTGGGCCTGTCCGTGCTCAGCCCCTCCGCCGGGCGGGTCATGGAGGACCTCATCCAGCAGGGCGCCGGACTCGATCTCGTCGAACGGCCCGTCACCAAGGCCGAGGCGGGGCGCGGCCCGCGCGAGACCGACGACCTGGTGGTCAGCGTCGTACGGGGACACCGCCTCCTCGGTTACGACGACCCCGCGGTCGGCCTGCTGGAGCCGACGGACCGGCTGATCACGATCGTCCGGGTGCCGCCGGACGGCCCCCGGGGCGCCTCCGGCACGCCGAGCGTCCCGCCGCTCCCACCGGCCTGAGCGGCGCCGCTCCGAGGCCCGTGGGGCGGCGCGATCGGGAGACGCGGCGGGAGTAGCGTCCCTTCCATGCATGCGATCACGATTCCCGAAGCAGGCGGACCCGAGGCACTGGTGTGGGCCGAGGTCCCCGATCCCGTACCGGGCGAGGGCGAGGTGCTGGTCGAGGTGGTGGCCAGCGCCGTCAACCGCGCCGACATCATGCAGCGGCAGGGCCTCTACAACCCCCCGACGGGGGCGTCGCCGTACCCGGGCCTGGAGTGCTCCGGCCGGGTGGCCGCGATGGGCACCGGCGTCTCCGGCTGGAACATCGGCGACGAGGTCTGCGCACTGCTCGCGGGCGGCGGCTACGCCGAGAAGGTCGTCGTCCCGGCCGGCCAGCTGCTGCCCGTGCCCGAGGGGGTCGATCTGCGCCGGGCCGCGGCGCTGCCCGAGGTGGTCTGCACGGTCTGGTCGAACGTCTTCATGATCGCCCACCTCCGTCCGGGCGAGACGCTGCTCGTGCACGGCGGTTCCAGCGGCATCGGCACGATGGCGATCCAGCTCGCCAAGGCCGTCGGGGCCAGGGTCGCGGTCACCGCGGGCAGCAAGGAGAAGCTGGACAGCTGCGCGGAACTCGGCGCGGACATCCTGATCAACTACCGGGAGCAGGACTTCGTCGCCGAGATCGAACGGGCCACGGGCGGCGCCGGCGCGGACGTCATCCTCGACAACATGGGCGCCAAGTACCTGGACCGCAACGTCCAGGCGCTCGCCGTCAACGGCCGCCTGGCGATCATCGGCATGCAGGGTGGCATCAAGGGCGAACTGAACATCGCCACCCTCCTCAACAAGCGTGCCGCGATCGCCGCGACCTCACTGCGGGCCCGCCCGCTGTCCGAGAAGACGGCGATCGTCGCGGCCGTGCGCGAACACGTCTGGCCGCTGATCTCGGCCGGCCGGGTGCGACCGGTCGTGGACCGCGAGATCCCCATGGACGAGGCACCCGCCGCTCACCGGGTCGTGGAGGAGAGCGGCCACATCGGAAAGGTGCTGCTGGTTCCGCCGCACCACGTGGTCTGACCGCTCCGCCGGACGTCCGGGCGGCGCGCTCAGCCGCGCCGCAGACGCAGGGCCACGAACGCGAGGCCGAAGCCGAGCCCGATCAGCATCAGGCCGCTGCCGAGCGGCAGGATCTGAAGAACGGGTTCGGGGGCGCTCCCGGTGCGCGCGACGGTCTGGTGCGCGGGATCTCCGGAGGGTGTGGCGGGTGTCAGACCGGCTTCCTGGGGCGCCCCGGTGGGCCGGCCGGCCGCCGAGGCGTCCGGGGCGGCGGAGGCACCGTCGTCGGCGTCCTCGTCCGAGCCGTCCGGATACAGCGCGTCCTGGTCGTCGCCCTCGATCCGCACCGCCGTGTCGTCCCGGCCTCCGGGCCGTTGCCGCCCCTCACCGGCCCGGCTGCCGGCCCGCTCGGGTTCCGAGGCGGACGCGGAGGCGGAGGCCGAAGCGGAGCCGGAGCTCGACGCGGAGGCCGACGGGGACGCGGACGCGGACGCGGAGTGATGCGCGGAGGTGTGCGCGGAGCCGTGCGAAGACGTGTGCGAGTACGTATGCGAGTACGTATGAGAGGACGTCGGTGCGGCGGGTGCGACCGGTGCCTCGGGTATCGGCGCCTCGGGTATCGGCGCCGCGGGTATGGGTGGGGCCGGAGCCGGCGAGGCCGCGCTGGGACGGACGCAGTCCGTCGCGTACGCCGGTCCGCCGCCGACCAGCCCACAGGCCAGTCCCCACAGTCCGCACACGCCCACCGTGCGCCATATGTACCGCCTTGGAGTCACGTCGGTGACCCCCTCCCGGTGCCCAGTCGTCGGATTGTCAAGATCGAGGCAATCAGCGTCACACGGCGGGATGATCCGGGCATTCCGGGTTCGGCCGAGGGAGGGACGTGACGGGGTGTGGCGGTGCGAGAGAATGACGGCATGGAGATGCCGAGCAACGAAAGGTCGCCGGAGAACGCCCAGAAGATCCTGGTCGTGGGTCAGGATGGCATGGCACTCGGTGGCACGGACGCGGATGACGACTCCCGCGAGATCCCGGTGACGGAGATGGTGGAGCAGCCCGCGAAGGTCATGCGGATCGGCAGCATGATCAAGCAGCTGCTCGAGGAGGTGCGTGCGGCTCCGCTGGACGAGGCGAGCCGGGTCCGGCTCAAGGAGATCCACGCGAGCTCCGTGAAGGAGCTGGAGGACGGACTGGCTCCGGAGCTCGTCGAGGAACTGGAGCGGCTGTCCCTGCCGTTCGCGGACGAGGTGACCCCGAGCGACGCGGAACTGCGCATCGCGCAGGCTCAGTTGGTGGGCTGGCTGGAGGGCCTCTTCCACGGGATCCAGACCACGTTGTTCGCCCAGCAGATGGCGGCCCGCGCCCAGTTGGAGCAGATGCGCCGCGCCCTTCCGCCGGGCGCGAGCCACGAGGGCATCGAGGACCCGCGCACGGTCGGCCGCACCGGCGGGCCGTATCTCTAGATCACCGGACGTGCAAGCACGCCGCGGCCCTGTTCCGGACCCGATGGTCCCGGAACAGGGCCGGTTGCTTCTCCCGGGTTGGGACGCGGGTCAGGACGGGGGGTTGCCCGTCGAGACGGTGAGCGTGATCTCGGGTACCGCCTTGGGGTCGACGTCCGTGCCGGCCGGCGGGAACTGGTCCCGGACCGAGCCCTCGCCGTAGGTGTTCTCGTCGACTTCCGTGATCTTCCACTTCCAGCCGGCCGCCTGGAAGCACTCCTTGACCGACTTGATGTACTTGAACTGGAAGTTGGGGAGCCGGACCTTGTCCGGGTCGTTGTACGACTCCTGCGGCTCGCTGCACTCCGTCGGGTCGATCGTCTTCGAGGTGTCCGGGCCGCGATAGCCCGCCACCTTGCCGTCCGAGGTCGACGCCGAGGACGAGGACGAGGACGAGGCGCTCGTGCTGCTCCCGCCCTGTCCTCCGTTGTCGTCGCCGTTGCCGTTCATGTTGAGGACCACGAGCAGACCGCCCACCGCGACGAGCGAGACGAGGATCGCCCCGACGACGACCGACCGGTTGCCGCCGCCGGAGGGCGCCTTGGCGGTCACGGTCTGCGGGGTGAGGTTGTACGGGGCCGGCGTGGACGGCCCGTGCTGTGCGCCGTACCCGGGCACCGGCGTCCCGTAGCCGCCCTGGTGCCCCTGGGGGGTCGGGTGCGTCTGCTGCGGGTAGCCGTAAGCCGGAGCCGGACCTGGCGGCGTCGGCGCCGGGGTGCCGTACGGGCCGGGCGGGGTCGGCTGGTACGGCGTCTGCACCGGGCCGGACGGCGCCGGAGCCGCCTGGTCGACCGGCGGGAACACCGCGGCACTGACACCCGCCCCGTTCGACGTCTGCGCCCCGGGGACGATGCTCGGCGCGGCCGCCTGGAGGGAGGCCGCCACCCGCAGGCACTCGTCGCGCATGGCGACGGCGGTCGGGAAGCGCTCGTTCGGGTTCTTCTTCAGCGCGCGGGCGATCAGCGCGTCCACCGCGGGCGGCAGCGCGCGGTTGATCGAGGAGGGAGCCACCGGCTCCTCCTGGACATGCGCGTACGCGATCGCGAGCGGCGAGTCCGCCTCGAACGGCAGCCGCCCGGTGACCAGCTGGAACAGCATGATGCCGACCGAGTACAGGTCGCTGCGCGCGTCCACGCCCCGGCCGAGGGCCTGCTCGGGGGAGAGGTACTGCGGGGTGCCGACGACCATGCCGGTCTGCGTCATGGAGGTGACACCGGACTGCATGGCGCGGGCGATGCCGAAGTCCATCACCTTGACGACGCCGCGCTTGGTCACCATCACGTTGCCGGGCTTGATGTCACGGTGGACCAGCCCCATCTCGTGGCTGATCTCCAGCGCCGCGAGCACGTCCGCGGTGACCTTCAGGGCCTTGTCGGCGGGCATCGCGCCGAGCGTGCGGACGTCCTCGTCCAGGACCGACCCGAGCGGGCGGCCCTCGACGTACTCCATGACGATGTACGGGGTCGTCGTCCCGTCGACGTCGTCCTCGCCGGTGTCGAAGACGGAGACGATGTTGGTGTGGGTGAGCTTGGCCACGGCCTGGGCCTCGCGGCGGAAGCGCTCGCGGAAGGCCTGCTCCCGGCCCAGCTCGGTGTGCAGGGTCTTCACCGCGACCTGACGGTCGAGCACGGCGTCGTAGGCGAGGTGCACGGAGGCCATGCCGCCTTCGCCGAGCAAGTCGCGCAGCTGATAGCGGCCGCCGGCGAGGGCCCGCCCCGCATACCGGCCGTTCGCCCCGTCCTGGCTCATCTCCGCTTTTCCCCCATAGCCGTCGGCGCCGTGACCGTCGTTGATCGAATGACCCATTCTCGGCCAAGTCTGCCCCAGGGCACGGACACGTCAAGCTCGGTGCCCGTTCCGTGACCGTACGCGAAAGAAGCGTCGCGCAAGCGTTACAGGTGTCGAACCGGCTGCGCACAGGATTTGCGCGACAGCGCGTGCTACGGCTTTGATGGCCGATCCGTCCTCGGCCGATCGAGGGGGTCGCCCCGGACCGGAGGCTTGCGCCGAGGCTGTAGCGTGGCCGACGGAGACCGTGACAACACCGCGCGCACCGCGGGCAGAAACGACGGCGAGGACCGATGGCACAGCAGCAGCGCGCCCAGGGCCCGTCCGACCCCGAGGCGACTGGCGGCGGAATGTCAGATGCGCCGGAGTTGTGGGGAAACGGCGGACTGGTGGGGGACGGTCGGTACCGGCTCACCCACAGACTGGGCCGGGGCGGAATGGCCGAGGTGTTCGCGGCCGAGGACGTACGGCTCGGGCGCACCGTCGCCGTCAAGCTGCTGCGCGCCGACCTCGCCGAGGACCCGACCTCCAAGGCCCGCTTCACGCGTGAGGCGCAGTCGGTGGCCGGCCTGAACCACCACGCGATCGTCGCCGTGTACGACTCCGGCGAGGACATCGTGGGCGGCCAGTCGGTGCCGTACATCGTGATGGAGCTGGTCGAGGGCCGCACCATCCGCGATCTGCTGATCGACGCCGAGGCGCCGGGGCCCGAGCAGGCGCTGATCATCGTCTCCGGGGTGCTGGAGGCGCTCGCCTACTCGCACCAGCACGGCATCGTGCACCGTGACATCAAGCCGGCGAACGTCATCATCACCGACAACGGCGCCGTGAAGGTGATGGACTTCGGCATCGCCCGCGCCCTGCACGGGGCGTCGACGACGATGACGCAGACCGGCATGGTCATGGGCACCCCGCAGTACCTCTCCCCCGAGCAGGCGCTGGGCAAGGCCGTCGACTACCGCTCCGACCTGTACGCGACGGGCTGCCTGCTGTACGAACTCCTCGCGCTGCGTCCGCCGTTCATCGGCGAGACCCCGCTGTCGGTGGTCTACCAGCACGTCCAGGACATCCCTACGCCGCCGTCCGAGCACGCCGACGCCGCGCCGCCGGAGCTCGACGGGCTCGTCATGCGCTCGCTCGCCAAGGACCCCGACGACCGGTTCCAGACGGCGGAGGAGATGCGCGGCCTGGTCCAGTACGGCCTCCAGATGCTGTACGACCAGGGCAGCCACACCGGCACCTGGAACACCGGCCCGGTACAGGCGCACGACGGCCGGCACGTCCCGTCGGCCGGATACGCGAACACGACCGTGCTGCCGCACGGCGGCGACGGCTCCGGCACCACGATGATCCCGCAGCCGATCCTGCCGCCCGGGTACGGCAGCGGTGACGACGGCGGTTTCGAGGGGCACGGCAACCGGGGCAGCGGCCGCGGCAAGCTGTGGATCCTCGCCGTCCTCGCGGTGATCGCCGTCGCGGCGGGCGTCGCACTGGCGCAGTACTCCGGTGGCGGCACCGGAACCGGCTCCGGCACCACGCCGCCGCCGACCGTCTCGCACTCCGCCGTGGACGACAAGGCCAGCGAGACCCCGAGCGACGACACCGCCGACGACTCCTCGGACAACTCGTCGAACGACGACCAGGGCAACGGCTCGCACTACAAGCCGTCGTACACGCCGTCGTGGTCGCCGTCCGCGACCGCCTCCAGCGAGCCGTCGTACGAGCCGACCGACGACCCGACCACCGGCGACGACCCGACGGGCGACCCGACGCAGTCGGCATCGAACCCGTCCACCCCCGCGGTCCCGACCGACGGCGGCACGGACGCCGGCGGCGCCACGGACGGGGCGGCGGGCGGCTTCTGACCCGCTTCCGGCCTGCCTGACGGCAACCGGCTACGCGCGCGTGGACCCGAGGACCGGGTGCACGCGCGCGTCGCGTCGGGCCCGCGTGCGGACCGGTCCGCACGCGCCGGGGCCCGCGGTCGGGCCGTCCGGCACTCACCCCGCGAACGCCTCGCACACCGCGTCGTACTCCCGGGTCCACCACATCACGAGCGCCGAGGCCGCCGGGAACTGCGGATCCGCGCGGGTGTCGCCCCGCTCGTAGTGCCAGCGCAGCATCCAGAAGTCGTTCAGACGCTCCCACCACACCCGGTGGACGGCCGCGGCGAGCTCCGAGGGGGTGGCGCCCGCCGAGCGGCGGTAGGCGCGCGCGTAGGCCCGCGCCTTCGGCAGGTCCAGGGCGCCCACCGGACGGACGAAGAAGATCGCGGCGGCGCGTACGGCCTCCTCGGCGCGGGGCTGCACGCCCAGGCGGTCCCAGTCGACGATCGCGGCCGGGGCGTCGCCCTTGTAGAGCAGGTTGAACGGATGGAAGTCGCCGTGCACCCAGCCCACCGAGGCCCCGCGCGGCGGCCGCCGGTCCGCGTGCCGTTCCAGCAGGGCGCGCCGTTCCAGCAACCGATGCCGGGCCAGTTCGTCGAAGGAGTCGGCGGGGCGGTGCCGACTCACCCGGGTGAGCAGATCGTCGATCAGGGCGAACGTGGAGTCCGGGTCGGCGCTCTCCACGGGATGGGGACTCGTCGCGGGGCGGGTGCGCCCCTTCGGCGGCATCACATGCTCCAGACAGGCGTGTACGGCCCCCAGGAGCCCGCCGAGACGTGCGCACTGGCCGGTGGTCAGCTGGCCGCCGTGGCGGTGGCGGCCGTCGATCCAGGGGTGCAGGGCGTAGGCGTGGCCGCCGACCACGGCGACGGTGCGCCCGTCGCGGCCGGTCAGCGGCGGGGCCACCGGGACGCCCAGGTCCGCCAGGCGCTGGGTGGCCCGGTGCCGGCGCTCGATCGCGGCCGGGTCGGCGGTGTCGGGGTCGAAGTGATGCTTGAGGAAGTAGCGGCCGCGGGTGGTGCACAGGCGGTAGCCGCGGTTCAGCAGCCCTTGGTCGACGGGCTGGCAGGCGAGGGCGGACCCGGCGGCGTACTGGCGCAGAAGGGCGCTCAACGGTGGCGACGGGGGCGCGTGAGGTGCGGGGGGTGGTACGGAAGGGCGCGGCACGCGGCAGATGCTAGGGCACCGAGCAAGGCTGTGAGCTGGGCGTTGTCACAGTAAGTCGCGGTCAGTCGCTTGTGGTCACATAGTGTGCTCGAACCGGTCCCGGCGGTCGTCGAGGGAGGCCGGGACGGGGTCGGGACGATCACCGCGCACGCGTGTTCACTCTTTCCCGGCCTGGGTCCGGGCCACGAAGGCGGCGGCCTGGGAGCGCCGCTGCATCTCGAGTTTCGCCAGCAGACCCGAGACGTAGTTCTTGATCGTCTTTTCGGCGAGATGCAGCCGCTCGCCGATCTGGCGATTGGTGAGTCCCTCGCCGATCAGGTCGAGAATCCTGCGCTCCTGCTCGGTCAGCCGCGCGAGCCGGTCGTCGGCCTCGGCCTGTCCGCCCTCGCGCAGACGCTCGCGCACGCGCGCGGCGGCCTGCGGATCGATCAGCGACCTCCCGGCGGCGACCTCACGGACGGCGGTCAGCAGCTCGTTGCCCCGGATGGCCTTCAGCACATAGCCGGAGGCACCCGCCATGATCGCGTCCAGCAGGGCCTCGTCGTCCGCGAACGAGGTCAGCATCAGGCAGCCGACGGAGTCGTCCCCGGACCGGACCTCCCGGCACACCTCCACCCCACTGCCGTCCGGCAGCCGCACGTCGAGGACCGCCACGTCCGGCCGGGTGGCCGGAATTCGCGCCAGGGCCTCGGCGGCCGTACCGGCCTCGCCGACCACCTCGATGTCGTCCTCGACCGAGAGCATCTCGTGCACCCCACGGCGCACCACCTCGTGGTCATCGAGGAGGAAGACCCTGATTTTTCCCTTTTCGTGCACCCGGTCAGTTTCCCACGTCAGCTCTTCCCGTGACGTGGGTGACCGGGATAACGTGCCGTTGCTCCGGCCTCCTGCAAGGCTGTGACCAGCGACCTTCCCGTCCATCCCGATTTACTTGGAAATCCAAGCAAAATCGCAGGTCAGGAGGGGTTTCACAGAAATGTGGAGCACTGGGTAACGTGACTGTTGCAGGGCGCTCGCCGGGGCACCTGTCACGCCTGTTCCCGGCCGAGTGGCACCCACCCCGTGCACGGGTGCCGGAACAGGTGAGCCGCTCCCTCCGGCTCCAAAAAGGAGCAGGGGGGAACCCAGCCTGCCGGCAACCCCGGGGGCCGGACCGACGGAGGAGCTACACGTGACCGTGGAGAGCACTGCCGCGCGCAAGCCGCGACGCAGCGCCGGTACCAAGCGCACGAGCGCCGGCAGCACGCCGGACACAGCGGGCGCGGGACCGGAACTGGTCCAGCTGCTGACGCCCGAGGGCAAGCGCGTCAAGAACGCCGACTACGACAAGTACGTCGCCGACGTGACACCCGACGAGCTCCGTGGTCTGTACCGCGACATGGTGCTCACCCGACGCTTCGACGCCGAGGCCACGTCCTTGCAGCGCCAGGGCGAGCTGGGCCTGTGGGCCTCGCTGCTCGGCCAGGAGGCCGCCCAGATCGGCTCCGGCCGCGCCCTGCGCGACGACGACTACGTCTTCCCGACCTACCGCGAGCACGGCGTCGCCTGGTGCCGCGGGGTCGACCCGACCAACCTGCTCGGCATGTTCCGCGGCGTGAACAACGGCGGCTGGGACCCCAACAGCAACAACTTCCACCTGTACACGATCGTCCTCGGCTCGCAGACCCTGCACGCCACCGGCTACGCGATGGGCGTCTCCAAGGACGGCGCGGACTCCGCCGTGCTCGCGTACTTCGGCGACGGCGCCTCCAGCCAGGGCGACGTCAACGAGTCGTTCGTCTTCTCGGCGGTCTACAACGCTCCGGTCGTGTTCTTCTGCCAGAACAACCAGTGGGCGATCTCCGAGCCCATCGAGAAGCAGACCCGCGTCCCGCTCTACCAGCGCGCCCGCGGCTTCGGTTTCCCCGGCGTCCGGGTCGACGGCAACGACGTCCTGGCCTGCCTCGCGGTGACCCGCGCGGCCCTGGAGCGCGCCCGGCACGGCGAGGGACCGACGCTGGTGGAGGCGTTCACGTACCGCATGGCCGCCCACACCACCTCCGACGACCCGACCCGCTACCGCCGCGACGCGGAGCGCGAGGAGTGGGAGGCCAAGGACCCGATCCTGCGCCTGCGGGCCTACCTGGAGAACGAGGGCCACGCCGACGCGGCCTTCTTCGAGGAGCTCGAGACGGAGAGCGAGGCGCTCGGCAAGCACGTCCGCGAGGTCGTCCGGGCCATGCCCGTACCGGAGCACATGGCGATCTTCGACAACGTGTACGCGGACGGGCACGCGCTCGTCGACGAGGAGCGCGCGCAGTTCGCCGCCTACCAGGCGTCCTTCACGGGCGGAGAGGCCGAGTAATCATGGCTGTTCAGACGCTTCCCCTCGCGAAGGCGCTCAACGAGTCGCTGCGCAAGGCCCTGGAGACCGACCCCAAGGTCGTCATCATGGGCCTGGACGTCGGCAAGCTGGGCGGAGTCTTCCGGATCACCGACGGCCTCCAGAAGGACTTCGGCGAGGACCGGGTCATCGACACTCCGCTCGCCGAGTCCGGCATCGTCGGCACCGCGATCGGCTTGGCGCTGCGCGGCTACCGGCCGGTCGTGGAGATCCAGTTCGACGGCTTCGTCTTCCCGGCGTACGACCAGATCGTCACCCAGCTCGCGAAGATGCGGGCCCGGTCGCTCGGCGCCGTGAAGGTGCCGGTCGTCATCCGCATCCCGTACGGCGGCGGCATCGGCGCCGTCGAGCACCACTCCGAGTCCCCCGAGTCGCTCTTCGCGCACGTCGCGGGCCTCAAGGTCGTCACCCCGGCGACCCCCTCCGACGCCTACTGGATGCTCCAGCAGGCGATCCAGAGCGACGACCCGGTCATCTTCTTCGAGCCCAAGCGCCGCTACTGGGACAAGGGCGAGGTCGACACCGACGCCATCCCGGGCGAGCTGCACAAGGCCCGCGTCGCCCGCGAGGGCACGGACCTCACGCTGGTCGCGTACGGCCCGATGGTCAAGACGTGCCTGGAGGTCGCCGCCGCGGCCGCCGAGGAGGGCAAGTCCCTGGAGGTCGTGGACCTGCGCTCGATCAGCCCGCTGGACTTCGACACCATCCAGGCCTCGGTCGAGAAGACCCGCCGCCTGGTCGTGGTCCACGAGGCGCCCGTGTTCTTCGGCTCCGGCGCGGAGATCGCCGCCCGGATCACGGAGCGCTGCTTCTACCACCTGGAGGCTCCGGTGCTCAGGGTCGGCGGCTACCACGCCCCGTACCCGCCGGCCCGCCTGGAGGAGGAGTACCTGCCGGGCCTGGACCGGGTGCTCGACGCCGTCGACCGTGCCCTGGCGTACTGAGGAGAGGGTCGTGACGACGATGACCGAAGGGTCCGTACGCGAGTTCAAGATGCCCGACGTGGGCGAGGGACTCACCGAGGCCGAGATCCTCAAGTGGTATGTCCAGCCCGGCGACACGGTGACGGACGGCCAGGTGGTGTGCGAGGTCGAGACCGCCAAGGCGGCCGTCGAACTCCCCATCCCCTACGACGGAGTGGTCCGCGAACTGCGGTTCCCCGAGGGAACCACGGTGGACGTGGGCACGGCGATCATCGCGGTGGACGTGGCGGGCGGGGCTGCCCCCGTCGAGATCCCGGCGCCCGCCGCCGCGCAGCAGGAGGAGTCCCCGGCACCCGAGGAGCCGGCGGCGCCGGCCCGCACGCCGGTCCTCGTGGGCTACGGCGTGGCCACCTCCTCCACCCGGCGGCGCCCCCGCAAGGGCACGCAGGCCCCGGGCCAGGAGACCCGGACCGCTCAGCCGGTTCCGGCGGCTGCCGCGGCGATCCAGGGCGAGCTGAACGGCGCGGGCGGCCCGGCCGCCACCGCCGGGCAGCGTCCGCTGGCCAAGCCCCCGGTGCGCAAGCTGGCCAAGGACCTGGGCGTGGACCTGGCGCAGGTGGTTCCGTCCGGTCCGGACGGCATCGTCACGCGCGAGGACGTGCACGCGGCGGCCGCCGCCGCGCAGGCCCCGGCCGTCGCCGCTCCGGTGGCCCCGGCGGCTCCCGTTCCGGCCGCCGCCCCGGCGCCGGTGCAGGCCCCGGCGCCGGTCGCGGCGTACGACACCGCCCGCGAGACCCGGATCCCGGTCAAGGGGGTCCGCAAGGCGATCGCGCAGGCCATGGTCGGTTCCGCGTTCACCGCGCCGCACGTCACGGAGTTCGTGACGGTCGACGTGACCCGCACGCTGAAGCTCGTCGAGGAGCTGAAGCAGGACAAGGAGATGCAGGGCCTGCGGGTGAACCCGCTGCTGCTGATCGCCAAGGCCCTGCTGGTCGCGATCAAGCGCAACCCGGACGTCAACGCGTCCTGGGACGAGGCCAACCAGGAGATCGTGCTCAAGCACTACGTCAACCTGGGCATCGCGGCGGCCACCCCGCGCGGTCTGATCGTGCCGAACATCAAGGACGCGCAGACGAAGACGCTGCCGCAGCTGGCCGAGGCACTGGGCGAGCTGGTGTCGACGGCGCGCGAGGGCAAGACCTCGCCGACGGCGATGCAGGGCGGGACGGTGACGATCACCAACGTCGGCGTCTTCGGCGTCGACACCGGTACGCCGATCCTCAATCCGGGTGAGTCCGCGATCCTCGCGGTCGGTGCGATCAAGCTCCAGCCGTGGGTCCACAAGGGCAAGGTGAAGCCTCGCCAGGTCACCACGCTGGCCTTGAGCTTCGACCACCGACTGGTCGACGGCGAACTGGGATCGAAGGTGCTCGCGGATGTCGCGGCGATCCTGGAAGAACCGAAAAAGCTGATCACCTGGGCATGACGGTCGCCTCGACCGGATAGGCTCGACGCAGAGAGGGGCCGGCCGCAACTTTGGTTTGCGACCGTCCCCTCTCTGCTGTTCCGGGTCCGGGTCAGGGACGGTTCAGCACGTAGATCGGCGCCCCGTCCTCGCTTGCGCCCCGCGAGTGGATGCAGGCGTGCTTGCGCAGCATCCGCAGGCTGTCGTTCACCCGGTGCACCGAGAGCCCCGTACGGGCCGCGATGGACTCCAGCGGTTGACGCAGCTCACCCGTCTCGACCAGGACCGGGACGATCGCCACCGCCACCGCCCACACGTCCGACGTCACGGACAGCCGCTGCCGCCAGTCGGCCAGCACGGACTCGGTGGTCGGGTTCACCGGGACGGTCGCAGCGGGCGCCGGACGGTCGAGGGCCAGGGCGTCGAGCCGGTTCGCGATGCGTTCCATGGCCAGCGCCACGGCCTGCTGCGCCGCGAGGGCCTCGCGCTGCATCTCCACCAGGGTGCGCTGCATCTCCATCATGTTCGTCTGGAGGTCCACCGCGGTGTGCTGGAGATCCACCGTGGTGCGTTGCAGGGCGAGCGACTCCTGCCGGGCGACGGCGAGTTGCTCGTCCGCCTGGATGTTGCGCTCCTCCAGCCGGACGATGGCATCGGCGATCTGCTCCGGCATGGCGTACGCGATGGGGGCGCCGGGTGCGGAGGGCTGCACCTCGGCCTCCTCCAGCGTGTAGGAACCATCGCGCTGGACGGTCTCGATCACCTCGGCGCACCACTGCTTGAAGGGTTCGCAGGCGGGCTTGGTGCAGCCGTTGACGAGGAGGATCAGGCCTTGGAGATCGATGAGCTGCAAGTCTCGGCGCCAGCCCCTGCCTGGGGGAATGCTGAGACCGTAACTTCCAGTGACGGTCTCGAGATTGTCTCGATGTTCTTCGGGTACATGATCGGAAAGAGCCTTCCGCGAGTTGGCGTACCCCAACTCCTTGCACACGTCGACCGCAGGGAACCAGTGCGCTCCGCCGGGCAGGGTCAGCCGGCGGACCCGGGCGCCCGTGGCCGCGTAGACGAAGTCGCCGACGTCGATCGCGTCGTGCCGCTTGCCCGCGTCGGGCCTCTTGCCGGGTTCATTCATGTGAACCACCTCCGCTGCGGAACGTAGAGCGGAGCAAATCGAATATGCCAGCCAGCGCAATGATGTTCACCGGTGCGGGTGAAATCGGGCGGGAAACACCGAGGGGGTCCTTCCGCCGCCGCGGAAGGACCCCCTCGATCTGTGTGCGTCAGGCCAGCTTCGCGAAGCCGTAGTTGAGGAGCTTCGTGGCGTCCGTGGCACGCTGCGTGGCGTTGGTGTCGGCGAGGATCGTGCCGATGACGGTCTTGCCGTTCCGGGTCGCGGCGAAGACGAGGCAGTACTTCGCCTCGACGCCGGAGCCGGTCTTCACACCGATGGCACCGCTGTAGCTGCTGAGCAGCGTGTTCGTGTTCGTCCACGCGGCCATGGTGCGGGTGCTGCCGGTCTTGGTGATCGTCTTGGCCGTGTACGACTTGGTCTTGACGATCGCGCGGAAGTTGGCGCTCTTCATCGCGTTGCTGGCGAGCTTCGTCAGGTCCTTCGCCGTCGAGTAGTTGCCACCGTTGCCGATGCCGTCGAACGAGTCGAAGTGGCTGTTCGTCATGCCGAGGCTCTTGGCGGTGGAGTTCATCTTGGCGAGGAACGACTTCACCCGCAGGGCCCTGGTCGAACCGGTGCCGTACTTGTCGGCCAGCGCGTACGCGGCGTCGCAGCCGGACGGCAGCATCAGACCGTAGAGCAGCTGGCGGACGGTGACCTTGTCACCGACGATCAGGTGGGCGGACGACGCGCCCTTGGCGACGATGTAGTCGCTGTACGCCTTCTGGATGGTGACCTTGGCGTCCAGGTTGAGGTTGGACTGCGAGAGCACGACCTTCGCGGTCATGATCTTCGTGGTGGAACCGGTGGACAGCTTGGTGTCCATGCCCTTGTTGTAGAGCGTCGCACCGTTCGCGTTGTTCATCACATAGCCGGTCTTGCCCATGATCGTCGGCGTGGTGACGGCCTGCGCGGGTGCGGCGGCGAAGGCTCCGGTGGCCAGCACGGCGCCCGCGGTGACGGCTACGGCGGCGACACGGCGGCGACGGATGCCCTTAATGCCCTTTATCAAGTGAGTTACCCCGAATAAGTTGAATGCCCCTGTTGTGCGGCCGAGTTGGCTTGCTACAGCGAGAGGGCCGCAAGTGTGTGACACGTAAGTAGCACAGAAGGTTGTGCGGTTGCTGGGGCCGAATTCCCCGAACGGGTGAAGGGGGAGAGGCCCGTCCGGTCCGGGGTCCGGATGCTGGAACGGGCGCCACCATGCGTACGTGATGTATCTATCCTGTGGGCATGAGCCTGGCCGTCAAACAAGCACCCGCCGCCGACCGCGTCTACAGCCATGTCAAGCAAGCCGTCCTGGAGCGCCGTTACGAGGGCGGCACCCTGCTCACCGAGGGCGAGCTCGCCGAGGCCGTCGGGGTGTCGCGCACCCCCGTGCGTGAGGCGCTGCTGCGACTGGAGGCCGAGGGGCTGCTCAAGCTCTACCCGAAGAAGGGCGCCCTGGTCCTGCCGGTCTCCGCGCAGGAGATCGCCGACGTCGTGGAGACCAGACTGCTGGTCGAGGAGCACGCGGCGCGCAAGGCCGTGCCCGCCCCCGCCGGTCTCGTCGAACGGCTGGAGGGGCTGCTGGCCCGGCAGAAGGCCCAGGCCGCCGCCGGGGACCTGGCGGGCGCCGCCGTCACCGACCGCTGCTTCCACGCGGAGATCGTCCGCAGCGGCGGCAACGAGATCCTCTCCCGCCTCTACGACCAGCTCCGCGACCGCCAGCTGCGGATGGGCGTGGCGGTGATGCACTCCCACCCCGACCGGATCGCCAAGACCCTCACCGAGCACGAGGAGATCCTCGGCGCGCTGCGCGCGGGGGACGCGGAGGCGGCCGTCTCCCTGGTCCACCGGCACATCGGCTGGTTCTCCCATCTGGCCCGGGGCGAGGTCCGATGAGCGGCGGATCCAGGCCGGCGGCCGTGCTCCCCTCGGACCCGCCGGGCGGCCGCCGCGCCGTGGCCGTCTGGTCCATCGGCGTCGCCGTCTACTTCGTCGCCGTCATCTTCCGAACGTCCCTGGGAGTGGCCGGACTCGACGCCGCCGACCGCTTCCACGTGGGCGCCTCCGCGCTGTCCACGTTCTCCATCCTCCAACTGCTGGTGTACGCGGGCATGCAGATACCCGTGGGGCTCCTGGTGGACCGGCTCGGTACCAGGAAGGTGCTGACCATCGGCGTCGTGCTGTTCACGGCCGGGCAGCTGGGCTTCGCGTTCTCACCGTCGTACGGCACGGCGCTCGCGTCGCGGGCGCTGCTCGGGTGCGGTGACGCGATGACGTTCATCAGCGTGCTGCGGCTCGGCTCGCGCTGGTTCCCGGCGCGGCGCGGACCGCTGGTCGCGCAGCTCGCGGGTCTGGCCGGCATGGCCGGCAACCTGGTGTCGACGCTGGTGCTGGCCCGGCTGCTGCACGGCATCGGATGGACGGCGGCGTTCGCGGGCAGCGCGCTCGCCGGAGTCGTGGTGCTCGTCCTGCTGCTGCTGTTCCTGGAGGACCACCCCGAGGGGTTCGAGCCGGAGCCGTTCCCGCACCGGGGCGCCGCCTATGTCCGCCGTCAGATCCTCGCGTCCTGGCGGGAGCCGGGGACGCGGCTCGGGCTGTGGGTGCACTTCACCACCCAGTTCCCCGCGATGGTGTTCCTGCTGCTGTGGGGGATGCCGTTCCTGGTCGAGGCACAAGGGCTCAGCCGGGCCACCGCCGGTGAACTCCTCACGCTGGTCGTGCTCTCCAACATGCTGATCGGCCTGGTGTACGGCCAGATCGTGGCCCGGCACCACGAGGCCCGGCTGCCGTTGGCGCTGGGGACGGTGGGGGCCACGGCCGTGGTCTGGGCGGTGACGCTGGCCTGGCCCGGCGCGCACGCGCCGATGTGGCTGCTGATCGTGCTGTGCGCGGTGCTCGGGGCGTGCGGACCGGCGTCGATGCTCGGCTTCGACTTCGCGCGGCCGGCGAATCCGCCGGAGCGGCAGGGAACCGCGTCCGGCATCACGAACATGGGCGGGTTCGTCGCCTCGATGACGACGCTGTTCGCGGTGGGGGTGCTGCTGGACGCCACCGGCGACGACTTCACCGTCGCCTTCTGCGCGGTGTTCGTCCTCCAGGCGCTCGGCGTCTCCCAGATCCTGCGGCTGCGCAGCAGGGCGGCCCGGCGGGAGCGGGAGCGGCTGGTGGCGTCCCGGGTGGAGACGGTGCACGTACCGGTGTGAGCGGGCGGACGGGCGGGTGTCCCCCGCCCGTGGCCGGCCCCACCGGGCCGGCACGCCTCCGCCTCACCGCGTCACCCCGTCATCGCCTCACCGGGGCACCCAGGGTCACTGGATCAGCGAGTCACCGCGTCAGCGGGTGACCGCGAAGTTCCGCAGGATCGCCTCGGTGAGTTCCGGGTCGCCCTCCGTCTTGATCCGGTCTGCCATCGCGTCCGCGGACACCCGGCCGCAGGCCAGCCGCACGAAGGTCTCCCAGTCGAGGCCGATGGTGGCGGCGGGGCCGAGGGCGGGTGCCGTCTCCAGGGTGCCGCGGCCCTGGATGTCGACGCGGATCGTGCGCAGGAACTCGACGGGGCCGTGCACGTCGAGGACGACCGCCGAACTGCGCGGAGCCTGCGCCTTGTCGGCCACGACCTGGGGGAGTCCGGCGAGCAGCACGTCGCGGGCGATGTGCGCGCCGGGGGAGTCGAGGTTGCCCGGACGGCCGAGGGCGGCCCGGAGGTCCTGCTCGTGCACCCAGACGTTGAACGCGTGGGTGCGCATGGACTCCTCGAGGGTGACCTCGGTGCTGAGGTGGCCGCGCACCTTCGTACCGGGATCGCGGGACTCGTTGCGCAGCTGGCGGTTGCGGCGGATGACCGTGTACTCCAGCTCCGACGTCATCTCCGGCGCCGTGTGGTGGCGGCGGACGTCGACCTGCATCTCCATGTAGCGCTGGTGCTCGTTGGTGACGTGGAACAGGTCCCGGGGCAGGGTGTGGATGGGACGCGGGTCGCCCAGCATCTCGCAGTCCAGGCCGATCACATGCGAGACGACGTCCCGGATCGACCACCCCGGGCACGGGGTCCGCCGGTTCCACTCGCCCTCCACGAGCGGCTGGACCAGTTCGGATATCGCGTCGATGGAGTGGGTCCAGGCGTCGGCGTAGGGCTGGAGGGTGGGATGCAGACTCACGGAACGGGACCCCTCGGCGGTTGGTACACGGTTGGTTTACGGCGGCGTTGCCAGCGGGAGGTGACAATCGGTGGGTGCCTTGGCTCCCCCTATTCTCGGCTCCGCTCGAATCGGGGGGACCCCCAAGTTACGCTGCTGCGAGGCACCCCGGCAGTGCTTTCGTGTGACGATCGTAGGCCCGTGTGGACGGCTCGAATGCCAGGACGGTGGTAGTGTGCGCGCCTCTTTGATCCAAGTCGCCGTGGACGAAGGCGAATCGACCGCGTCACGGCGGACCCGGGTGGCCTCTCTGGTACGGGATCAGGCAGGCGTCGCCGACCTGGTGATGCTGCCCGAGCTGTGGACCACGGGCGCCTTCGCCTACCAGCGGTTCGCCGACGAGGCGGAGCCGATCGACGGGCCCACCCACGAGACGATGGCGAAGGCCGCGAGCGACGCGGGCGTGTGGCTGCACGCGGGCTCGATCCCGGAGCGGGATCCGGACGGCTCCCTGTACAACACCTCGCTCCTCTTCTCCCCCTCCGGGGAGCTCACCGCCGCCTACCGCAAGATCCACCGCTTCGGGTTCGACCAGGGCGAGGCCGTGCTCATGGGCGCGGGCACGGAACTGCGCACCGTGCGGCTGGCCGGCACCACGGCCGGTCTGGCCACCTGCTACGACCTCCGTTTCCCCGAACTCTTCCGCGGGCTCGTCGACGCCGGTGCCGAGGTGCTGCTGCTCTCGGCCGGCTGGCCCGAGCGCCGGCGCGCGCACTGGACGCTGCTGGCCCAGGCACGGGCGGTGGAGAACCAGGCGTTCGTGCTCGCGTGTGGAACGGCCGGGACGCATGCGGGAGTTCCCCAGGCGGGTCACTCGATCGTGGTCGATCCCTGGGGCGAGGTGCTCGCCCAGGCGGGCGCCGAGGAGGAGGTCCTCACCGTGGAGTTCGACCCGGCGAAGGTCGCCACGGTCCGCGAGCAGTTCCCCGCCCTGAAGGACCGCGTCCTGGGGCTGGCCGCACCCCGTCACTGAGGAACCGCGTCCCGGGACCGGCCGCACCGCTCCACCGAGGAACCGCGTCCCGGTGCCCGCCGCACCGCTTCGCCCAGGGCCCGGGATCAGTCGTCACCCCTTCACGCAGGGCCCGGGATCAGTCGTCCTCCCGCTCCTGCTCCGCCAGGTGGATCACGCACACCGCCACGACGATCAGCAGCGCCGGATCGGCGTCCTCCCGTACGACGTCGACGCCGTACGTCTCCCGCACGTGCAGCCACCGCCGGGAGACGACGGCGAGCAGTTCGCCGTCGTACTCGACGGCGAACTCGCGGTCGAGGACCTTGCCGCCGACGTCCAGCTCGGTGCCGTCCACGAGGGACACCCGGTAGTGGTTGCGCAGCAGGGAGAGCCGCTTGCGCCGGATCGTCGCGAGCGGCTCTCCGTCCCGCTCGATCGCCATCGTGTCCCGCAGCGTCAGCATCTTGCGGTGGAAGTCGATCAGGACGCGTCCGCGGGCGTCCTTCAGCTCGAAGGTGTCGCGCAGCCGCATCGCCTTGCCGTCGACGAGGAACACCTTCTCGCCGTGCTCGTCCTCGATCCAGTAGTCGTCGCCGAAGCCGAGCAGCCGGTCGCGTACCAGGAATCTCATGCCCCATGGCTTCCCCGGCGCGGGCCCATCGTCACGGAGCGATCACACTCGGTGTCCGGGGTGTCGAATCCGTCGGGCGAAGGGGTGTACGCCGGTTGAACTTCCGTCCGCCGTGCGGTGTTTGTCCAACCATGCGACCGGGGCCCGAGTCGAACGGAGCGTAAGTCGCACAGACGTCGCACGTTCCTCCCGGAGGTTTCGTCATGTCTTCTCGCTCAGCCCGTCGCCGGGCGACCCGCGCCGTCCCGGCCGCCGCGGCGGTCCTCGGCGCCGCCCTGGCCGCCGCGTTCACCCTGACCGGGACCGCGGGCGCCGCGCCGTCGACGGCCACCGCCGCGGTCAATTCGTACGACTGGCAGCTCACCTACCGGGCCGCCGCGGGCCAGGCCAACAAGGCCATCGTCACCGCGTCGCTCACCGCGGACCGCACGGGCATCACCTACGTGATCGACGACGTCGTCGCGATCGGCGCGGGCCACGGCTGCGCGTACCCCGCCGCCGCGGACCGCACGAAGGTGTCCTGCACGGTCACCCTCATGGACAGCCAGGACCCGTACGCCGCCCTGGTCATGAATCTCGGCGACCGCGACGACACGGTCGCGTACAAGAACGCCACCGGCCAGATCTACTTCTACGCCGAGATCTCGCTGGGCGCCGGCAACGACAGACTGACCGACTCCGGCCGTCTCGACGGCACCTACGCCTCGGGCGACGCGGGCGACGACACCCTCACGGTGGGCGCGGAAGCGCTGGCCTGGGGCGGCGACGGCAACGACACGATCCGGGCGAGCGGCGGCGACAACATCGTCCGGGGCGGCCGGGGCAACGACGTGCTGTACGGCGGCCCGGGGAGCCAGCACCTCTACGGCGACGACGGCAACGACCGGCTCCACGGCGGGAGCGCGGCCGACACGCTGTACGGCGGCAAGGGCAACGACCTTCTGTACGGCGACAGCGGCGACGACGTCCTGTACGGCAACAGCGGCAACGACAGGCTGTACGGCGGCCCGGGCCGGGACGCGCTGTCCGGGGGGCCGGGCGCGGATGTGATCCACCAGAACTGATCCCCCGCCGGCCGCCCTGCCCGCCGCCCCGGCGCGGTGGGCAGGGCGGGACCACGCCCCAGCAGCGGTGATGGCACTCTGGGATCATGAGCGACTCCTCTCCCCGCCGCGTCCGTGTCCGCGCCCCCGAACTGCTGGGCAAGGGCGGCTGGCTCAACACGGGCGGCAAGCAGCTCGGCCTCGCGGAGCTCCGGGGCCGTATCGTCATCGTCGATTTCTGGACCTTCTGCTGCATCAACTGCCTGCATGTTCTCGACGAGCTGCGGGAGCTGGAGGAGAAGCACCGGGACACCGTGGTGATCGTCGGGGTCCACTCGCCGAAGTTCGTGCACGAGGCCGAGCACCAGGCGGTCGTGGACGCGGTCGAGCGCTACGGGGTGGAGCACCCCGTGCTCGACGACCCGGAGCTCGCCACCTGGAAGCAGTACGCGGTACGGGCCTGGCCGACGCTGGTCGTGATCGACCCCGAGGGGTACGTCGTCGCGCAGCACGCCGGCGAGGGACACGCGCACGCGATCGCGCGGCTCGTCGAGGAGCTGGAGGCCGAGCACGAGGCGAAGGGCACGCTGCGCCGCGGCGACGGGCCGTACGTGGCGCCGGAGCCCGAGCCGACGGTGCTGCGCTTCCCCGGCAAGGCGCTGCTGCTGCCCTCCGGGACCTTCCTGGTCAGCGACACGACCCGGCATCAGCTGGTGGAGCTCGCCGAGGACGGCGAGACGGTCCTGCGGCGCATCGGATCGGGGGCGCGCGGCTTCGCGGACGGCACGGCGGACACGGCGACCTTCAACGAGCCGCAGGGCCTGACGCTGCTGGACGGGGACGTCGTCGTCGCCGACACCGTCAACCACGCCCTGCGGCGCCTGGATCTTGCGACCGGCGAGGTGACGACCCTCGCGGGCACCGGCCGCCAGTGGTGGCAGGGCTCGCCGTCGTCCGGACCGGCCCGCGAGGTCGACCTGTCCTCGCCGTGGGACGTGGCCGTCTTCGGCGGCCGGGTGTGGATCGCGATGGCGGGCGTCCACCAGCTGTGGGCGTACGACCCCGCCGCCGGGACCGTCGCCGTCGCGGCGGGGACGACCAACGAGGGGCTGGTCGACGGGCCGGGGGCCGAGGCCTGGTTCGCCCAGCCCTCCGGGCTCGCGGCCACCGCCGACCGGCTGTGGCTCGCCGACTCCGAGACGTCCGCGCTGCGCTGGGTGGACCTCGACGGCGTCGTCCACACGGCCGTGGGCACCGGCCTGTTCGACTTCGGGCACCGGGACGGGGCCGCCGGGCAGGCGCTGCTCCAGCACCCGCTGGGGGTGACCGCGCTGCCCGACGGTTCGGTCGCCGTCGCCGACACCTACAACCATGCGCTGCGCCGCTACGACCCCGCGACCGGCGAGGTGAGCACGCTGGCCACGGATCTGCGGGAGCCGAGCGACGCCGTGCTGGTCGGCGAGGACATCGTGGTGGTGGAGTCGGCCCGGCACCGGCTGACCCGGCTGCGGCTGCCGGAGGAGGCGGTGCGGGTGGAGTCGGTCGCCCACCGCACACAGCGTGCGGCCACCGAGGTGCGGCCCGGCAGGCTGCGGCTGGACGTGATCTTCCAGGCTCCGGCGGGCCAGAAGCTGGACACCCGCTACGGTCCCTCGACCCGGCTGCTGGTCTCCTCGACCCCGCCCGGACTGCTGCTGGCGGGAGAGGGCGCGGACACGGACCTCTCGCGCACGCTGGAGCTGGACCCGGCGGTCACCGAGGGCGTGCTGCACGTCTCGGCGATGGCCGCGTCGTGCGACGACGACCCGGCCAACGAGTACCCGGCCTGCCATGTGCACCAGCAGGACTGGGGAGTTCCGGTCCGCCTCACCGAAGGCGGGGCGGACCGGCTGCCGTTGGTCCTGGCCGGCATGGACGACCAGGAGACGGCGCGGGACGCCTGACGGGTCAGGACGTCCGCAGGGCGGACGCCCCGGAAGACCGGGGCGTCCGGCGGTTCAGCGGCGGCGCGGGCGCGGCGCCAGCTTGTACAGGGCCACTCCGGCCGCCACCAGCGTGGTGGCGGCCACCATCAGGGCCATGCTGTTCATCCACATCCCGGTGGCGGCCAGCGTGGCCCCTCCGGCACCGGTGGTGCCGACGCCTATCACTCGTCCGTACATGGTGGTTCTCCTTGGTGCTCATGTGCTGTCGGAAGGTGTGGGGGGCTCAGGTGGCCACCCACTTCTCCTCGCTGCGGCGCAACAGGCCCCACAGCGAGGCGAAGTAGACGGCGTGCTGGAACAGGTCGTAGAGCATCTCCGGGATCATCAGCAGCGCCACCAGGAGTGCCTTGGGGCCGGCGTGACGGACGGAGACGGTCTTCTCGACCACGAAGATCAGGCCGATCGAGGTCCAGAACGGGGACAGGCCGGGCAGGCCGTAGAGCGTCGTGCACGCGATCATGAAGGTCAGATAGACCAGGAAGGACAGCGCGCCGAAGCCCATCAGGAACTGCTGGACGAAGTAGCGGGCGGTGACCCGGGTCCAGCCGTAGTCGCGGAGGTTCTCCAGCGCTCCGCGCTGCCAGCGCAGCCGCTGGTGCCACAGCTTGGGCAGGGTGGGCATGACCTCGGTGACGACCTCGCAGCCGGCCGGGGACATGGCCCGGTAGCCGAGGGTCTTGACCGCCTTGGTCATCTCGTCGTCCTCGGTGAGCGAGGCGAGGCTGTAGTAGCTGTTGCCGCCGCCGATCGTGCCGGCGCGGCGGGCGGCGCGCACCTCGCGCAGCACCCGGGCCCGGAACATGGTCCCGGTGCCGGTCAGCACCTGGGCCTTGCCGCCGGTGCGGTCCAGCTCCCAGGCGTAGCGGTGGAACTCCATGCGCTGGAGCAGGCCGAGGAGCCCGCCGCCCTCCTCGCCGTAGAAGACACCGCCGACGGCGCCGACCTTGCGGTTGAAGGTGCCGATGGCGGTCTCGGTGAACCAGGGGTTCAGCACGGTGTCCGCGTCCTGCACCAGCAGCAGGTCGCGGTCGTCGAGGTGGGGCAGGATCCAGGCGATGGCCTGGTTGAGGGCACCGGCCTTCTTGTGGGTGTTGCCCTGGGTGTGGAAGACCTGTGCGCCGTGGGCGGTGGCCACGGCGGCGGTGTCGTCGGTGCAGTTGTCGGCGACCACCACGATGAGGTCGGGGCGCCGGTTCTGCCGCCACAGGCCGTCGATGGCGTCGGCGATGCGGTCCTGCTCGTTGTGGGCCGGGATCAGTACCGCGAGCCGGGGGTTGTCGGCCGGTTCCTCGTGCGCGGCGTGCGCGCGGCGGGCGCCGTGACGCCGGGTGCGTGAACCGGTGGTGTGTCCCCTTGCGGCGAGGTCGCCGGATACCGCCAAGTCGTGCACGGCAGAGCTCCCCCGTTGTGGAATTGCATGACTTCATGGCCCCTGAGCCATGAAGTCTTCACGATATCCACATAACTTGACAAGGTGGAGTTATTGCATAGCTCTCCGTGTGTGTTGTCTGTCATACAGGACAGCCATATGGCATGTCTAGGGTCTTTCGTCCCTGGCCTTGATCACGCGCTGTGCCCGTGGGCCTCGGTCACACGCCGTACCCGTCGGAGTAGCCGTCGCGGTGGTGGTGCCGCTCCTCCTCGACGACGGTGGTCGCGGGCGGTACGACCACCCGCCTGCGCCGGGCGATACCGCTGAACGTCGCCACACCGATCAGTCCGACCAGCATCAGGATGATTCCGACCATGTCGAGGTCGACCCCCTGCATGTGCCAGTCGGTGGCGAACGTGAGAATGGCTCCCACCGCGATGAGGATGATGCATCCGCCGAGACCCATCAGGCTCGCCTCCCTGTCCGGACCGGCCGTTCCGGTCCCTGACTGCGGGTACCCCGGCGGACAACACCCATGCTTTGCGTCGGGTGTTGCTAACCCGCCAGGAACGCCACCAGCGCGTTGGCCAGCAGGTGCGGGTCGTCCGCGCCGCACAACTCCCGTGCGCTGTGCATCGACAGGATGGCCACGCCGATGTCGACGGTCCGGATGCCGTGGCGGGCCGCGGTGATCGGGCCGATGGTCGTGCCGCAGGGCATGGAGTTGTTGGAGACGAAGGACTGGAACGGGACGTCCGCCTTCTCGCAGGCGGCGGCGAACACCGCGCGGCCCGTACCGTCGGTGGCGTAGCGGTTGTTGACGTTCACCTTGAGGATGGGGCCGCCGTTGACGCGCGGGTGGTGCGTCGGGTCGTGCCGCTCGGCGTAGTTGGGGTGGACCGCGTGGCCGGTGTCGGAGGAGAGGCAGACGGTGCCGGCGAAGGCACGGGCCCGGTCCTCGTACGACCCTCCGCGGGCGAACACCGAACGCTCCAGCACGCTGCCCAGCAGCGGGCCGTCCGCGCCGGTGTCGGACTGCGAGCCGTTCTCCTCGTGGTCGAAGGCGGCCAGGACGGGGATGTACGGCAGGTCGTCCCGGGCCGCCACCGCCGCCAGCGCCGCGGTGCCGGCGTGCACCGACAGCAGGTTGTCCATCCGCGGCCCGGCCACGAGGTCCTTGTCGCGGCCCAGGTAGGCGGGCGCCTCCACGGAGTGCACCATCAGGTCCCAGCCGGTCACCTCACCCGCGCCGAGCCCCGCCTCCTCCTCCGCGAAGGCGATCAGGTCGCCGTCGCGCACCCGGTCGCCGAGGCCCCAGACGGGCTGGAGGTGACGCTGCTTGTCGAGCTTGAGACCGTCCGAGTTGACCGCGCGGTCGAGGTGGATGGCGAGCTGCGGCACACGCAGCAGCGGCCGGTCGACGTTGACCAGACGCGTCGAGCCGTCCCGCAGCGTGAGCCGTCCCGCCAGGCCCAGGTCGCGGTCGAGCCAGGAGTTGAGCAGCGGACCGCCGTAGATCTCCACGGCCACCTGCCGCCAGCCGTGCGCACCGGTGTCGGGCAGCGGCTTGACCCGCAGGTTGGGCGAGTCGGTGTGGGCCCCGACGATCCGGAAGGGGGTGTGCGGCGCGGCGCCCGCGGGGACGTACCAGGCCACGATGGCGCCGCCGCGCAGCACGTACTTGCCGCCGCTCGTCCCGTCCCAGGCGTCCGTCTCCGAGACCTGCCGGAAGCCGGCCTTCTCCAGCCGCTCGGCGGCGTTCGCCACCGCGTGGTACGGCGACGGGCTCGCGCTCAGGAAGGTCATGAGGTCGTCGGTGTGGCCGCGGTCGAAGCGGGAGGGTTCGCTCATGGGTTCACCTTAACGACGGACGAG
The DNA here is from genome assembly GCF_009377175.1 of Streptomyces adustus. Taxonomy (GTDB): domain Bacteria; phylum Actinomycetota; class Actinomycetes; order Streptomycetales; family Streptomycetaceae; genus Streptomyces; species Streptomyces adustus. Next base: position 66,002 of record NZ_VJZD01000011.1, read on the forward strand.
GGCCCGCTCCCCATCACTGGGAACGGGCCCTCGTGAGGGCTTGGTGGAGCTGATTCCGTACGGCCCGGGACCGGCGTGGACCGTCGCCCGCCCCGGGTGCCGGCGGCGGGCGACAGTGGACGGCGGGAGGGACTAGAACGCGGCCTCGTCCAGCTCCATCAGGTCCAGGTCGACGTCCGTGGCCACCTTGCGGGCCAGGGTGACGCCGGGCAGGACGTTGGCCGCGAAGAACTTCGCCGCCGCGATCTTGCCGGTGTAGAAGGCCTGGTCCTTGGCGGAGGCCGTCTCCAGCTTCTCCGCGGCGACCGCGGCGCCCTTGAGCAGCAGGTAGCCGACGACCACGTCGCCGGAGGCCATCAGCAGGCGGGTGGTGTTCAGGCCCACCTTGTAGATGTTCTTGACGTCCTGCTCGGTCGAGGCGAGGTCGGTCAGCATCAGGCCGACGATGGCCTCCAGCTCGACGGCCGCCTTGGCCAGGTGGTCGCGGGCGCCCGCGAGGTCCTCGCCGCCGGTGCCCAGCGCCAGGAACTTCTTGATGTCCTCGGCGAGGGTGTTCAGCGCCGCGCCCTGGTTGCGGACGATCTTCCGGAAGAAGAAGTCCTGGCCCTGGATCGCCGTGGTGCCCTCGTACAGGGTGTCGATCTTGGCGTCGCGGATGTACTGCTCGATCGGGTATTCCTGGAGGAAGCCGGAGCCGCCGAAGGTCTGGAGCGACTGGGCGAGCTGCTCGTAGCCCTTCTCGGAGCCGTAGCCCTTGACGATCGGCAGGAGGAGGTCGTTCAGGGCCTCGGCGGCGGAGGTGTCCTCGCCGGCGGCCTCCTTGATCTGGATCTCGTCCTGGACCGCGGCCGTGTACAGGACCAGGGCGCGCATGCCCTCGGCGTACGCCTTCTGCGTCATGAGCGAGCGGCGCACGTCGGGGTGGTGCGTGATGGTGACCTTGGGCGCGGTCTTGTCCATGAAGTTCGCGAGGTCGGTGCCCTGGACGCGCTCCTTGGCGTACTCCAGCGCGTTCAGGTAGCCCGTCGACAGCGTGGAGATGGCCTTCGTGCCGACCATCATGCGGGCGAACTCGATGATGCGGAACATCTGGCGGATGCCGTCGTGCTTGTCGCCGATCAGCCAGCCCTTGGCGGGGTGGCGGTCGCCGAAGGTCATCTCGCAGGTGTTGGAGGCCTTGAGGCCCATCTTGTGCTCGACGTTCGTCGCGTACACGCCGTTGCGCTCGCCCAGCTCGCCGGTCTCGAAGTCGAACTCGTACTTCGGGACGAGGAAGAGGGACAGGCCCTTGGTGCCGGGGCCGTGGCCCTCGGGGCGGGCGAGGACGTAGTGGAGGATGTTCTCCTCCATGTCGTGCTCACCGGAGGTGATGAAGCGCTTCACGCCCTCGATGTGCCAGGAGCCGTCCTCCTGCTGGATCGCCTTGGTGCGGCCGGCGCCCACGTCCGAGCCGGCGTCGGGCTCGGTGAGGACCATGGTGGAGCCCCAGCGCTTCTCGACGGCCATCGCGGCGATGTGCTTCTGGACGTCGTTGCCCTCCTCGAAGAGGATGCCCGCGAACGCGGGGCCGGAGGAGTACATCCAGACCGCCGGGTTCGCGCCGAGGATCAGCTCCGCGTACGCCCAGATCAGGGAGCGGGGCGAGGTGGAGCCGCCGATCTCCTCGGGCACGCCGAGGCGCCAGTACTCGGAGTCCATGAACGCCTTGTACGACTTCTTGAAGGAGGCCGGCACCGGGGCGGTGTTCGTCTCCGGGTCGAAGACCGGCGGGTTGCGGTCGGCGTCGGCGAAGGACTCGGCCAGCTCGTTCTCCGCCAGGCGGGTCAGCTCGGCGAGGACGCTCTTGGCGGTCTCGGTGTCCATCTCCTCGAACGGGCCGCTGCCGTACAGCTTGTCGCGACCGAGCACCTCGAAGAGGTTGAACTCGATGTCGCGGAGATTCGACTTGTAGTGCCCCATGGCGACGGCTCCGTAGAGGGATCGGCGAGGCGCTGAATCCTCGCGACTGTTTCACTTACCAACAAGTAGCTCCGATGATGCTACCCGTCAGTAATAAGATGCAACCCCGAGCGGGTCATCTGTGACTCGTTACTCTTTGGGGCATGTACGGCTACGACCAGAGCGCGGGTGCCCAGCAGGGGTATGCCTCGCCGCAGCAGCAGATGCCCGGCGGTGTCGGCGGTTACGGCCAGCAGCCGCCGCTCTACCCGGAACCGTCGCCCCCCTCCCTGGTGGACGCGGTCCGCGCCTTCACCACGGGTCAGGTGGCCGCCGAGGACTTCCAGCAGGTGTTCGCGACCTCGAAGGTGTACTGTCCGCGCGGCGACAACCCGGGCTTCCTCGCGCTGCACAACACCCAGCAGCCGGTGATCCCGATGTTCACCTCCCTCAAGGAGCTGCGCCGGTACGCGGGCAAGGAGTCCAAGTACTTCGTGATCACCGGCGCCGAGGTGATCGACCTGCTGCCGACCGGGTACGGCTTCGTCCTCGACATGGAGGGCGAGTACCGGATGGTCTTCGACGCGAAGGCCGTAGAACAGATGGTCGAATTCGCGATGCGCCGCATGTACGGCTGACCGCTCGCCCCGGCCGTCGATCCTGCCGCCCCGGCCGACCTCGATGCCACGACCCGAGCCCGGAGGGAATTCCCTCCGGGCTCTCTCCGTTGAGGGTGGCAGAAAGTTCAACACTCAACTAATCTGGTTGCACAAGGAGGTACCGACATGCCCGCAGTAACCGTCGAGAACCCGTTGACGCTGCCCCGTGTGGCCGCTCCCGCCGACGCGGTGGCCCGCCCCGTGCTCGGCGTCACGACCGCGCCCAGCGGCTTCGAGGGCGAGGGCTTCCCGGTGCGCCGCGCGTTCGCCGGGATCAACTACCGCCACCTCGACCCGTTCATCATGATGGACCAGATGGGCGAGGTGGAGTACGCGCCGGGCGAGCCCAAGGGCACCCCCTGGCACCCGCACCGCGGCTTCGAGACCGTCACCTACATCATCGACGGCGTCTTCGACCACCAGGACTCCAACGGTGGCGGCGGCACCATCACCAACGGCGACACCCAGTGGATGACGGCCGGCTCCGGCCTGCTGCACATCGAGGCGCCGCCGGAGTCCCTGGTCATGTCCGGCGGGCTCTTCCACGGCCTCCAGCTGTGGGTGAACCTTCCGGCCAAGGACAAGATGATGGCCCCGCGCTACCAGGACATCCGCGGCGGCAACGTCCAGCTGCTGACCACCCCCGACGGCGGCGCGCTGCTGCGGGTCATCGCCGGTGAGCTGGACGGCCACCAGGGCCCCGGCATCACCCACACCCCGATCACGATGATCCACGCGACGCTGGCCGCCGGTGCCGAGCTCACCCTGCCGTGGCGCGAGGACTTCAACGGCCTCGCCTACGTGCTGGCCGGGCGGGGTTCGGTGGGCGCCGAGCGCCGGCCGATCAAGCTGGGCCAGACGGCCGTCTTCGGCGCGGGCTCCTCGCTGACCGTGCGCGCCGACGCGCAGCAGGACTCCCACACCCCGGACCTGGAGGTCGTGCTCCTGGGCGGACAGCCCATCCGTGAGCCCATGGCCCACTACGGCCCGTTCGTGATGAACAACCAGAAGGAGCTCCAGCAGGCGTTCGAGGACTTCCAGAAGGGCCGCCTGGGGACCATCCCGGCGGTGCACGGGATGACCGAGGGCGGACCGCAGGCCTGACGCTCCGTCACCCGGGCGGGCCGTTCCGACGGGACGGCCCGCCCACCGCGTGATCGGGTGGAGGTGTGCACCTGCTTCCCGATCCCGCCCGCCGGCTCGCCGCCTGGTGCGCCGTCGTCCTGCTGGTCGCCGGGGTCGGCTACGTCGGGATCCGGCTGTGCGCCGAGTTCCGTGCGGCCGTGACGCCGGTGCTGCTCGCGCTGCTGGGGACCGCGCTGCTCGGCCCGCTGCACCGCCGGCTGGTGAAGGCCGGGGTCAACCGGTCCGTGGCGGCCGTGGTCACCTGCGTCGCCGTGGTGGCCGTGGTCGGCGGCGCCGTGTACATCGTCGTCGCGGCGCTCGTCCACACCGGGGACGAGATCGTCGCCTCGCTCAGGACCGCGGCGCGCAGCATCGCCGACCACTTCGGCGCCGCCGGCACCTCGCTGGACGACCTAGCCGGCCACAGCAGGGAGCTGCTCTCCAAGTTCGGCGGGACCGCCGCCTCCAACGTCATCAGCGGGGTCAGCGTTGTCGGCGAGACCATTGCCATCGCCGTTCTGGCCCTGCTGCTCGTCTTCTTCTTCCTGCGCGACGCCCACCGGGCCGCCCCCGCGCTCAGGTCGCTCGCCCCGCGCGGCACGGCCGACACCGTGGAGGTGATGGCGCGGCGCGCCTTCGAGGCCGTCGAGGGGTTCATGCGCGGGACGACGGTCATCGCGCTGATCGACGCGGTCTGCATCACCGTCGGTCTGCTGATCCTGCGGGTGCCGGGGGCGATCGGGCTCGGCGCGCTCGTCTTCGTCACCGCCTACATCCCCTACCTCGGGGCCTTCCTCTCCGGATCGGTGGCCGTCCTGGTCGCGCTCGCCGAACGCGGATTCGTCATCGCGCTGTGGGCGCTCGGCGTGGTGGTGGGGGTGCAACTGCTGGAGGGGCATGTGCTCCAGCCGGCGATCCAGAGCCGGACCGTGCAGATGCATCCGGCCGCGGTGATGCTGGCTATCACCGCGGGCGCGTCCGTGGCCGGGATCCTCGGGATGCTGATGTCGGTGCCGCTGACGGCCGCCGCCTTCGGGGTCCTGCACGAACTGCGCACCCGTCACCTGTCGGCCGGACCGTCCGAACCTCCGGAGGTGCCGTCCGGGTCGTCGGGGCCGTAGCGCGGGCCCCACGGAGGCGTCGCCCGGGCCGTCGTGGGGGGCGTGCCCCGGGACCTGCCGTGCCAATGGTGGGGAGGTGAGGACGGGCTGGCCGGTAGGCTGGGGTGAGGTTTCACGTGAAACACGACCCCGATCCGCGAAGGCTGGATGAACGACGATGCATCGGTACAGGTCCCACACCTGCGGCGAGCTCCGCGCCTCTGACGTCGGCACCGACGTCCGGCTGAGTGGCTGGCTGCACAATCGGCGCGACCTGGGTGGCATCCTCTTCATCGATCTGCGCGATCACTACGGCATCACGCAGCTCGTCGCCCGCCCCGGCACGCCCGCGTACGAGGCGCTCGACAAGGTGACCAAGGAGTCGACGGTCCGCGTCGACGGCAAGGTCGTCTCCCGCGGCAGCGACAACGTCAACCCCGAGCTGCCCACCGGTGAGGTCGAGGTCGAGGTCGGTGAGGTCGAGCTGCTGGGCGCCGCCCAGCCGCTGCCCTTCACCATCAACGCCGAGGACGGGGTCAACGAGGAGCGGCGCCTGGAGTACCGCTTCCTCGACCTGCGCCGCGAGCGTATGCACCGCAACATCATGCTGCGTACGGCGGTCATCTCGGCGATCCGCCACAAGATGACGGCGCTGGGCTTCAACGAGATGGCGACCCCGATCCTGAGCGCCACCTCCCCCGAGGGCGCCCGTGACTTCGTCGTGCCGTCCCGGCTGAACCCGGGCCGGTTCTACGCGCTGCCGCAGGCCCCGCAGCAGTTCAAGCAGCTGCTGATGATCTCCGGCTTCGACCGGTACTTCCAGATCGCGCCCTGCTTCCGCGACGAGGACGCCCGCGCGGACCGTTCGCCGGGCGAGTTCTACCAGCTCGACGTGGAGATGTCCTTCGTCGAGCAGGAGGACGTCTTCCAGCCCATCGAGAAGCTCATGACGGAGCTCTTCGAGGAGTTCGGCAACGGCCGTCATGTGACGTCCCCGTTCCCGCGGATCCCGTTCCGCGAGGCGATGCTGAAGTACGGCTCCGACAAGCCGGACCTGCGGGCCCAGCTTGAGCTGGTCGACATCACCGACATCTTCGAGGGCTCGGAGTTCAAGGCGTTCGCCGGCAAGCACGTGCGCGCGCTGCCGGTGCCGGACGTCTCGGCCCAGCCCCGCAAGTTCTTCGACCAGCTCGGCGACTTCGCCGTGACGCTGGGCGCGAAGGGCCTGGCCTGGGTCCGGGTCGCCGAGGACGGCTCGCTGAGCGGCCCGATCGCGAAGTTCCTGACCGAGGAGAACGTCGCCGAGCTGACCAAGCGCCTGTCGCTGGCGGCCGGTCACGCCGTGTTCTTCGGCGCGGGCGAGTTCGACGAGGTCTCGAAGATCATGGGCGCGGTCCGCGTCGAGGCCGCCAAGCGCGCCGGCCACTTCGAGGAGAACGTCTTCCGGTTCTGCTGGATCGTCGACTTCCCGATGTACGAGAAGGACGAGGAGACCGGCGCGATCGACTTCTCGCACAACCCCTTCTCGATGCCGCAGGGCGGTCTGGAGGCACTCCAGACCCAGAACCCGCTGGACATCCTGGGCTGGCAGTACGACATCGTCTGCAACGGCGTCGAGCTGTCCTCCGGCGCGATCCGGAACCACGAGCCCGAGATCATGCTCAAGGCGTTCGAGATCGCGGGCTACGACCGTGAGACCGTCGAGGAGAAGTTCGCGGGCATGCTGCGCGCCTTCCGCTTCGGCGCCCCTCCGCACGGCGGCATCGCCCCCGGCGTCGACCGGATCGTCATGCTCCTCGCAGACGAGCCCAACATCCGCGAGACGATCTCCTTCCCGCTCAACGGCAACGCCCAGGACCTGATGATGGGCGCGCCGACGGAGCTGGAGGAGGCGCGACTGCGCGAGCTGCACCTCTCGGTGCGCAAGCCGCAGCCGAAGTAACGGAGCGCGGGGAGCGGAACCCGCAACCGGACGAGTCCTTGCGAAGGGGGCCGGAAACCACATCGGTTTCCGGCCCCCTTCGTCTGTCCCGCGCCGCCGGGCTGATCCCAACGACAGGCCCTAGGTGTCGTACCGCCCGTCCCAGGGCGCGCCGAAGCCGAGGTGGTCCGGGTAGAGCTCGGCCCAGGCCTCGCCCTCGTCCTCCCCGGTCAGCAGGCCGAACAGCACACCCTCGACGGTGACGCTGAAGGGACGCACCGCGATGTCCGTGTAGGTGCGCCGGGGCAGGCTGCGGAGTTTGGTCGCCAGGTGGGCGCGGGCGTGGGCGAGCACCGACGTTCCTCCGTGCGGGGACCGCTGCTGCTCGGCCCAGGTGCCGGCGCACCAGATCTCCGATTCGCGGTAGCGGCCGTGGGCATCGAAGAGATGCAGCACCGAGTACAGGCGCTTGTGCACCTCCCAGCCGTCGTCGGGACGGTACTTCTCGGGGAAGGCGTAGGTGACCGAGCCCAGGAACTGTCCGTCCGCATAGCGGCCGACGGCCTGGGTACGGCCCTGCGGCTCGTAAGCGATCGGAATGACCTCAGGGACTGGCATGGCGAGAACCATACGTATCCGCTGTGGCGACTTTCACTCCAGGGTCCTGAGATGACCGCCGGTCTTCCGGAGAAGCCGCTCCCTGGCCCCTTTTGCACGCACATGGCAATGCACAGTCCTTCCCCACGCTCCTGACAGGGCCCGTGCCTAACGTCACCGCCCATGACGGGAAACCAAGGACCAGCACACAAGCGGAGCATGACCCGGCGCAAGGTCGTCGTGGCGGGCGGAGCGGCCGTGGCCGTGGCGAGCGTGGGCGGCGGAGTGGCCGTGACCGCCTTCGCCGGTGAGACGGGCAAGGGCTCGACCGCGTCGGCCACCGCCGCGGAGACCTGCTACAAGCTCACCTCGGAGACCACCGAGGGTCCCTACTACATCGACGCGGACAAGATCCGTAAGGACATCACCGAGGACAAGGAAGGCATCCCGCTGACCCTGGCCCTCAAGGTGATCGACTCCGAGACCTGCAAACCCATCAAGAACGCGGCCGTCGACATCTGGCACTGCGACGCGCTGGGCATCTACTCCGGCTACGAGAGCCTCTCCACCGGCGGTGGCGGAGCGCCGACCGACGCCCCCTCGGGCACGCCGACCGACGCTCCGACCGATCTCCCCTCCGGCACTCCCACGGGTGAGCCCCCGTCCGGCGCGCCCTCCGGCGGCACCGGCGGCGGTGGCCACGAGGAGCCGACCGACGACGAGCGCTATCTGCGCGGCACGTGGAAGACCGACCGCAGCGGGCACGTCACCTTCAAGACGATCTTCCCGGGCTGGTACCGGGGCCGCTGTGTGCACATCCACGTCAAGGTGCATGTGGACGGCGAGTGGACCGACGCCGGTTACGAGGGTGGGCACACCTGTCACACCGGCCAGTTCTTCTTCTCGGAGGAGGCCGTGCTGGCTTCCGCCACGGTGGCGCCGTATTCCACCAGCACCACCGAGCGCACCACGCTCACCGAGGACACCATCTACGACCAGAGCGGCACCACGGGCGGCCTGCTCAAGCTGAAGTACGACAAGAAGCACATCGCGAAGGGAGTGCAGGCCTCCCTGACCCTGGGCGTGGACCCGGACGCCACCCATGACGGCACGGACGACGCGGTGCAGCCGGGCGCTTCCGCCTCGGCGGCGTAGCCCGGACCGCCCCGGCTCCGGGGCGATCGCGCCCGAACCGGCGAGAGCGCCCGGGACGTCACCGTCCCGGGCGCTCTTCGCTGTTCCGTACCGTCGGCGGGCTACTTCGCGACGAACTGGGTCAGGATCGCCTGGACCTCGTAGATGTCCACGCCCTTGGTGAAGGTCTTCTCGATCGGGACCGACGAACCGGAGATCCAGATCTTCAGCTCGGCGTCGAGATCGAACGTGCCGGCCGTCTCGACCGCGAAGTGGGTGATGCTGCGGTACGGGACGGAGTGGTACTCCACCTTCTTGCCGGTGATGCCCTGCTTGTCGACCAGGATCAGGCGGCGGTCGGTGAACAGGATGGTGTCGCGGATCAGCAGGAACGCGGCGTGCACCTGCTCGCCCGCACCCAGCAGACGTGCGAAGTCCTGCTGGGCCTGCGCCGGGTCGACGGTGTGCGCGTTGCCGAAGAGTGCCATGACGTGCTCCCCCTTTTCTTTACAAGATCTTTGGAATCTATACCGGTTCGGGGAGGCCGTCCATGGTGGTGCGTGGGACGGTGGTCAGATCAGCTCGTGCAGGCCGTTGCCGCCGAGGAGCGTGCCGCTCTTCTGGGTGAGGTCGACGGAGGCCGCGTTGAAGACCCGGCTGCCCTTGGCCGTCGGACCTGAGGCACCGCCCGGGAACACCCAGACCGCGCCGGTGAGGTTGTTCTCGCCCGACGCGCCGACGAACAACTCGGGCCTGCCGTCGTTGTTCACGTCCCCGACCGAGACGGTGGTACCGAAGAAGTCGTCCGTCTCGTTGCCGCCGCCCACGCCCGCGGTGAACTGGCTGAAGGAGTAGGAACCGGCGCCCAGCGCGCCGGAGCGGCGGCCCGGGATCACCGTCACCTCGCCGGAGCGGTTCTTGCCGGCCACCCCCTCGTACGGCGTGCCGACGACGATGTCCGCGAGGCCGTCCCGGTTCAGGTCGGCCACGGCGAGAGCGCCGCCGAAGGCGTCGTTCTTCTCGCTGACGCCGGGCACGCCCGCGGTGTTCTGCGTGATCTGCACGGGCTCGGCGTCCTGCGCGATGCCGGCCGAGCCGCCGTACCAGACCAGGACCCGGCCGCCCGAGGCGCCGTCCACGCCGGCGACATGGGGCTCGGCGGGGTCGCCGACCACGAGATCGGCGAACCCGTCGCCGTTGACGTCGCCGGAGGCGGCGATGAAACCGTTGCCCTTGAGCGGGTGGTCGCCGTACTCGGGATACGCGTAGACCGCGCCGCCGCTCAGATCGCTCAGGCCGACGGTGGCGAGAGCCTGGCTCGGAGTGGCGTTGCCGTTGAAGTCGCCGAGCGTCACGCTCGCCACGGACGGGGTGTTCTGCGCCACCGAGCGGGTTCCGTAGGTGCCCGTGCGGCTGAACGGGCCGTTGAAGCTCACGGTGCCGTCCGTCCCGGCCACCACGACCCGCTCCTTCGGGCCGCCGCCGAGGCTGAGGGCGGCGAGATCCAGCCCGAACCGGGCACCGTCGGCGTGCGACGGCGTGTCGGCGGGCAGCGGCAGCTGGGTGGCCGTCGTCAGCCCGCCCTTGCTGCCCCACAACACCGCGACCAGGCCGAAGTTCCTGCCCTCGGCGGTGTCTTCGTACGGCGCGGAGACCACCAGGTCGGCGTAGCCGTCGCGGTTGAGGTCGGCGGTGGCGGTGGCGGTCCCGAAGGCGTCGCCCGCCTCCGCGGAGCTGGGCACCCCGGCGGAGTTCTGCGTGATCGTCGTGCGCCGGGCCGCCGACAGCCCCGACTTCGACCCGTACAGGACGACCACCGCGCCCGCGCCCGCCCGGCCTGCCACGTCCGCGCCCGGCGCGGGCAGGACGGCATCGCGGTACCCGTCGCCGTTGAAGTCCCCGGGAGTGGCGCCGTGCACGGCCCAGGACGGTCCCGCCGACAGCAGGGTGACCCCCATCAGCCCTGCGAGCAGTAAGGCGGTGGATCTCCAACTTCCCTTGGACATACGACCTTTCATGGCCATGCTCATCCCCCTCGGCCCCTGGCGCGCCATCCGTGCGCCGGTGTGACGCGGCGGATTGTAAAGGTTGAAGGTGACATGCAAATGCGGGTGCGGCCGTGCTCCGGAGGCGATTTCCGGCCCTCCTCGTTCGGGCAGGGCAAAGAGTGCCGTTTTCTCAGCCCGCTGACAGGCTGCGTCCCTAGTTTTCCGGCGCATGACAGAGAATCAGGAGCCCCAAGGGCTGCCGGAATCAAGGGAACTGACCCGTCGCAAGGTCGTCGTCGCGGGTACCGGAGCGGTCGCCGCGGTGGGTCTTGGAGGCGCGTTCGCGGCGGACGCCTTCGCCAGTGAGGCGGGCGGCAGCAGACAGGCGCCGGCCGCGGCCACGAGTGGCGCAGAGGTCTGCTACCGGCTGACCTCCGAAGCCGTCGAAGGCCCGTACTACATCGACGCGGACAAGATCCGGCGGGACGTCACCGAGGACCGGGAGGGCATCCCGCTCCTGCTCGACCTCAGGGTGATCGACTCCGAGACGTGCAGGCCGGTCCGGAACGCCGCCGTCGACATCTGGCACTGCGACGCCTCCGGCGTCTACTCCGGCTACGAGAGCCAGGGCAGCGGCGGTGGCGGCCCCGCGCCCACCGGTGAGCCCCCGACCGGCACGCCCACCGGCGAACCGCCCTCGGGCGGCCCCGGTGGCGGCAACCCCGGCGGGCACCAGGAGCCCACCGACGACACCCGCTATCTGCGCGGCACCTGGCGGACCGACCGGCACGGCCGGGTCGCCTTCCGGACGGTCTTCCCGGGCTGGTACCGGGGCCGGTGTGTCCACATCCACGTCAAGGTGCATGTGGACGGCGAGTGGACCGACGCCGGTTACGAGGGTGGGCACACCTGCCACACCGGTCAGTTCTTCTTCGACGAGGCGGCCGTGCTGGCCTCCGCCGAGGTGGCGCCGTACTCCGCCAACACCACCGAGCGCACCACGCTCACCGAGGACACCATCTACGACCAGAGCGGCACCACGGGCGGCCTGCTCAAGCTGAAGTACGACAAGCGGAACATCGCCCGTGGTGTCCGCGGGTCGATCACGGTGGGCGTCGACCCCGACGCCACCAACGACGGCGAGGGCGCCCCGCCGCAGCCGAGCGCGTCGGCCACCCCGTCCGCTTCGGCGTCGTAGCGGACCGATGCGGTGACGCGGCACAGCGGGCCCGGTGACGCCGTACGGCGTCACCGGGCC
>NZ_VJZD01000120.1 GCF_009377175.1 Streptomyces adustus
AGCTGTGTATAAGAGACAGGCCCGGTGGCGGCGGCCGCGTCGAGGAGGTCGAGGTTGTGGTCGAGCCGGACGCGGCCCGCGTCCGGGATCATGGTGATCATCAGGTCGAGGTCCGAGTAGCCCGTCCCGGCCGGCAGCACCTCCAGGCGGCCGAGACGGCCGGTGGAGCGTACGTAGTTGAAGTACACCTCGACGAGCGGGGCGTCGGGCCGGTGCAGGCCCTGCCGGGCGAGGGTGGGCAGCACGTCGGAGAACACGGCACCCTTGGCCAGGATCCGCCGGAGCCGTTCGTCGGTGCGGCGCAGCACCTCCTCGACCGTGTCGGCCGCCCGGGCCTCGGCCGGGAACGGCACGGGGATGCCGTAGAAGCCCACCGCGTCGTACGCGTCGGCGTGGATGCGGGTGTCCACGGGCACGGCGAGCACGAACCGTTCACGTCGGCGCTTCCTGGCCAGCAGCACCGTCAGGACGCCCAGGCAGAAGGCGGCGGGGGTGACGGCGAGGCGGCTCGCGGCGGCCGTCACGCGTTGCAGCAGGCCGTCCGGGAGGGTGAGGGTTACGCTGCCGGCCCGGTAGGACCGGGTCGGCGGGCGCGGTGCGGCGTGGGCGAGGTCGAGGCGCTCACTGCCGTGGAAGGCCTGGGGCCAGTCCGCGCCGATCCCCTCGCCGCCCGGCCGCTGGGCCTCGACGAGCAGGTCGATGTCCCGGTTGGTCACGGTGCCGTCGAGCACGGTGCCGCACAGTTCGGCGTCGATCTCGGCTGCGACGAGCAGCAGCGACTGGAGGTCGCTGACCGCGTGGTGGGCGCCGAACAGCAGGGTCTGCCCCGCCGCGCCGCCGTCGAGCAGTTCGAACCGCCACAGCGGGGTGCCGGTCAGGTCGAACGGCGGCTCCAGCAGGGCGCGCAGCCGGTCGGCGGCGTCGTGGGTGCCGTCGTGCGTGCCGTCGGCCGCGGTCCACCGCAGCAGCGGCCGGTCCGGTTCGCGGTCCACGCGCAGCAGGCGTCCGCCCTCGGCCGCGGTGACGATCGCCGTGCGCAGGGCCGCGTGCCGGGCGGCGAGGCGGTCGAGGATGCCGGTGAGGGTCTGTTCGGTGGTCGGTGCGGTGAGCCGGACGGCGAGTCCGACGGCGTGGGCCGCGTCGGGCATACCGGGCCGGGCGCTGCGCAGCAGGCGTACGACGTCCCTGGTCGCGGGCCGCAGCTCGCTCTCGGGCACCTCGGCGGGCCGGTCGGGCGCGGTCGGCCCGGGGAGGTCGGCGCGGTCGGGCAGGCCGTCGGCGAGGGCGCGGGCGACGCCGCGGATGTCGGGCACGGCGAACAGGTCGGCCGCGGGCAGCTCGACGCCCAGTTCGCGGGCGAAGGCGTTGCGCAGCCGGACGAGCATGAGGGAGTCCAGGCCGAGTTCCTTCAGCGCGCTTCCGGCGGCCGCGTCCACCAGGCCGCCGGACACCTCGGCCACCCGGGCGCGTACATAGGTCTCCAGCCAGGCGGCGCGGTCGTCGTCGTTCGTCGCCGCGAACACCTTCTTCACCAGGTCGTCCGTGGCCGCGGTGCCCGCCGGGACGGTGATCAGGTCGGCCAGGATCGGGCGGGTGCGCACCGCGTCCGGGTCGAGGGCCAGCAGCTCACGGTCGAGGGCCACGGGGGCGAGCTGGCGTCGGGGCGTGCCCAGGACGCGTTCGAAGAGCTCACCGCCGTCCTGCGGGGAGAACGCGACGAGTCCGGACCGGCCGGTCTGCGCGGCCCGGGTGCGGGACTCCGCGACCATGCCGACCCCGGACCAGGCTCCCCAGTCGAGGCTCAGCGCCCGTCGGCCGGTGCGGGAGAGGTGGTGGGCCCAGGCGTCGAGGAAGGCGTTCGCCGCCGCGTACGGGCTCTGACCGGCGGAGCCGAGGAGACCGGCCACCGAGGAGAACAGGACCATGTCGCCCGCCTCGGGGACCAGTTCGGTGAGCAGGGCGGTACCCAGCACCTTGGGGGCGAGGACGGCGCGGACGCGTGCGTCGGTCAGTCCGTCGAGGGTGGCGTCGTCGAGGACACCGGCCGCGTGCACGATCCCGGCGACGAGTCCGGTGTCGCGTCGTACGGCGTCCAGGGCGGCGGTCAGTCCCGCGCGGTCGGCGACGTCGGCGCGGGCGAGGTGCAGGGTGACGCCTCGCCGTTCGAGGCCCTCGATCCAGCGGGCGGTGTCCGCGTCGGGCGTGCCCCGGCTCAGCAGGGCGAGTCGGCGCGCGCCCAGGCCGACGAGTCGTTCGGCGACGACCCGGCCGAGGCCGCCCAGGCCGCCGGTGACGAGGTAGACGCCGTCCGGGGTGATCCCGTCGCCGCCGTGGCCGTCGGGGCGGGTGCGGGCCAGGCGCGGTACGAACCGGCCCGCGTCGCGCAGGGCGACGAGGCGTTCGTCGTCCGCGTGCCACAGCTGGGTCCACAGGGCGTCGGCGCCGCCGTCGGCGGGCAGGTCGACGAGGGTGGTCGCCAGCTCCGGGTGCTCCTGCGCCACGCTGAGGCCGAATCCCCAGGCCAAGGCCTGCTGAGGGTGCGTCACCTCGGTGCTGTCACCGGCGGGTTGGGTGCCGCGGACCACGATGAACAGACGGGGTGCGCGGCCGCCGGCCGGGCGGGCGGCGAGGGCGCGCACCAGGTGCAGGGTGGTCAGACAGCCCACGCGCGCGGCGTCCTCGGCCGTACGGGCGTCCTCGATCGCGGGGGCGTCGAGGGCGGTCAGCTGGACCACCCGCTCGGGCGGCGCATCCGCGAACTCCTCGCCCAGGAGGCGTGCCAGGTGCCCGGGGTCGGCCGGGTCGAGCACATAACGGCCTGGCCCGTCCGCCCGGTATGCCGGTCCGCTGCGGGCGATCACGTGCGGCACCGCGGTGCCGAGCCGCCGGGTCAGGTCGTCGGCCGTGCCCGTGCCGTCGGCGAGGATCAGCCACCTGCCGGTGGTGGGCGGCTCCTGGGCGGCCGGGCGTGGCCGCCAGCGGGTCTCGAACAGCGCGCCGTCCAGCGGGGAGAGCGCGGCCAGCCGGAAGTCCCGTATCTCCACCACGAGTTGCCCGTCGACGTCCCACAGGTCCAGGTCGAGGACGGCCGTGTCGCCGACGTGGGCGCGCAGTTCGCAGCTCACCCAGACCGGCGCGGTGCGCACTCCGGTGTGGCGCAGGCGTCCGAGACCGGCGGGCACGAACGCCCGGCCCTGCGGGGCGTCGCCGGGCAGGGCGGCCGTGTGGAAGGCGGCGTCGAGGACGGCCGGGTGCAGCAGGTGCCCGGCGGCCGGGCGGGCGGCGAGCCGGCCGAGCCCGGCGGTGGCGGTGCGGTGCCCGGTCTCCAGGCCCCGGAAGGCCGGGCCGTAGTCGATGCCGAGGGTGGCGAGGCGGGCGTAGAGCGCGGCCGTGTCGACCTGCTCCGTGCAGCGTTCGCGCAGCTCGGCGAGGGGTGTCCCCGCCGTGGCCGCGGCCGCCGACGTGGCCGGTGAGGCGTCGACGGCGATCCGGCCGTCGACGTGCCGCTGCCATCGCGCCCGCCGCTCCCCCGCGGGCGCGGAGCGGACGGTGAACTCCCTGAGACCGTTCTCGGCTGGCAGCACCCGCAGTTGCAGCCGTACCGGTCGGTCGGGGTCGAGGCGCAGCGGCTGCACGAACGTGACGTCGGCCAGCGTCACCTCGGCGCCGTCGCCGTCCTGGAGGCCGGCCGCGGCCTCCAGGGCCATGCCGAGCAGGGCGGCGCCGGGCAGCCAGACCTCGCCTCCGACCTGATGGTCGCTCAGGTAGGCGAAGCGACTGTCGTCCAGGTCGAGTTCGGTCTGGAAGAGGTGCCGGTCGGGTTCGTCGCCGACTTCGACATGGGTGCCGAGCAGGGGCGAGCCGCCGCCGGTGGTGGCGGGCGCGGGGGCGAGCCAGTGGCGTTCGCGGGCGAAGGCGTACGTGGGCAGGTCGGTCCGGCGGCCGGCGCCGTCCGGGAACAGCGCGGACCAGTCGGGCGCGTGTCCGGCGGTGTACAACTCACCTGTCCTGCGCAGCAGTACGGCGTGTCCGTCCTGCTGGCGGCGGAGCGAGGCGACGCCCACCGCGTCGATCCCCGCTTCGGCGGCGACCGCCTCGACGGCGGGCAGCAGCGAGGGGTGCGGGCTCAGTTCGACGAAGTAGCGGTAGCCGTCGTCCAGCAGGCGCCGGACGGTGTCCGCGAAGCGCACGGGACGCGCGAGGTTCGCGTACCAGTACGCGGGGCCGAGCCGCTCGCCCGGTACGGGTTCGGCCAGCACCGTCGAGTACAGGGGTGTGCGGGCGCTCGTGCCGCGAACCTCGGAGAGACGGTCGAGGAGCTCGTCGCGCAGCGGGTCCATCAGGGGGGTGTGCGAGGCGAACGGCGTCGACAGCGGCCGCGCGGCGATCCCTCGTTCGTCCAGCCGTCGACGCAGGTCGGCCAGCGCGTCGGTCTCCCCCGAAACGGCGGTGGAGCGGGCGCTGTTGACCGCGGCCACGAACAGCCGGTCCGGGTACGGCGCGAGCAGGTCCTCGGTCTCGGCGGGCGGCAGGTCCACGGCGAGCATGCCGCCGCGTCCGGCCAGCGGGACGACCGTGCGGGCGCGTCCGGTCACGACGGTCACTGCGTCGTCCAGGGTGAGGGCGCCCGCGGTGTAGGCGGCGGCGATCTCGCCGAGGCTGTGGCCGAGCACGGCGTCGGGGACGATCCCGAGGGCCCGCCAGGCGGCGGCGAGCGCGGAGTTGACCGCGAAGAGCACCGGTTGCAGGTACTCGGTGCGATCGAGCGGGGAGAACTCCTCCGGTGCCCGCAGCACGTTGAGCACCGACCAGCCCTCCCGGCGGTGCACCGCCCGGTCGATCCGGGTCAGTTCGGCGCGGAAGGCCTCCGACTCGGCCAGCAGGTCCACGGCCATGCCGGGCCACTGGCCGCCGTGTCCGGCGAAGACGAAGGCGACCTTGCCGGTCGGGTCCTCGCGGGGCCCGGCGAGCGGCGCCCGGCCGGCGGCCAGCGCATCGAGGTGGGCGCGCAGTTCGTCCCGGTCGCCCGCCACGATCGCGGCGCGCCGCTCGAAGTGGCCGCGGTGCCGGGCGAGGGTGTGGGCGACGTCCGGGAGGCGGGTGTCGTCGGTGAGGTGCCGGGCCAGCCGTGCCGCCTGCCCGCGCAGCGCGCTCTCGCTCCGCGCGGACAGCACGAACAGCCGCTTGCCCGGGGCGGGTTCGGCCCGGGACAAGGGAACGGACCCGGCGGGGAGCTCGGACCCGGCCGGAGGCAGCGACCCGGACGAGGGCTCGGCCCCGGAGGGGGACTCGGCGGGCGGGGCCTCTTCGACGACGACGTGCGCGTTGGTGCCGCTGATCCCGAAGGCGCTGACCCCGGCGCGCCGCGGCCGCCCGGTCGTGGCGGGCCAGTCCACGGGCCGCCGCAGCAGCTCGAGTCCACCGGCCGACCAGTCGACATGGCGGCTGGGGGTGTCCGCGTGAAGTGTGGCGGGCAGTCGGCCGTGGCGCAGCGACTGGACGACCTTGATGAGGGCGGCGACGCCGGAAGCCGCCTGTGTGTGGCCGATGTTGGACTTCAGCGAGCCCAGGTACAGCGGGCGGTCCGCGGGCCGCGAGCCGCCGAAGACCTCCGCGAGGGCGTTCGCCTCGATCGGGTCGCCCAGCGTGGTGCCGGTCCCGTGCGCCTCCACGTGGTCGATGTCGGCGGGTTCGAGTCCGGACAGTTCCAGGGCCCGCCGGATCACGCGTTCCTGGGCGGGGCCGTTCGGCGCGGACAGTCCCTGGCTGCGGCCGTCCTGGTTCACGGCCGTGCCGCGCAGCACCGCGAGCACCTCGTCGCCGTCCCGGCGGGCGTCGGTCAGTCGCTTCAGTACGAGCAGACCGGCGCCCTCGGCCCAGATCGCGCCGTCGGCGTCGTCGGAGAAGGAGCGGCAGCGGCCGGTGGTGGACAGGCCGCGCAGCCGGCTGAACTCGACGAAGGTCTGCGGTGTGACCATCAGTGTCACCCCGCCCGCGAGGGCGAGGTCGCACTCGCCGGAGCGCAGCGCCTGGGCCGCCAGATGGGTGGCCACCAGGGAGGACGAGCAGGCGGTGTCCACGGTCAGCGCGGGGCCGTGCAGTCCGAGCGCGTAGGCGAGCCGGCCCGAGGCCACGCTCAGCGCCGACCCGGTGCCGACGTACCCGTCGAGCTGGTCGAGCCGGGAGCCGGACAGGTAGTCGCTGCCGAACATGCCGACGTACACGCCGGTGGTGCTGCCCGCCAGCTCGTCGGGCACGATCCCGGCCCGCTCCAGGGCCTCCCATGCGGTCTCCAGCAGCAGGCGCTGCTGCGGGTCCATGGCGGCGGCCTCCTTCGGGGTGATGCCGAAGAACCCGGCGTCGAAGGAGCCGATGTCGTCGAGGAAGCCGCCCTCGCGGGCGTAGGTCTTGCCCGCCGCGTCCGGGTCGGGGTCGTACAGCGACTCCACGTCCCACCGGCCGGCCGGGAACGGGCCGACGGCGTCGCGTCCGGCCGCGACGAGCCGCCAGAGGTCCTCCGGGTCGCCGACGCCGCCGGGCAGCCGGCAGGCCATGGCCACCACCGCGATCGGCTCGTCGGCACCCGGAGCCGTCGTGGCACCGGCCGGGGCCGTGGTGGCCGCCCGGCCCGGCCCGGTGCGGCGCGACCCGCCGGCCTCCGTCGCGAGCGGCCCGGCGAGCAGGTACGCGGTGAGACGGTCCGGGGTGGGGTGGTCGAAGAGCAGGGTGGCGGGGAGTCTGACGTCGAGACGGCCGGCGATGCGGTTGCGCAGCTCCACGGCGGTCACCGAGTCCATGCCGAGCTCGCGCAGCGGCCGGTCGGGGCGGACGGATTCGGCCGAGCGCAGCCCGAGGGCGCGTGAGGCCTCCTCCCGGACCAGGGCGAGGACGCGGCCCGCCCGTTCGCTCTCGGGCAACCGGGCCAGTCGCGCCGCCAGGCCCGTGGACCGCCCGGCGGTGCCGGGCACGGGCAGCAGGGACCGCCACAGCGCCCCGTCGGCCGCCGAGCCCGTGCGCAGCCGGGGGAGGTCCAGCGCCGAGGCGACGAGGTGCGGGGTGCCGCGCCGCAGGGCGAGCACGGTGAGTCCGAGTCCCTGTTCGGGAGTGAGGGCGCGGTGGCCGGCCCGGGCCATCCGTGCCAGGTCGGCGTGTTCGGCGGCCAGCCCCTCGCCGGACCAGGCGCCGAAGGACACGGAGGTGCCTGGCAGGCCCAGCGCCCGCCGGTGGTGGGCGAGTTGGTCCAGGAAGACGTTGGCCGCCGCGTAGTTGCCCTGCCCGGCGTTGCCGACCACTCCGGCGGCCGAGGAGACCAGCAGGAACATCGTGAGCGGCAGGCCGGCGGTCAGCCGGTGCAGGTGTGCGGCGCCGTCGGCCTTGGGGCGCAGGACCCGGGCGAGACGTTCGGGGGTCAGCTCGGCGACGACGCCGTCGTCGAGGACGCCCGCGCAGTGCACGACCCCGCGCAGCGGCAGCTCCTCGCCGACCCTGTCGAGTACGCGGGCGAGGGCGTCCGCGTCGGCGACGTCGCAGGCCGCCACCTCGACCTCGGCGCCGAGCGCGACGAGTTCGGCCGTGACGTCCGCGGCGCGCGGATCGGCCGGTCCTCGACGTGAGGTCAACAGCAGTCGCGGGACGCCCTGTTCGGCGAGCATTCGGGCGAGGTGGCGGCCGACGGCTCCCAGTCCGCCGGTGACGAGCACGGTGCCGTCGGCGGGCAGGCCGCCGGTCGACTCCGTCGCCCGGGCCCGCACCAGCCGTGGGGCGAGCAGTGCCCCTTCGCGCAGGGCGAGTTCGGGTTCATCGGGCAGTGCGAGGGCGGTGCTCAGCCGCTCGGCGGAGATCCCGGCGGAGGTGTCGTCGAGGTCGAGCAGGGTCAGCCCGAGGGCGGGGTGCTCGGCGCGGGCGCTGCGGGCCAGGCCCCACAGCACGGACTGGGCGAGCCCGGCCACGGCGTCGCCCTCGGCGGCCGCGACCGCGCCGCGCGTGACCCATACCGTCCGGGCGGGTGCCTCGCCGGGGGCGAGCGCGGTCAGGGCGCGCAGTTCGGTGAGCGCGGTGGCGGCCAACTCCTGTGCCGTGACCGCTGGTTCCGCCTCGCGCGCCGGGCGCGGCCAGATCCGTACGACGATGTCGGCGTCCGGACCGCCCGTCGCGACGCCCGCCGCGGCGAGGCCGTGCGCCAGCGCCTCGACCGCGGGGTCCGACGGCTCGCCGTGGACGGTCCAGGCACCGGCGTCCGAGTGCGCCGTGGGCACTGCCGTCCCGGGCACCTCGGTCCCGGGTCCGGCCGTTCCCGGTCCGGCCGTCCCCGGTCCGGCCGTCCCCGGTTCAGGCGTCGCGTCCACCTGTGTCCATGTCACCTCGTACAGATGACGGGCGTGCTCGGACACCGGGTCCAGGTCGGCCGGCGCCACCGCCCGCAGTCGTACGTTCTCCAGCCGTCCGGCCGGGAAGCCGTCGGCGTCCCACAGGGTCACCTCCAGCGTGCGGTCGGCCGCCGAGCCGCCGGTCCGTCGTACCAGGGCGGTGAGTTCGGTCGCGCCGTCGCCTGGCGGCAGCACACAGCGGCCCACCGAGACCGGCAGCAGTACCCGGCCGTCGGCCGGGTCGAGCGCGGCGGCCACGTGCAGCGCCGCGTCGAGCAGCGCGGGGTGGACGGGGTAGGGGTCGCTCACGTCCCGGGCCACGGCGGGCAGCGACAGCCGGGCCAGCAGCTCGCCGTCGCCGGTCGGGACGGCCTCCCGCACGCCCCGGAAGGCGGGACCGTAGCCCAGACCCAGCCCGGCCAGCCGGTCGTAGGCGTCCGGACTCCAGGCGGGTGCGGCGGCCTCCGGCCATACGGGCGGCCGCCCGTCCGCCGCACCGGTCAGGGCATCAGCCACGGTCGCCATCGCGGTAGCGGTCGCATGCAGGGTCCAGCCGGTGGCGTCCCCGCCGCGGGTACGGCTGTGGACGGTGACCTCCGGCACCGGTCCCTCCGTGCCGACCTCGACGGACACCTCGACGGTACCGGCGGACGGCAGGGTGAGCGGGCTGACGACGAGCAGGTCGGCGAGGTCGGCCGGGTGGTCGGGACGGGCCGTGTGGAGCGC
This sequence comes from Streptomyces adustus, assembly GCF_009377175.1. Taxonomy (GTDB): domain Bacteria; phylum Actinomycetota; class Actinomycetes; order Streptomycetales; family Streptomycetaceae; genus Streptomyces; species Streptomyces adustus. Next base: position 9,093 of record NZ_VJZD01000120.1, read on the forward strand.
CGCGCGGCACAGCTCCAGCAGGGTCGTGCCGGACACCACGGTCCGGCCGAACACCGCGTGGTCGGGCAGCCAGTCCGCGGTGGCCGGGGACCACTCGTTGCGGAACGTCCAGCGGGTCTGGTCGGCCGACTGGAGCTGGATGCCGAGCAACGGGTGCGCGGCCCGGTCCAGGAGGCCGGAGCCGCCGCCGGTGGACTCGGGCTCGGTCCAGTACCGCTGCGGGTCCCAGGCGTAGGTGGGCAGTTCGGCGGGCGCGGTGCCGGGCGCCAGCCGTCGCCAGTCGACCGGCCGTCCGTGGACGTGGAGTTCGGCCGTCGCCAGGTCCAGGCAGGCCGGTCCGTCCTCGTCCCGGCGCAGCGAGCCGACGGCGACCAGGTCCTCGCCCACTTCGTCGCCGACCGTGCGCAGTGCGGTCAACAGGGACGGGTGCGGGCCGAGTTCGACGAAGCAGCGGTATCCGTCGGCCATCATGCGCGCCACGGTGGGTCCGAAGCGGACGGGCGCGCGCAGGTTGGTGTACCAGTAGTCGGCCTGGAGTTCCTCGGCGACCGGTTCGCCGGTGACCGTGGAGTACCAGGTGACGGGGGTCGGGGTGGTGACGACTCCGTCGAGTTCTTCCAGGACGCTCGCGCGGACCGGTTCGACCCGGTCGCTGTGGGACGCGTAGTCGACGTCGAGGCGGCGGACGAAGACCTGCTCCCGGTCGAGGTCGGCCAGCAGCGCCTCCACGGCCTCGACGGCACCGGAGACCACCGTGGAACGACCGCTGTTGACGGCGGCCACCGAGACACGGCCGTCGAGTCCGGCGAGACGGTCCTCCAGTTCGGTGTGCGGGAGGCCCACGACGGCCATGGTCCCGGAGCCGGACAGCCCGGTCAGGGCTTGGCTGCGCAGCGCGACCACGGCTGCCGCGTCGTTGAGGCTGAGCGCCCCGGCGACGCAGGCCGCGGCGACCTCGCCCTGGCTGTGCCCGATCACGGCGTCCGGGCGGATGCCGCGGGCCCGCCACACCGCGGCCAGCGACACCATCACGGCGAAGAGCGCGGGCTGTACGACGTCGACGCGGTCCAGGCCGGGGGCGCCCGCGTCGCCGCGCAGGACGGCCGCGACGGACCACCCGGTGAACGGGCGCAGGGCGCCGTCGCAGCGGTCGAGCTCGTCCGCGAACACCGGATCGCGGGCCAGCAGGTCCCGTGCCATGCCGGTCCACTGGGCGCCCTGCCCGGGGAAGACGAAGGCCAGCTTGCCGGCGGGCCGGCTCTGTCGGGGCCCGACGGTCGGGCCGCCCTCGGCGCCGTGGTCGCCACGGTCGTCCTCGGCGGCCAGGGCGCGCAGCGCGGTCCGCAGCGCGTCGCGGTCACCGGCGCGGACGACGGCACGCTGCTCGAAGTGGGTGCGGTGACGGGCGAGCGTGGCGCTCACCCTCGGCAGCGGCAACTCCGGTCGGGCGTCCAGCATTTCGACGAGACGGGCGGCCTGGCCCCGCAGCGCGGGGAGGGTGCGGGCGGAGAGGGGGAAGAGAAGGTCCGTGGACACCGCGTCGGACACATCCCCCGACACCGCGTCGGACACATCCGTCAGCACCGCGTCGGACACATCCGTCAGCACCGCGTCGGGCGCCTCCGTCGGCGCCTCCGTGGGCGCTGTCCGGGGCGCCTCCTCCAGGACCACGTGCGCGTTCGTCCCGCTGATCCCGAACGCGCTGACGCCGGCCCGGCGTATCCGGTCCGCGCGGTGCGGCCACTCCTCGACGCCGTCGTGCAGGCGCAGGCCGCCACGCGCCCAGTCGACGTGCTCGGTCGGGGTCCCGGTGTGCGGGGACCCCGGGATCCGCTGATGGCCGAGCGCCAGTACGGTCTTGATGACCCCGGCGATACCGGCCGCGGCCTGGGTGTGGCCGATGACGGACTTCAGGGAGCCGACGCCGAGCGGCCGGTCGGCCGGACGGTCCGGTCCGAAGACCGCGGCCAGCGCGTTGCCCTCGACGGGGTCGCCGAGCAGCGTTCCGGTGCCGTGGGCCTCGACGTGGTCGATGTCCTCGGGGCGCAGCCCGGCGGTGTGCAGGGCGGCGCGCAGCACCCGTTCCTGGGCGAGGCCGCTCGGGGCGCTGAGCCCCTGACTGCGCCCGTCCTGGTTGATCGCGGAGCCCCGGACGACGGCGAGCACCCGGTCGCCGTCCCGGCGTGCGTCCGCGAGCCGCTTGAGCAGCACCAGGCCGCAGCCCTCGGCCCACACCACCCCGTCCGCGTCGGCCGAGAAGGGCCGGCACCGCCCGGACGGCGACAGCCCCCGCAGCCTGCTGAACTCGACGTGTCCACGCGGGGTCACCAGCAGGCTCGCGCCGCCCGCGAGCGCCAGGTCGCACTCCCGGCCTGCCAGGGCCCGGGCCGCCAGGTGCAGGGCGACGAGGGAGGAGGAGCAGGCGGTGTCGACGGTGACGGCGGGACCCTGGAGGCCGAGGGTGTAGGCCAGGCGCCCGGAGGCGACGCTGGACGCCGAACCGGTGCCCACGTGCCCGTCGAGCTGTCCGAGGGACGCCGCTGACAGGTAGCCGCTGTCGTAGAGGCCGACGTAGACGCCGGTGTTGCTGCCGTTCAGGCTGTCGGGGAGGATGCCCGCGCGCTCGATCGCCTCCCAGCCGGTCGTCAGGAGCAGCCGCTGCTGGGGGTCCATGGCCGCGGCCTCGCGCGGGGAGATGCCGAAGAAGGACGCGTCGAAGCGGTCGATGGAGTCCAGGAACCCGCCGCGCAGGGTGTAGGCCCGGCCGACGGCCTCCGGGTCGGGGTCGAGGAGTTGGCGGGTGTCCCAACGGCCCGCGGGGACTTCGGAGATGGCGTCCTCGCCCGAGGTCAGCACCCGCCACAGGGCCTCGGGGTCGTCGGCGTGGCCGGGGAAGTGACAGGCCATGGAGATGACGGCGATGTCGTCATGGGCCGGTGCGGGCCGCCGCGCGGACGCCGCTTCCTCCGGCCGGTCTCCCCCGGGCCCAGGGCCGGCGAACAGCGCGTCGGCCAGGGCGGCGACGGTGGGGTGGCTGAACAGGAAGGACGGCTCCAGCGGACGGCCGACATGCTCCGCGAGCTCGACGGTCAGGGCGACCAACTGACGTGATCCGAGGCCGTACTCGGCGATGGGCCGGTGCGGGTCGACGGTCAGCGGGTCGAGTCCGGCCGCCTCGGCGACGGCCGTCGCCAGCCAGGCCCGCACGCCCTCGGCGGTCGTCGGGGACGGCTCGGGTGTCCGGTTCGGGGACTCGTTCGCAGGCATCGGGAAAAGGTGTCCTCGGAAGCTGGGGTTCAGGCGGAATGCCGTACGTACCGGGCACGGCCGTACGACGGCTGCGGGCGGCCACGGGCCGCGCGAGGCGGGACGGGACGAGGCGGGACGGGACGAGGCGGGACGAGGCGCGGCGGGGCGGGGTCGAACGGGCAGCGGCGAGGGCGTGGACGGCACCGTGCCCCGGGCCCGCGCCAGGTGCCGGGCCCGGCCGGGACGCGGGAGCCGGACCGTCGGCGCGAACGGGCGCGCCCGTGACGGACGTACACCCGCAGGCATCCTCCGGCCCGCCCGCCGCGGGCGAGTTGCCGTCGGGACCGACGCAGCACCCGCCGCCGGTGTCGAACCGACGGCACCGCCGGCCGCACCCACGACCGTCGTCGTACCGTCGGCGTCGGACCGCAGGCGGCGGACCGTAGGCGGCGGACCGTAGGCGGCGACGAGGTCCCCCGTCGTCGGTCTCGCACCCGCCCGCGGCGACGGACGTGCCCGGGCCCGGCGTCATCCCGTGGCGGGCGCGCCCACCGTCGAGAGGGTGCCGTCGCGGTACGCGGCCCGGCAGGCGCGGCGCTGGATCTTGCCGCTGGAGGTCTTGGGGATGGTGCCGGGGTGGACGAGGACGACATCGTGCACGGCCAGCCCGTGGGCGTCACCGATCGCGGCCCGCACCAGATCGGTGATCTTCTCGGCCTCGTCGGCGGCCTCGGGGGCCACCTCGGCGACCAGGACCGGCAGTTCGCCCTCCACCCCGGCGTCGACGGAGAACGCGGCGGTGCAGCCGGGCCGCAGCGCCGGGTGGCACATCTCGGCGGCGAGTTCCAGGTCCTGCGGGTAGTGGTTGCGCCCGTCGACGACCATGAGGTCCTTCAGCCGGCCGGTGACGAACAGCTCGCCGGAGCGCAGGAATCCGAGGTCGCCGGTGCGCAGGAAGCGTCCCTCGTGGCCGGCCATTGTGGCGCGGAAGGTCTGCCGGGTGGCGAGGGCGTTGCGCCAGTAGCCCTTGGCGACGCTCGCGCCGCTCACCCAGATCTCGCCGACCTCGCCCTCGGGGAGTTCGACGCCCTGCTCGGGGTCGGCGACGACGAGGGTGACGCCGGGCCCTGGCCGTCCGCAGCCGATCGCGGCCGCGTCCGCCGCACCGGTGTGCGCTGCCGCGTCGGCCGGCTCCAGCAGGACCGGCGAGGTGTCCACCGAGCCGCCGGTGACCATCACGGTGGCCTCGGCCAGGCCGTAGCACGGGTAGAAGGCCTCGCGGCGGAAGCCCGCGGGGGCGAACGTGCCGGTGAAGCGGCGCAGAGTGGCGGCGCGGACCGGTTCGGCGCCGTTGAAGGCGACCTTCCAGGAACTGAGGTCGAGGCTGTCGACGAGTTCGGGGGTGGCGTGCTTGAGGCACAGCTCGTAGGCGAAGTTGGGGCCGCCGCTGGTGTGCGGGCGGAACCGGCTGATCGCGGTCAGCCAGCGCTCGGGCCGCTGGAGGAAGTGCAGCGGTGAGAAGAGCGTGGTGGTCAGGCCGAGGTGGACGGTGTTCAGGACCGGCCCGATCAGACCCATGTCGTGGTACATGGGCAGCCAGCTCAGGACGAGTTCGCCGCCGTACTCCTCGATGGTGTCGGGGGTGTGGCCCATCCGTTCGGTGATGACCCGTTCGTTGTCGAGCAGGTTCCCGTGGGTCACGACCACGCCCTTGGGGGCGGAGGTGGAACCGGAGGTGTACTGGAGGAAGGCGACCGAGTCGGCGGTGAGGTCGGGGGCGCGCCAGCCGTCCGCCGCGTCGTCGGGTATGTCCTCGGTGACAACCCTTGGGAGGTCGCTCAGTTCGGGCAGGTCACGCGCCATCTCGTCCAGTGCGGCGACGACTTCGCGCCCGCCCAGGACGACCGCGGGTTCCGCGTCGGCGATCAGCCGTCGCATCCGGGTCAGGGCCCGGTGGTTGTGGGCCCGGCCCTGCGGGGGCACGCCCGGGACGGCGACGACTCGGGCCGAGAGGCAGCCCAGGTATCCGGAGATGAACTCCAGGCCGGACGGGTAGAGCAGCAGGGCGCGGGACCCGGCCAGGCCGCGGTCCTGGAGCCAGGCGGCGACGGCCCGGGAGCGACGGGCGAGCCGGGCGTAGGTGATCTCCTGTAATGCTCCGTCACAGTCACCGGTGACGAGATAGCGGTAGGCGATGCGGTCCGGCTGTTGCGAGGCGTGCGTGGTCAGGACATCAACCAGGGAAGCCATATGACGAGTTTCACCTGTCCGAATCTAAGAGAAAGGGAACTGGAGTTCGAAATTCAGGTCCCGCTGATGCGCGGAATCCCCCGACGAACCGGCCCCCTTGCCGGGTCGCGCGCACCGAAGACCTGCCCGGGAAGTCGCGGCATCACGGCCGCCCACTCCCGGCGTCCCCCGCTCGGCGTGCTACCAACGGGTAGACCATAGCAAGTCCGTTCGGCCCACAGGACGGACTCACGTAAACCCTGGATGTCCGACAAGGGGCCGATGACCAGGACTGATTGCACATTAAACGGATACCGACCGGTCGGGCAGCATCCGGACCGCTGCGCTCTCCAAGCGCAATGTCCGCACGTCACGGCGTACGGCGTCAGAAGTCCACCGGGTCCCGCACGATCGGGCACGTCATGCAGTGCCCGCCGCCCCGGCCGCGCCCCAGTTCGGCACCGACGATGGTGACGACCTCGATACCAGCCTTGCGCAGCAGCGTGTTGGTCTGGGTGTTGCGGTCGTACGTGAACACCACCCCCGGTTCCAGGGCGACCGCGTTGTTGCCGCTGTCCCACTGCTGCCGCTCGGAGGCGTAGACGTCGCCGCCGGTCTCCACGACCCGCAGCTCCGGCAGGCCGAGCGCCTCGGCGACCACGTCGACGAACGCCGTCGCGCCCTCGTCGGTGATCTCGATACCGGCCGCCGCCTTGTCCGACGGCCGCAGGGAGAAGGTGTGCACGGCCTCCATGATGGCCGGGTACAGCGTCACCAGATCACGGTCGGCGAAGGTGAACACGGTGTCGAGGTGCATCGCGGCGCGCAGCCTCGGCAGCCCGGCGACCACCACCCGCTCGGCGGCGCCCTGCTCGAACAGGGCCGTGGCGACCTGGGACACCGCCTGGCGTGAGGTGCGTTCGCTCATCCCCATCAGCACGACGCCGTTGCCGACCGGCATGATGTCGCCGCCCTCGAACGTCGCCTGTCCCCAGTCGCGTTCGGGGTCGCCCCACCAGACGGTGGACCCCACGTACTCGGGATGGAACTGGTAGATCGCCTTCATCAGCAGGGTCTCGCCGTGCCGAGCCGGCCAGTACAGCGGGTTGAGCGTGAGACCGCCGTACAGCCAGCACGTGGTGTCCCGGGTGTAGAGGGTGTTGGGCAGCGGTGGCATCAGGTACTCGCGCGTCCCGGTCGACTCCCGCGCGAGGGCGAGGTAGCCGGTGCGGTACTCCTCCGGCAGGTCGGTGGTGGCCAGGCCGCCGATCAGAAAGGTGGCGAGCCGGGACGGGCTGAGGGTCTCCAGGTAGGCGCGGGTGCCGTCGATGAGACCCAGCCCGACCTCGTTCGCGGTGATCTTCCGGTCGAGAAGCCAGTCGCGGGCCTCGGGGATCGCCATGGTCTGCGCGAGCAGGTCGTGCAGCTCCACCACCTCGACACCGCGTTCGGTCAGCTTGTTGACGAAGTCCGCGTGGTCGCGCTGGGCGTTCTCCACCCACATCACGTCGTCGAAGAGCAGATCGCCGGAGTTGGTGGGGGTGAGCCTGCGATGGGCGAGTCCGGGGGCGCAGACGAGCACCTTGCGCAGCTTGCCGACCTCGGAGTGGACGCCGTACGCGGGGCGGGTGTCGTGACCGGTCATGGTGCACCTTCCGGGGTCAGAGGCTGATCCAGCCGAGGGCCAGGGCGACGATCCCGACGACCGCGCCGACCACCGACACGGCGAGCACGACGAGTTCGCGGCCCGAGAACACCCGCCGGCCCTGCTCCCTGCGGGCCATCACGAACAGGGCGGTGGCGGGGGCGTAGACGATGAACGAGAGCAGCAGGAACGTGAGACCGGCCGCGTACAGGAGGAACGCGGTGTAGACGGTGGCCAGCACGGCGACGAGCAGCTGCGCGTGACCGCGACCGCTCGCGCCGCCCACCGCCGCGACACCCGCCCCGCCCGCCGGCCCCCGGCCGGCGTCGCCCGGCCGGGGGCCTTCGGCACGACCGCCGGGTCCGGTCGGCGGCCCGGTCCCGCCGGGAGCGCCGAGTCCGCCCGTCGCCGCGACACGTGCCCGGTCCCGCCGCTCGGCGAGCGCGACCCGTACCGCGAAGGCGGCGGCCAGCAGGAACGGGATCAGCGTCAGCGCGCTGGTGAGGTCGAGCGCGAAGTCGAACGCGTCGTCCGAGAACAGGGTGACGATCAGGAAGACCTGGCTGAGCAGGGTGGACATCACCAGCGCGGGCACCGGCACGTCGCTCTCGGTGGAGCGGCTCAGGAAGCGCGGCATGTCGTCGTCCTTGGCCGCCACGAACAGCACCTCGGCGGCCATCAGGGTCCAGGCGAGATAGGCGCCGAGGACGGACACGATCAGCCCGACGCTGACGAAGACCTGGCCCCAGGTGCCCACGGCGTACTCCAGGACGCCCGCCATGGAAGGCTGACGGAGCTGCGCGATCTCCCCCATCGGCAGCAGGCCGTACGACACGATCGTCACCGACGCGAAGATCGCGAAGACGCTGAGGAAGCCGAGGACGGTGGCACGGCCGACGTCCTCGCGGCGGCGGGCGTGCCGGGAGTAGACACTGGCGCCCTCGACCCCGAGGAACACGAAGACCGTGACCAGCATGGTGCTCTCGACCTGCCGGAAGAGCGATCCGGCGTAGTCGGCGCCGGCGAAGTTGTCGGCGAAGACCTGGGGGTCGAGGTAGAAGAGCGCGAGCAGGACGAAGAAGATGATCGGCACGACCTTGGCGACGGTGACGATCCGGTTGACCGCCGCCGCCTCCTTCACCCCTCGGCTGATCAGCAGGAAGAACAGCCACAGGCCCACCGAGGACAGCACCACGGCGAGCACCGTGTCGCCGTCGCCGAGGGCGGGGACGACGGCACCGACCGTCGACATGATCAGCACCCAGTACGTCACGTTGCCGACGCAGGCGCTGGCCCAGTAGCCGAACGCCGAGAAGAAGCCCAGATACTCGCCGAAGCCCGCCTTGGCGTACGCGTACACACCGGCGTCGAGGTCCGGGCGGCGCACCGCGAGCGTCTGGAAGACGAACGCCAGCATCAGCATGCCGGTACCGGCGACCGCCCACGCGATCAGCGCGCCGGCCACCCCCGTGTGCGCGGCGAACCGGCTCGGGAGGGAGAAGACGCCCGCCCCGACCATGGATCCGACAACCATGGTGGTGAGGGTCGGCAGGCTCAGTTTCGCGACAGCCACGCGAGTGACACTAATGGTGAAATACTGGAAACAGCCGGATGAACTGCCCCAAATGCCTGATGGAAGAATCAGTCCTATCGTTCTGGTATGGAGCACGCACTCAGTCCAACGACCCTCGCCGAACTACGGCGACCGCGCCCCTACCCGGCGGTGTCCGTGCTGACCCCGACGCATCGCCGCGAGCCCGACAACGCGCAGGATCCGGTCCGGCTGCGCAACGCGGTGGCCGAGGCCAAGCGACAGCTGGAGTCCGATCCCGCGGTCACCCGGGCGGGACGCACCGAGGTCGTCGACCAGTTGGACCGCGCGCTGGCCGAGGTGGACCTCGCGCACGCCGAGGACGGTCTGGTGATCTTCGCCGCCCCGGGAGAGCACCAGGTGTGGTCACTGGCCCGCCCCGTACCGGAACGGGTCGTACTCTCCGACACCTTCCTGACCCGCAACCTGGTCTCCGCACAGGCGGCCGAACGCCCGTTCTGGGTGCTGTCGGTCTCCGCCGACCGCATCACGCTCTGGAACGGCGGCGACGACCGGGTGGTCGAGGAGCACCTCGGGGATTTCCCGATGACCCGCGGGCCCGAGAACTTCGACGCGGAGCGCCAGGAGCGCATCGGCGACCAGCCCAGCACCTTCCGCGACGAGGGAATCCGCCACTTCCTGCGCGAGGCCGACATCGCGATGAGCCGGGTCCTGCGGGGCAGCCCGCGGGCCCTGTACGTCACCGGCGAACCGGCGGCGCTGTCCACGCTGTCCGAGGTGGGCGGGGCCACGAGCAGGAACGCGGTGCACATCCCGCACGGCGGACTCGCGAACGGCTCCCCCGACGCGGTGTGGCAGGCCGTACGGCCCGTGCTGGCCGCCGAGGCCCGCAGAAACGTGGAGTCCGTCCGCCGGGAGCTCGAATCCGCCCTCGGCCGCAAGGAGTTCGCGGCAGGCGTGGACGAGATCTGGCGCAACGCCATGGAGGCGCGGATCCGGCTGCTCGCCGTCGAGGAGAACTACCGGATCACGGTCCGTGACGACGGCGACCATCTGATCCCCGCCCTGAGCGGAGACCTGGACGCCCGCGAGGACATCGTGGACGAGATCGTCGAACAGTGCCTGGAGACGGGAGCGGACGTCCGCTTCGTCCCGGACGGCACGCTGGGCGACGCCCAGGGCATCGCGGGCGTGCTGCGCTACTGACGCGGCTCCCCCGCGGTCCCGTTCCCCCGGGTTCCCCCAGGTCACGCCCACGCGGACCGGCACGCGTCCGCGCTCCCCCGTCCCCTTGACGACCATGAAACGCTGGTCGCCGAGGACCCGCCCGGGCAGCACCGCTGCCCGACGCGGGCCCCGGAAAGGAGCCAGGGAGTCGTGTCTGACCTGCTGGGGGTAGCTGTTCTGGGGGCCGGCCACATGGGTGCCGACCACATACGACGTCTCGCTCACGTGGTGAGCGGCGCGCGGGTGGCGGCCGTCGCCGATCCCGACGCGGGACGGGCCAAGGAAGCGGTCGCCGGACTGGACGGCGTGGTGGTCCACACCGAGGTGGAGGCCGCCCTGGCGGCGCCGGGCGTCGACGCCGTACTGATCGCGTCGCCGGGTCCGGCCCACGAGGAGGCCCTGCTGGCGGCCTTCGCGCGCGATCTGCCGGTGCTGTGCGAGAAGCCGATGGTGCCGGGCTCCGCGGGAGCGCTGCGAGTGGTCGAGGCGGAGGCGCGACTGGGTCGCCGGCTCGCCCAGGTCGGGTTCATGCGCCGCTACGACACCGAGTACCGGCGGCTGAAGTCCCTGCTGGACAGCGGGCGGTTGGGGCGGCCGCTGATGCTGCACTGCACCCATCGCAACGTCTCCTCGCCGCCCGGCTTCACCAGCGCCATGCTGATCGACAGTTCCGTGTCGCACGAGATCGACGCGGCCCGCTGGCTGCTGGACCAGGAGCTGACCGCGGTGAGCGTGTTCCGGCCCCGGCCCGCCTCGGGCGCCCCCGAGGGTCTGCTCGACCCGCAGTTCGTGCTCTTCGAGACCGCCGGGGGCGCGCTGGTCGACGTGGAGGTCTTCGTCAACTGCGGCTTCGGCTACCAGGTGCGCTGCGAGGCGGTCTGCGAGCAGGGCAGCGCCCGGATCGGCGAGGAGCACGCCATGGCCGTGACGGCGGCGGGCGCCGCGAGCCGGGAGGTGCCGGACGACTACCTCGTGCGGTTCGCGGACGCCTACGACCGTGAGGTGCAGGCCTGGGTCGACGCGACCCGGCGGGGCCGGGTCACCGGGGCGAGTGTCTGGGACGGTTACGCCTCCTCCGTCGTCGCCGAGGCCGGGGTCCGGGCGCTGGAGAGCGGCGGCCGGGTGACCGTCGAGCTCGCCCCGCGCCCGGACCTGTACGCGGGCGTCAGCCGCTGACGCTGGGGGCGCCCGTCTCCAGGTGACCGGTGAACCGGCGCGACCAGGTGGTGTCGGAGTCGACGGTGACCGTGAGGTCGTACCAGCCGTTCTGGTGGGCGACCACGTTGAAGAAGTCCTCCGTCGACCCGCCCGCCGCGACCCGGTAGGTCCACGGCCCGTCGTCGCGGTAGTGGTTCGCGGTGATCGTGAAGGTGACCGCGGCGGCGGCCGAGTTGGTCATCCGCAGCCAGAGGGCCTCGCGGCCCGTGCCTGACTCCACGGCGTAACGCGCGCTCACCTCGGCCGACTTGCCGGCCTTGGTCGCGTCGCCCTGGAACCGGCGCAGGAAGCGGTTGGGGCCGAGCATGGTCAGGTCGTACCTGCCGTCGCCGTACCCGGCGCCGATGTTGAAGGAGTCGGTCGCGGTGGCGCCCGCGTCGACCGTGTACTGCCAGGGTGTGGTGTCGCGGTAGGCGTTGGGGTGGATCGAGAAGTGCGCCGCCCGGGTCGCGGGGGCGCCCTGGTTGGCCATGGTGAACCAGGCGAGGATCCGGCCGCTCACGCCGAACTCCAGCCGGTCCAGCTGTCCGCCGGGCTGGTAGGGCAGCGCCCGCGCGGGCCTGGTGCCGGGCTCCTGGGCGGGCGGCGCGTTGGTGGTGGGCACCGGGTTGGGCAGCGGCCCGCACGTGGCGAAGCCGATGACGCTCGTGGCGGGCAGGTCCACCGCACCGTAGACCGGGGCGGCGAAGTCGAAGACGCCGGTGAGGTCGCCGCTCACCCTGCGGCGCCAGGCGCTGATGTTGGGGCAGGCGGCGGGCTTGCCCAGGGCCGTCGTCCAGGCCTCCAGGAAGCGCAGGACCGAGGTGTGCTCGAAGACCTCGGAGGAGACCCAGCCACCGCGGGTCCAGGGCGAGATCACGATCATGGGGACGCGGAAGCCGAATCCGTACGGGACCCCGTTCAGGAACTCCCCGGCGGTGCCTGCGGGTGGGGCCGGGGGCGGCACATGGTCGAAGAAGCCGTCGTTCTCGTCGTAGTTGAGGAACAGGACGGTGGAGTCGAGGACGTCGGGATCCGCGGCCAGCGCCCGGTAGACGAGGTCGACGAAGTGGGCGCCGTCGCCGGGCGGGGCGTACGGGTGCTCGGAGAAGGCCTGGTTGGCGACCACCCAGGAGACCTGGGGGAGCGTGCCCGCGAGCACGTCCGCCCTGATGGCGGCGGCGATGTCGTCGGGGGTAGAGCCGGTCACCTTCGGCACGGAGGACATGCCCCGGTCGTAGAGCGGGTCGCCCGCCTTGGCCGCGGCGAACTTCTTGAAGTACGCGCAGCCGTTGTCGCCGTAGTTGTCCCGGGCGTTCTGGTAGACCCGCCAGGTCACCCCGGCGCCCTGGAGTGCCTCGGCGTAGTTCTGCCAGGTCAGCCCGGACTCGTCGCCGCCGTCGTAGCTGGCCGCGTCGACCTTGCCGCTCCACAGATAGGTGCGGTTGGGGCCGGTCGCGCTGAGCGTGGAGCAGAAGTAGGCGTCGCAGACGGTGTAGTTGTCGGCGAGTGCGTAGTGGAAGGGGATGTCGGCGCGGTCCAGATGACCGAGGGAGCGTACGTTGCCCACGCCCGAGACCCACTTGTCCATACGCCCCTTGTTCCAGGCCGCGTGCTGCGAGGACCAGGAGTGCGGCAGTTCGCCGTTGCACTGCGCGAGGGTCTCGCCGTCCGCGCCGCCCGCCGCCGGGGTGGCGCTCAGCCGCCACGGGTACTGGCGGCCGGAGCCGTTCGGCTGGTCGAAGACGCCGTGGCCGCCGGCCAGGGTGATGCCGCTGCGGTCGTCGAAGCCGCGCACTCCGCGCAGGCGCCCGAAGTAGTGGTCGAAGCTGCGGTTCTCCTGCATGAGGATCACCACGTGGCGTACGTCCGAGATCGTGCCGGTGGCCGCCGTCCGGGCCGCGGCGGCCGTCCGGGTACCCGTGCCTGTCGCGATGCCCGCCGCCATGGAAGCGCCCAGTCCCACGAAACCTCTTCGGCTGATCGGTGTCATTCGCCCCGCCCTTGTCAGCGGAGTGCCCTTGCGGCACACCGCCGCAAGGCTGCACGGGGCAGTCGTCGAGCTCCCTGCCCGCGCGGCGAGTGCGAGGTGAATAGCAGTCAAATGTGTTGCCAGGAAGGCGACTTGCGTTCAGGCGGTGGGGAAGAGGGCCTTCAGTCCCTCGTCGACGGCGGCGGCGAGATCCTCCTCGCCGGGCGCCACGACCGCGTAGGTGCGGACCAGGAAGCGGCGCAGCGCGGGGGTGTCGAACTGGAGCAGCGCCATCCCGTGGGGGGAGTGGAACTCCAGGACGGTACGGGACCCTCCGCACGGCCAGATGTGCACGTCGCCGCCGCCCGCCGGGCCCTGGAGGCCGGCCTCCAGCAGCGTACGGCCGAAGGTCCAGGTGGCGCCCGCGCCGTCGAGGGAGACCTCGGGCGGGAAGTCGACGTGGACGGCGAGCGGGTCGGTGGCGGTGTAGCGGAAGACGGCGGGGACGGGAAGCTCCCGATGCTCCGCGGTGATCAGGCGGCCGTGGCTGGGCTGCTCGACGGTGACGTCCATGGTCGTTCTCCCCCGGAATGGTTGGCTGTTCGCTCGGCCGGATCGCGGTTCTTGTCTTTACGACCCCGCAACGGGCCTTCGCATTACGCGAAGCCGGTAACAATTTGGTATGACCTGCATCACTCGATAGGCGATGCGGCCATTCATAGAACAAAGAGGCGTCGAACACACGGCTGGAAGCGACCCGCGGACCCGGCGGATCCACCAAGGCACGTACCTCGCCTACGACTTACCTCCTCGGACCACGTACGTCATTCACCCCGCCCCACCGCGCCGTGAAGACGCTGACATATGCCAGAAGCACCACCGGATCGGGTGTTGCCGAATCCCTTACACGGAGTCGCGGGCTGTGCAACAGTCGTAACGGTCCTTCCGTCAGCCTTGGTCGTACCGTTCCCGCATCGGAGTGCGTCATGCCGTCCCCTCGTTCTGCGGACCGCCCCGCCGCGCAGCCGCCCGGACACGGTTCGGTCGACGCGCTGATATCGCAGGCGCGACGGCTCAAGGGCGAGGTGGACGCCGTACGGCGCGACGCACCGGGCGACGGGTCCCACCCGGAGGAACGCTGGCAACGCGCTCTGTACGATCTGGCGCTGCACCAACTCGACGACCTGGACGCCCACTTGGCGCAGTTGCGGGACGGCCCGTCGGCACCGCCCGACGCCGGGACGGCACCCGAGCCGCCGCCCGCACCCGTCGCACCCGGCAGCGGCTCCCTGCTCAGCCGGGTCGGCAGCGCCGAGTGGAACCTGCTGACCGACGAGGCCAGCTGGTCGGGCGAGCTGTTCGCGATCCTCGGCCGGGACCCGGCCGCTCCCCCGCTCACCCTCGACGAACTGCCCTCCCTGGTACTCGACGAGGACCGTGCGCTGCTGACCGCCATGGTCACCGACTGCCTCGTCGACGCCAGGCCCATCGACGGGGAGTTCCGCGTCCGGCGTCCGGACGGCGGGCTGCGCACCGTGCACATGATGGGCGAGCCCGTCCTCGACGCCGACGGCGGCACCGTCTCCATGTGGGCCGTTCTGCGCGACGTCAGCGAACTGCGCCGCACCCAGGAGGCGGTGACCGCCTCCCAGGACTCGCTGCGGCACCACCAGCACCGGGCCCGGACCGAGCACCGGCTCGCGGTCGAACTCCAGGAGGCCGTGCTGCCCCCGTGGCGCGGCGCCCTGCGCCTGCCGCACCAGGGACCCCGCGCGCTCGACCTGGCCGCCCACTACCTGCCCGCCTCGACGAGCACACTCATCGGCGGCGACTGGTACGACGCACTGGAACTGGCCGACGGCGAGACCTTGTTGAGCGTCGGCGACCTCACCGGGCACGGGCCCACCGTCACCTCCGGCATGGCGATGCTCCTCGGCGCCCTGCGCGGCATGGCGATGGCGGGCACCCGGCCCGCCCAACTGATGGCGTGGCTCAACCAGTTGATCGACGCCACCGTCCAGCCGGCTCTCGGCAGC
Organism: Streptomyces adustus; assembly: GCF_009377175.1. Classification (GTDB taxonomy): domain Bacteria; phylum Actinomycetota; class Actinomycetes; order Streptomycetales; family Streptomycetaceae; genus Streptomyces; species Streptomyces adustus. Next base: position 24,200 of record NZ_VJZD01000120.1, read on the forward strand.
GCCGTCTGCTGCCGCTACCGCCCGGACACCCGCACCCTGGTGTGGGCGCAGGCCGGACACCCCGCCCCGCTGCTGTACCGCGACGGGACGGGGCGCAGGCTCGACTCCCCGGACGGCGTACTGCTCGGCGCCACCTCGGGCGCCGTCTACGGGCAGGCCGAAGTGACCCTCCAGGTGGGCGACCTGCTCCTGCTGCACACCGACGGACTGGTCCCCGGGCGCAGCCGGGACACAGCCGTGGACCGACTCCTCGACCTGGCCCCGCGGTTCGGCGAGGCGCGCACCGCACAGGACTGCGTACGGATGGTCGTGGAGGAGTTCGGCGGGGCCGAGCGGCAGGACGACGCGTGTGTCCTCCTGGCCCGCGTGGCCTCGTGATCGGCCGGCTGTCACCGGCAGTGATCGTCCGGATGTCACCGGTCGTGGTCGTACAGCTGCCGTCGGCTGTGGCCGTACAGCTGTCGTCGTCGATTGTGGTCGCATAGTCGTCGGTCGGGCCTTCGGTCGGTCACCGGTCGAGCAGGTGGGCCGGCCGTATTCTGTCGTCACCTCTGGTACGGCTCACGACAGCGGCCGCACGCAGCCCTCAGGCCCGCGCGCTGCCACTTCTCTTCGCCGGCTTCGGCAGCGCCAGCCGGATCTCCTCGCGCAGTTCGCTGATCCTCGGATAGCCGGCGTACTCCGCGGTGAGCCGGTACATCTCGCGCAGCCGGTCCCAGGTGCGGTGGGAGGAGTTCGAGCCCATCGACACCAGCGCCAACCGGGCGTAGCGGTCTGCCTGTTCGGGGTCGTCCGCGATGAAGCAGGCGGAGGCCATCGACAGGAAGTCGAAGATCTTCGACCGCTGCCGTCCGTCGACCCGCAGGGCCAGGGCCTTCTCCGCATAGTGCTGGGCGTGCACGGCCGCCGCCGGATCGTGCTCGGCCAGCGTGCGGTAGGCCAGGGCCTGCATGCCGTACAGGTCCTCCTCCTTGAACGTCTGCATCCAGTCCGGTGTCTCCCGGTCCGCCCGGTCGGAGACGAAGAGGTCCTCCGCCAGCCCCAGGGTGCGACGCATCGCCTGCCCCTTGCCCATCGACGCCTGCGCCCAGGCCTCCACGGTGCCGAGCATCGCCCGGGTACGCGGCAGCACCTCGTCGCCCACACCGGACTTCGCGAGGTTCATCAGGTCCAACGCGTCGCCGGGCCGCCCCAGATGCACCATCTGGCGGGCCGCCCTGGACAGCGCCTCCCCGGCGCGCGGCCGGTCACCGCCCTCGCGGGCGGCGTGGGCGGCGATGAGGAAGTACTTCTGGGCCGTGGGCTCCAGGCCGACGTCGTGCGACATCCAGCCGGCGAGGACGGCGAGGTTGGCGGCGACGCCCCACAGGCGCCGCTGGAGATGCGGAGGATGGTGGTAGGCGAGCATGCCTCCCACCTCGTTGAGCTGACCCACCACCGCCTTGCGTTGCAGGCCGCCGCCGCGGGCCGCGTCCCAGGCCCGGAACACCTCGACGGAGCGCTCCAGTTCCTCGACTTCCTGCGCCCCGACGGGAGCGGCCTCGTAGCGGTCGAACCCGGCGGGATCGGCGTGCAGGGGGTGGTCGAAGTGGGGAGCGTCGGCGGTGAGGGTCGGATCGGTGTGCAGCCAGTCGTACATGGCGCTGCTGAGGGCGGATCCGGCGGCGAGCGCGGCACCCGCGCCCACCAAGCCGCGTCGGTTGAGCATGAGGTCCATTCCCGTGAATTCGGTGAGGACCGCAGCAGTCCGCTCGGGCGCCCACGGCACACCGTCGGGATGTTCCACATTCCCGGCGCCCTGCCGTTTCCCCGCACGCCCGTGCCGGACCAGACCTAGGTCCTCCATGGTCACGACACGGCCGAGTCGCTCGGTGAACAGGGCTGCCAGCACTCGCGGCACCGGATCGCGCGGGACCTCTCCCATGTCGATCCACCGCCGCACCCGCGAGGTGTCGGTCGACAGCTGGGGGTGGCCCATGGCCGCCGCCTGCCGGTTGACCAGCCTCGCGAGTTCGCCCTTGGACCAGCCGGCCAGGCCGAACAGGTCCGAAAGACGGGTGTTGGGTTCTCCGCTCACGTCAAGCCCCCAGGTTCTCGGCTGACTTGAATGTAGCCCGGTGAGAGTTGCCGGGCGACTATTCGCCAGGCTTCGCCAGGGTGCGCCAGATGGTGTGCCATGGGGCGACGGGTGTCAGGTAGGAACGCGCCACCCCGACCCGGTCGCCGAGGGACACTCCCCAGGGTGCACCCGGGCGACCGGGCCGGGCAGCGCACTGACGTCGCAGGCACACGAAGGGATCTGTCTCGCCCATGTACGCAGCATCGTCCTCCGTGTCCGCCCCGCCCCGGCTCCTGCACCCCCGCCCGGGCGGCAGCGGCCCCTACCTCGACCCCGCGCGGTCGACCGCGGCCCCCGTCATCGGTGCGGGCCGGCCGCGGCGGGCGCCGGGTGTCGGTACGCAACCGCTCAGCGGGAGACTCGACTTGTCCGGTCCGCAGGGCGCCCAGCTGCGCGCGGCGATCGCGTCGGTGCATCGGATCTGCCCGGAGTTCAGCCCGGTGCAGGTGCTGCGCCGCAGCGGCCGCTCGGTCCTCCTCGTCGGTACGACGGGACGCAGCACGGCCGTCGCCAAGTGCTTAGTCGACCACTCGCCCGTATGGGCCGAGCGGTACCGCCACGAAATAGCTGCGTACCGCACGTTCGTCCGGCAGCGCCCCCCGGTGCGCGTGCCGAGACTGATCGCGGCGGACCCGGACAACTGCACCCTGGTGATCGAACGGATGCCCGGCCGGGTGGCGGCCCTCCAGCGGCACCCCGCCGAAGCCCCGCCCCGTACCGACATCCGGGCGGCCCTCGGCGCGATCTGTCGGCTCAACGCCTGGCGTCCGCCGGCGGGGACCTTCGACGCACCGCTGGACTACGCGTCCCGCATCTCCCGCGACCACGAGCTGGGGCTGCTCACCGACCGGGACATGGGCGACCTCCAGAAGCTGCTGCACGGCATCGCGCTCTCCGCGGGCCGGCAGGGCATGGGCCAGTTCTGCCACGGCGACGCCCTGCTCTCGAACATCCTGCTCTCACCGGCCGGTCCAGTGCTGGTGGACTGGGAGCACGCGGGCTGGTACCTCCCGGGCTACGACCTGGCGACGCTGTGGTCGGTGCTCGGGGACGCGCCGGCGGCCCGTCGGCACATCAGCCAGATCGCCCAGTCGGCGGGACCGGCGTCACGGGACGCGTTCCTGGTGAACCTGATGCTCGTCCTGACCCGCGAGATCCGTACCTACGAGACCGCCGTGCAGCGTTCGCTGAACGAGGCGGCCCCGGCGGCACCGAACGCGGCCGCCCCGAGTGCCGCGCCGACCGGCGAGGAACAGCGGCTGCTGCTGCGGCGGCTGCACGACGACTGCCAGCTGGCCCGCAAGGCCGTACGCGCGGCGGTCGGCACCCGCTGACGGGGACGACGGTCCGCGGCGCGTGTCCGGCCGACGACGCACACCGCGGACCCTCGTCCTACCCGCC
>NZ_VJZD01000121.1 GCF_009377175.1 Streptomyces adustus
GGCCGGACGGGGGCGAGAGCACGGGCGCGGCAGGAGCGCGGGCCGGTGGCTGTGCGCCGTTCGCCGCGCGTCGGGCGTCGGGCGGGTTCAGCCTCGGACGCCTCGTAGCACCATGCCGACCGCCGTATCGGTGATCGCCGACGGCTCCTCCGCCGCGCCGAGCTCGATCCGTCGTACCGCCGCGTCGACCACTCCCTGGAGCAGCATCGCCGCCAGCCGCGGCTGGGCGTGTCCCATGTCGCCCAGCGCCTCGACGATCATCGCCACGAGCCCGCCGTGCGCGGCCCGGATCTTCTCCCGGGCGCCCGCGTCGAGCTCGCTCGCGGAGATCGCCACCACGGCCCGGTGGCGGCGGTCGCCGACCAGCGCGAGCTGCTGCCGGACATACGCCTCGACCTTCGCCTCCGGGGTGTCGGCCGCGGCCATCGCCGTCGACACCTCCGCCGCCCAGACCGGGAAGTCGACCTCGCACAGCTCCTCGACCACGGCGGCCCGGGAGCGGAAGTACTCGTACACGGAAGAACGCGCGAGCCCCGTCCGCTCGGCGAGGGCCGGGAAGGTCAGCGCTTCCGTCCCGCCCTCGGACAGCAGGGACCGTGCGGCGTCCAGCAGGGCGGCTCGCTGCATCGACCGGTGCTCGGCCACAGAGGCCGCTCGAATCCTTGGCACGTCAACCACTGTACGGACGTACCACCGCCGACGGGAGCGACTCCCCCCGACGCGGCCGGGTCAGCGTCCGAAGCTCGCCAGCTTCGCGCGGAGCTGGAGCACGGACTTGGTGTGGATCTGGCTGACCCGGCTCTCGGTCACCCCGAGCACGTTGCCGATCTCGGCGAGGGTGAGGCCCTCGTAGTAGTACAGCGTGACGACGGTCTTCTCGCGGTCGGGCAGGGTGTTGATCGCCCGCGCCAGGAACCGCCGCAGCTCGCGGTCCTCGGCCACCTCCACGGGATCGTCGGCGGCGGTGTCCTCCAGGGTGTCCATGAGGCTCAGCCGGTCGCCGCCCTCCCCGCCGACATGCAGCAGCTCCTCCAGGGCCACCACGTTCGCCAGCGACAACTGTCCGAAGACCGCGTGCAGTTCGTCCACCGCGATGCCCAGCTCGGCGGCCACCTCGGTCTCCGTAGGCGTACGGCGCAGCCGGGCCTCCAGGGTGGCGTAGGCCCGTTCCACGTTGCGTGCCTTCTGCCGCACCGACCGCGGGATCCAGTCCAGCGCCCGCAGCTCGTCGATCATCGCGCCCCGGATCCGCGTGATCGCGTATGTCTCGAACTTGATCTCGCGGTCGACGTCGAACTTCTCGATCGCGTCGATCAGCCCGAACACCCCCGAGGACACGAAGTCCGCCTGCTCGACGTTGGGCGGGAGCCCGACGCTCACCCGCCCCGCCACGTACTTGACCAGCGGCGAGTAGTGCAGGATCAGCTGCTCGCGCAGCCGCTCGTCCCCCGTCGCCTTGTAGGACCGCCACAGCTCGTCGAGTGTCGAGGGAGCCGGCGGCCGCACGCTGCCACCGTCGCGGGCGGCTGGGGGGATCGCCGCCCGATCGGACCCGGAGGTGTGCTGGGGCATTCGTCGCCTTGTGCCGTTCTGCCGTGGAAGAGGTGAACCGGGAGTGACTGGGTGAGAGGTCGGGCTGGTACGAGGTGCTGGTCCGTGTCCGGATCCTTGTGAGCGTAGCGTGACTGGGGAGTCGCGGTGCGCGAAGAACGGGCCCGACGCCGTGCGCAGATACGTTCTTCTCGACGCTCCACCGAGGCGCGCCGGTCGCCCCGGCGGACTGCCGGAAGGCATCAACTGCGTGAATTCCCAAGGGCTTCGGGCATCCCCCGGACGGCCGAACCCGGCGGGTCAGCGCGGATCGCGACCGGCCCCGACGGGGGTCGTCGACTCGCGTGTCAACTTCCAGCCGTCGCCGTGTCGTTCGACATGACCGAGTGCGCGCAGTTCGTACAGTCTCGCGATCGCGTCGTCCTCGGTCGTCTGCGCGCCGCGCGCGATCTCGCCCGCGGCCGCGGCCCGGTGCGCGGGCAGCGCGGCCAGCACCCGCCGGGCGGCGGGCTCCAGCAGGTCGCGCGGGAGCACCGGGCCGCGCCGGACCGGCGCCAGCTCTCCCATCTCGCCCACCTGTTCGACGATCTCCGCCGCGTCCGTGACCAGGACGGCGTCGCCGCGCAGCAGTTCGTGCGCCCCGGCCGAGAGCGCGCTGGTGGCCGGCCCGGGTACCGCCATGGTGTGCCGGCCCAGCCGCTGCGCCGCCCGCGCCGTGACCAGCGAGCCGCTGCGGCAGGCCGCCTCGACGACCACGGTGCCCCTGGTCAGCGCGGCGATCACCCGGTTGCGCAGGATGAACCGGGCGGGTGTCGGGTGATCGCCGGGCGGCAACTCACCGACGACCAGACCCTGGTCCGCGATCCTGGTGAGCAACGCGGTGTGTCCGCGCGGATAGGGCCGGTCGACACCGCAGGCGAGGACGGCGACGGTGGCCCCGCCGGCGCCGAGTGCTCCCCGGTGGGCAGCGCCGTCGATGCCGTAGGCGCCGCCGGAGACCACCACCCAGCCGCGCTCGGCCAGTCCGGCGGCGAGGTCGGCCGCCATGTGGGCGCCGTACGGGGTACAGGCGCGTGCGCCGACCAGGGCGACCGAGCGCAGTGCCCATATCCGCAGGCTGGGGCGGCCGCGCAGCCACAGCCCCAGCGGGCGGGCGTCGCCGAGGTCGTCGAGCGGGCCGGGCCACTCCCCCGTGCCGGGCGGCACGAACCGCACCCCGGCCGCCCGGGCGGCGGCCAGGTCCCGCACGGGCTCGGCCCGCTCGGCCCGCGCCCGCAGTCCCGCCCAGCGCTGCGCGCTCACCCCGGGCAGCGGTGGGCCGTCCCGCAGCCGCCGCGCCACCTCCCGCACTCCGTGCTCCCGCACCCACCGTCCGCCGATCTCGTCCCCGGGCTCGATGACGCGGGTGAGCAGGACCCGGGCGTGCAGGTCGTCGTCCGTGCTGTCCGTGCCGTCCGTGCCGTCCGTCGGGCCGGGGGCCGCTCCGTCCGAGGCGGCAGCGCCGCTCATGCCAGGGCCCCGATGGCCATCGGCACCCCGCGTGGCACGCCCGTGCGCAGCTGTACGGCGAGTGCGACGTCCGTGGCGTCGGGCCGGTCGTGGCCGACGAGGTCCGCGACGGTCCAGGCGACACGCAGGACGCGGTCGAGTCCACGGGCCGTGAGCACGCCCCGTTCGAGGTTGCGTTCGGCCTCGTCCATCGCTCCGGCCACGGCGTGGAAGCGGGAGCGCAGTTCCCGTCCCGGCACCTCGCTGTTGGTCCGCCAGGGGCTGCCCGCGTATCTGGCGGCAGCCCGCTCGCGTGCCGCCCGCACCCGTTCGGCGACGGTCGCCGTGGACTCGCCCGCCGCACCGCGCCGCGCGAGCTCGGCCCGGCCGACCGCTTCGACCTCGACGCGCAGGTCGACCCGGTCGAGCAGCGGACCGGAGAGTTTGGCCTGGTAGCGCCGGACGGCCGAGGGAGGGCACTCGCACAGCGTGTCCCGGAGCGAGAAGCGTCCGCAGGGGCAGGGATTGGCCGCGAGGATCATCAGGAACCTCGCCGGGAACCGCACCACCCCCGCACTGCGGGCGATGACGACATGGCCCGACTCCAGGGGCTGACGCAGGGCGTCGAGGGCCCGCCCGCTGAACTCGGGGCTCTCGTCGAGGAAGAGCACACCGCGATGGGCGAGCGAGACCGCGCCGGGCCGGGCGATGCCGGGGCCGCCGCCGACGAGGGCCTGCATGGTGGCCGAGTGGTGCGGCGCGCAGTAGGGCGCGACGTCGATCAGCGGTTTGCCCGGAGGCAGCAGGCCGGCCACCGAGTGGACGGCCGTGACCTCCAGTGACTCCTCCCGCGTCAGCCGGGGCAGTACCGCGGGCAGCCGCTCCGCGAGCATGGTCTTGCCGGCCCCGGGCGGGCCCTCCAGGAACAGATGGTGTCCGCCCGCGGCGGCCACCTCCACCGCGGTGCGGGCGGAGATCTGGCCCACGACATCGGCGAGGTCGTGCCCCTGGCCGTAGGTGGCGTGCAGGCTGTGCACCCCGGTGACCGCTCCCGCTCCGGGCATGCGCAGACCGGCCAGGAGCGGGCCCGGGCGTCCCGGCTCCTCGGGGTCCTCGTCGGGGACCGGTGCGTCGGTCAGGACGGCGATCAGCTGCCGCAGGCTGCGTACGCCGAGCACCGAGACACCCGGGACCAGGGCGGCCTCCGCGGCAGCGGACTCCGGCACGACCACCTGCTCGAATCCGGCGTCCGCCGCGGCGAGCACGGCCGGCAGGACACCCCGTACGGGCCGGACCCGTCCGTCCAGGCCCAGCTCGCCGATCATCACGACGTCCACGAGCACCCGGGGGTCGATGCGCTCTGCGGCCCCCAGTACCGCACAGGCGACGGCGAGGTCGAACCCCGAGCCGGCCTTCGGTACGGACGCCGGGCTCAGCCCGACCGTGAGCTTCTTCTGCGGCCACTCGCCGCCCGAGTTCACCACCGCCGCCCGTACCCGGTCACGGCTCTCCGTCAGGCTCTTGTCCGGCAGTCCGACCAGGGTGAAGGCCGCGACGCCGGGTTCCAGGTCGGCCTGCACCTCCACGACCACGCCCTCGACGCCGACCAGCGCCACGGAGCACGTACGCGCGAAGCCCATGTCAGGCCACCCCCCGCAGATGCTCGGCCACGGGTGCGCCGCGGCGCGGCAGCAGCACGGTGACCAGGTCGATGCGGACCCCGCCGGGCGGCGCTCCGCCGTGCTCCTGCGTCCATCGCTGGGCCAGTCCGCGCAGGCGCTGCGCCTTGGCCGGGGTGACCGCGTCCGCGGGATGCTGGAAGGGGCCCGCCCTGCGGGTCTTGACCTCGCAGATCACCAGGACGTCGCCGTCCCTGGCGACGATGTCGATCTCGCCGGTCCTGCCGCAGCGCCAGTTGCGTTCCAGGACGGTCAGTCCGGCCTCCGTCAGCCGCCGCGCGGCCAGCCCCTCGCCGTACCTGCCGAGTGCGCTGCGTGCCTGCTGTGTGCTCATGTCGGCACCACCTCCGGCACCCACGGTCACGCGTCCGCCCCAACGAAGTGGATCTTCGTTGACTACTCGGCGGTTGTGGATATCCGCGTCACCCCGGCGGGGGACCGTCAGCCGCCCGGCAGCTCCAGGTCGCTCTTGTTCAGCTCCTCGATGTTCACGTCCTTGAATGTCAGGACTCGGACCTGCTTCACGAACCGGGCCGGCCGGTACATGTCCCAGACCCAGGCGTCCGCCATGGACACCTCGAAGAACACCTCACCCTGGACCGAGTGCACCTGCATCTCGTAGTCGTTGGTCAGGTAGAAACGCCGCTCGGTCTCGATCACGTATTTGAACAGACCGACGACATCGCGGTACTCCCGGTAGAGCTTCAGCTCCATCTCGGTCTCGTACTTCTCGAGGTCCTCGGCGCTCATGGCATGTTCCCCTTCAGCCGTGCGATCCCACCATTGTGCGCCAGCGCCGGGTGCACCTAGACGATTTCTGTGTCAAGGATCTCGGGTCCGGGCGGGGGACCCTCGTCGAGCACCCTGCGCAGCAACTCGGCAAGCCTGGTCGGATACACCGTCTCATGCGCCTGGCCCAGTTCCTCACACGTCCACCAGCGTGCTCCGACGACACTGCGCCGCTCCAGCTCGGTGAGCGCCACCGCCCGCGTCGCCGTCTGGGTCGTACGGGCCAGGTAGTACCACTCGTCCTGGTCCCAGCGGCGGCCGGCGAACGGGAAGGAACACCTGCGCCGCCACAGCACCGGACCGAGCTCGACCTCGGTGATGCCGGTCTCCTCGACGAGTTCCCGCAACGCCGCCTGTTCACGGGTCTCGTCGCCCTCCAGACCGCCGCCGGGTGTGAACCACCAGTCGTCGGCCGGATCGTCCGGCTCGTGGCCGTGCAGCAGCAGGATGCGGTCCTCGGGGTCGAGCAGCACGACCCGGGCCACCCGGCGCGGTGCGTCGCCGGGGCCCTCAGGATCAGCGGGCACCGGCGGTTTCCCTCCGGGAGCGCCCGAGGCGGCCCAGCAGCTTGGCCACGGGCCCGTAGGCGCCTCCGGCCAGGACGAGCACGCCGCCGACGACGATCATGAGCCCGATCGTGCGCAGCGGTCCCGGCTCGGAGAGGGCGCCGAGCGTCTCGAAGCCCGTGGGGCGTTTCAGCATGCCCCGCATGGGCCAGACGACGGCGTCGACGCGGGCGCTCACCGCGCTGCTCGCCACGGTGCCGCGCGCGGCGTCCGTGAGGTGGGCGGTGGAGTCGAGCGAGCCCTGCCGCTCGTCACCGAGGAGGAAGAGACGCCCCGCCGGGACCGTCACGGTCGGGAAGTCCTTGATCTCGGCCAGGCTGCCCTCGGGCAGATACGGTTCCTCGATCTGCTTGCCGTTGACCGTCAGCTTGCCGTTCGTGCAGCAGGCGACCTTGTCCCCGCCGACCGCGACGACCCGCTTGACCACGGCGGAGTTGTCGACCCAGGTGCTGTCGCGGAAGACCACGACATCGCCCCGGCGCACCTCCTTGCCGTCGACGCTCTGCGCGAGCACCCGGTCGCCGACGCCGATGGTCGGGGTCATCGAACTCGTGGGGACGGTGTACGGCCGGTAGATCAACGCCGCCCAGGCGAATCCCGCCAGGAACAGCACGAGGCCCAGCGCGACGGCCAGGCCGGACAGACGCTGTCCGGTCCGGCTGCCCACCGGGCCCGTGCTGGTGCCGCCGCTGCTGCTGCGCGGGGCCGTACGTGTAGTGCTCTCGCCACCCATGGACCCGCACCCTACCCGGCGGTACCGAACCGGGTCAGCCCCTCTCCGGCCACCGAGGTCACCGGCGCCACCGCGGCTTCGCGGGGCGGGCCGGGCCCGGGCGGGCCACGGCCTTTGTCAGCGGGCTTCGGAGGCCGACTTCAGGCTGCGCCGACGCCGCCACACCGCGATCGGCACCACACCGGCCAGGGCGACGCCCTGCGGGGCGACCGTCAGGGCGGCGGCGGCCGTGGTCTGGTCGTTGATGCCGGGCTGGTCGAAGGTGTCCGGGATCGGCAGCGTGCCCCAGCGGGTGATCGGCCAGGCCTTGACGATGGCGCGGCCGACGACCTTGTCCACGGGGACCATGCCGTGGTTCTTGTCGCTCTGGTTGTAGCGCGAGTCGCGGGAGTTCTGCCGGTGGTCGCCCATGACCCAGATATAGCCCTCGGGCACCTTCACCTTGAACTGACCGCCCACGTCGTCGACCGTGCACGGGGTGTTGCCGGGGTACACGAACGACTTGTCGTCGAGCGGCTTGCCGTTGACCGTCAGCGGGCCCGTGCCCTTGCACTCGACCGTGTCGCCGCCGACGCCGATGACCCGCTTGATGAGGTCCTTCTCCTCCGCCGAGGGCATCAGGCCGATCCAGCTGAGGACGGTCTGAAGGGCGTTCGGGTTGGCCGTGGGCTCACCCGCCAGCCAGTCGTCGGGGTCGTGGAAGACGACGACCTCGCCGCGCTCCGGCTTCGAGCCGAACCAGGGTGTCAGCTTGTCGACCAGGACGCGGTCGCCCTGCTGGAGAGTGTCCTGCATCGAGTCGGAGGGGATGGAGAACGCCTGCACCAGGAACGTCTTGATCAGCAGGGCGAGGACCAGAGCGATGCCGATCAGGATCGGCAGCTCCTTCCAGAAGGAGCGCTGCTTGCGCTGCGCGGGCGCCGAACCGCCCGATCCGCGGTCCTCTGTCTGGTCCAGGTCGTCCCTCATCATGCCGTCCTCGGCCGTTCCGGCGTCATTCCCGGAGGTCACGGCGCTGTCCGCGGCCGGGACATCGGCTCCCGCGGGGTGCCCGCGATGCTCCTCGCCGTCGTGTCCGGACCGTGCGCCAACCGCCACATCCCCCACGCCAACTCCTTACTCCGTGCCGCCGCCTGTCCCGTATGCGGTACAGGCCCACCACTCCCATAACGAGCGGGAGTTCCGCAGGGGTCGGGAGTTGGATCGATCCGTTCGGACCTTCTGGAACAACCCTATGCGACAGCCGGGGGGCAGCAGTCGTCCCGGACCCCGAGTCGGACACGGAAGAGAAGGTTTGTGGCTCCTTGAGCCGGTTCCAGTGGCCGAGCGGCCAGGCGATCACCATGGCCCGGCCCACCACCTCGTCCTCGGAGACCGTACCGCCGTAGTCGGTGTTCTGGTGGTAACGGGAGTCCGCGGAGTTGGCCCGGTGGTCACCCATCACCCACAGCCGCCCGGTGGGGACGGTGATGTCGAACTTGATGTCCGACGGGTCGTTCCCCGGATAGAGGTAGTCCGACTCGCTGAGGGGGACACCGTTGACGGTCAGCCGTCCCTGCGCGTCGCAGCATTTGACGTGGTCCCCGCCGACCCCGACGACCCGCTTGATGAGGTCCTTCTCGTTGTCGGACGGGAGCAGGCCGATGAAGGTGAGTCCCTCCTTCACCTGCTTGACGACCACCGGGTCGTCCTTCTTCGCGGTGGTCTGCTCGTCCTGGAGCCAGCCGCCGGGATCCTTGAACACGACGACGTCACCGCGCTGCGGCGTGGAGCCGAACCACGGCGTGAACTTGTCGACGAGCACCCGGTCGCCGATGCGGATCGTCTGCTCCATGGAGCCCGAGGGGATCACGAACGCCTGGACGAGGAACGTCTTCAGCACCAGCGCGATGAGGACCGCGACACCGACGAGGAGGGGTATCTCCCTGACCGCGCCGCGTCTGCGTTTCCGCTTGACCTTGCGCTGGAGCTTGCGCCGCTCGGCCCGGCTGCGGCCCGCGGACGCGCCGCCGCCGGCCGCACGCCGGGCGCCGGTGGGCAGGAGGTTGTCGACGGCGGAGCCCTGCACGCCGCGCGGTCGGCCGCGGTTACCCATGCGTGCCCTCCGCGGCGGGCACGCGCGCGTAGCCGCCGGGACGCTCCAGGCGGGTGAGGTGGCCGGCCGGCCAGACGATCCAGTCGGCCCGGCCGATCACGGCGCCCACGGGGATCATGCCGCCGCCCGGTGAGCCCAGGTGGTCGCGGGAGTCGCTGGAGTCGCTGCGGTGGTCACCCAGGACGAAGAGCGTGCCCTCGGGCACGTCCACGTCGAAGGACACCGAGGACGGGCTGTCGCCGGGATACAGGAACGTCGACTCGTCGACCGACCTGCCGTTCACCTCGATCCTCCCCTCCTTGTCGCAGCAGAGCACGTGGTCTCCCCCCACACCCACAACGCGTTTGATGTAGTCGGCGTGCCCGAAGTACCCGGTGCCGTCGAAGACGACGACGTCACCGCGCTGCGGCGGGGCACCGAAACGGTACGCCAACTTATCTACGAGAACGCGGTCCCCGATCCTCAATCCGTTCTCCATGGATCCGCTGGGAATCTGGAACGGTTGCACCACGAACGTGTTGAGGAGCAGCAAAAACAGCAGGCAGAGCAGCACGCCCAGGGAGAGTCGTCCGCCCGGCAGCCACTCGGTGATCCGCGCCACCAACGCAGAACGCGACCGTTCCTCCGGCCCCTGTGTGTCCGGGATCTCTTCGGATCCGGAAGGGCGGGAGGAGCGGTCGCGCTCGGTCGGCTGTGCTTCGGTGTCCATCGGAGCCAGATGTTATCCGGCTCCGCCATGAACCCCGACGCGCGATCAGTTGTCGCGCTTCTCCTTGATCTTCGCGGCCTTGCCGCGCAGCTCACGGAGGTAGTACAGCTTCGCGCGACGCACGTCACCGCGGGTGACGAGCTCGATCTTCTCGACGATCGGGGTGTGCACCGGGAAGGTGCGCTCGACGCCGACGGAGAACGAGACCTTGCGGACCGTGAAGGTCTCGCGGACACCGGCGCCCTGGCGACGGATCACCACGCCCTTGAACTGCTGCACACGGGAGCGGTTGCCCTCGATGACGCGGACGTGGACGTTGACGGTGTCACCCGGGCGGAAGGCCGGGAGGTCGCTGCGCAGCGACGCGGCGTCGACGGAGTCGAGCAGGTGAGACATTTTGTCTGCTTTCTTCGGTGATGCCACAGGTCATCAACGGAAGCTAGGTGTACTGGATGAAAGTCGTGCGAGTCGGAACGGGCGTCGTGTCCCCCTGTGGCAGGGGCGCACGCCGGACGGCGCACAACAGCGACCTATTCTTCCATGCCTTCGGTTCGCTGCCAAAATCGGCCGTACGGCCTGCCTGCCGGATCCGGCGCCCAGCCCAGGATGGACAGCATCTCGCGGTCCTTCTTGTCGAAGGCGGCGGGGTCGCAGCGCTCGATCAGGTCGGGCCGGTGGGCCGTGGTGCGCTTCAGCGCCTCGTCCCGGCGCCAGCGGGCGATCTTCCCGTGGTGCCCGCTGAGCAGCACCTCGGGGATCTCCCGGCCGCGCCACTCGGGCGGCTTGGTGTAGACGGGCCCCTCCAGGAGGTTGGCCATGGCGCCGGGCGCGAAGGAGTCGTCCCGGTGGGACTCGGCGTTGCCGAGCACCCCGGGCAGCAGCCGCGCGACGGCCTCCGTGATGACCAGGACGGCCGCTTCGCCGCCTGCCAGGACGTAGTCGCCGATGGACACCTCCTGGACCTGGATCCGGGTGGCGTACTCGTCGACGACGCGGCGATCGATGCCTTCGTAGCGGGCCGGTGTGAAGATCAGCCAGGGGCGCTCGGCGAGCTCGACGGCGAGTTCCTGGGTGAAGGGGCGTCCGCTGGGCGTGGGGACGATCAGCGTGGGCGCGTGGGCGCCCGACTCGTAGCCGTCGGCGAGGGCCGTGTCGAGGGCGTCGGCCCAGGGGCCGGTCTTCATGACCATGCCGGGGCCGCCGCCGTAGGGGGTGTCGTCGACGGTGTTGTGCCGGTCGTAGGTGTGGGCGCGCAGATCGTGCACGTGCACCTTGAGCTGTCCACGCGCGCGTGCCTTGCCGACGAGCGAGACGTTCAGCGGTTCGAGGTATTCGGGGAAGATCGTGACGACGTCGAGCCTCATGCGCCGTCGTCCTCGGCCGCGTCGCGGGCGGAGGCGATCTCCGCGCGGTCGTCGATCAGGCCGGGCGGCGGGTCGATGACGGCCCGCTGCTCCTCCAGGTCGATCTCGGTGACGATCTCCTCGACGAAGGGGATGAGGACCTCGCTGCCGTCGGGGCGCTCGACGATGAACAGGTCCTGCGAGGGCAGGTGCGAGATCTCGGTGATCCGGCCGATCACGGTGCCGTCCGCCGTCACCACGTCCAGGTCCATCAGCTGGTGGTCGTAGTACTCGTCCTCGTCCTCGGGCGACTCGTCGGGGTCGACGTCGGCGATCAGGAGGATGTTGCGAAGGGCCTCGGCGGCGTTCCGGTCGCGTACGCCCGCGAAGCGCAGCAGGAGGCGGCCGCTGTGGACGCGGCCCGTCTCGATGGTCAGCGGGCCGGCCGAGGCCGGGTCGGTGGCCAGGACGGCGCCGGGCGCGAGCCGCAGTTCCGGCTCGTCGGTTCGTACCTCGACGGTGACCTCGCCCTTGATGCCGTGGGCGCGGCCGATCCGTGCGACTACCAGCTGCACTGTGCTTGATCTCCTGTCATACGACTCATCCCATACGACTTCCGACGGGTACGACGGGCCGTGCGACGTCGGCCGGTACGACATCGGGCCGGGGACGGCCCAGTGGCCCTCCCCGGCCCGAGCCGGTGCTGCGAATGCGTCAGCGGACTTGGTCCACGTCGACGAGGTCGACGCGGACACCGCGGCCGCCGATGGCACCCACGACGGTGCGCAGAGCGCGCGCGGTGCGGCCGTTGCGGCCGATCACCTTGCCGAGGTCGTCGGGGTGGACCCGGACCTCGAGAACGCGCCCGCGACGCAGGTTGCGCGAGGCGACCTGCACTTCGTCGGGGTTGTCGACGATGCCCTTCACGAGGTGCTCGAGAGCCTCCTCGAGCATGCTCAGGCCTCGGTCGACGCGGACTCGGCCGCGGCCTCGTCCTTCTTCTCAGCCTTCTTCTTCTGGGTGATGGCCTCACCCTTGCCCTCGTCGCCGCCACCGAGGGCGTCGAACGACGGACGCACGGCCTTCGGAGCGGCAACGAGCAGCGGAGCCGGGGCGGGCTCGCCCTTGAACTTCTGCCAGTCGCCGGTCTTCTTCAGGATGGCGAGCACGGGCTCGGTCGGCTGGGCGCCGACACCGAGCCAGTACGCGACGCGGTCGGCGTCCACCTCGATGATCGAGGGGTTGTACGTCGGCTGGTACTTGCCGATCTCCTCGATGGCCCGGCCGTCACGGCGGGTACGGGAGTCGGCGATGACGATGCGGTAGTGAGGCGCACGGATCTTGCCCAGACGCTTCAGCTTGATCTTGACTGCCACGGAAGTGGTGTCTCCTGGTCTTGACGTGGGTGGGCACGGCGAGATGGCCGCGTGGGGTTGCGGTACCCGAGTGCCCGATGGACGCGTCAGCCGGAGGAGAGAGGGGTCCTGTGCGACTGTCGAGTACAGCTAGACATTCTGCCACACCTTGAGGGGTACGTCCGTCCGCGGGCTCCTTGGCATGCCTGAGGTGCACCCGGCGCCGACGGGGCCGTCCGTCGGGTGCACCTCGGTCCGCGCCGTGACGGCGCGGCTGCCACGAGCAGCCGCGTCGTCAGCTGGCCGCACCCACGATCTCGGGAATCCGGAACGGCTTCCCGCAGCCTCCGCACACGATCGGCGCCTGCGCCAGGACGGAGGGGACGACCCGCACGTTGCGGCCGCAGTCGCAGACCGCCTTCACCCGTACCCCGCCGCCGGAGGAGCCGTGGCGGGCGGCCGGGCCGCGGAAGGCCCGGGTGGCGTCGGAGGACGTGGCCGCGGTGTGCGCCTTCAGGGCGCGCTGGAGGCGCTCCATGGTCGGGCGGTAGCGGCGCTTGGCCTCGGGGCTGAGCGTGACCAGCGAGAACCCGCTGCTGGGGTGCGGCTCCTCGGGGTGGTCCAGGCCCAGCTCCTCGGCGATCGCGAGGAATCTGCGGTTGTGGTAGCGGCCGGCACGGGAGGTGTCGCGGACACCGCGGGCGGCGGCGATGCCGTGGACTGCTTCATGGAGCAGTCGCTCGAAGGAGAGCTCGTGCCCGCACGCGGACGACGACTCCCCGATCAGGGACTCTGGCGCGGCAAGGTCGGGCAGTTCGGGGTGGTACCGCTGAATGTCGGCCCACGCCTCTGCCAGCTCTGCGGCGAGAACAGGTGGTGTCTGTGTCGTGCTCACGTAATGACAACGAGCCTGAGTGCCCGTGTGTTCCGATTCCGGGCCATCTCAAATAATTTGCACGTACCCGTCAGTTGCCGCTGATGCGTCCCGACGAGGGCGGGTGCGCTGATCTGCGGAGAAGCCGCACAGCTCGTACCAAGCTGGTGCGTAGGCTGACGTACGCCCCGGCGCGTAGACAATGTCCACGCGCCGGAACTCCTGTGGTCCGCGGATGCGCAAGACGTCTTTCGGTCGCTCTGGTGGCCCGAGGACGCTACCTCAGTAAGCGCGCGCGACGATCGCGACGTTACCGGGTGCGTCACCGTCGTCCGGCACCGACCCGTCCTCGGCGACCAGACAGCGTACGGTCACCCCGTGCTCGGCCAGTGCGGTCTCGCCCGCCTCGCCCAGGGCCGCCCACGGGATGCGCGCCCAGCCCCCGCCGACGGCGACCTCGACGGCCTCCGTGAACGTCGACACCTCCGAGGTGCGCGACTCACGGCGCTCGCGGGACTGACGCAGCAGCAGCGCCTGGTCCTCGTCGAGGATCCCGGGCAGTGCCGCGGCGAGGGCGTCGATCGCCATCGGCTGCTTGCCCCCCGGGATGCGCCGGACCAGCGTCGCGGTGCCGTTCGCCAGGTCACGGGGGCCGATCTCGATGCGGACGGGTACGCCCTTCAGCTCCCAGTCGACGGCACGCCTGCCGAACGGGACGTCCGTACGGTCGTCGACCCGGACCCGGATCCCGGCCGCCCGCAGCCGGTCGCCGAGTTCGCGGACCTTGGCCAGAACCGTCTCGTCGTCCTTGACCGCCAGCACGACGGCCTGGATCTGCGCCAGCCGGGGCGGCACGCGCAGCCCGCTGTCGTCGCCGTGCATCATCACCAGGGCGCCGATCATGCGGGTGGTGGAACCCCAGGACGTCTGCCAGACCAGCTCCTGCCGGCCGTCCCTGGACAGGTAGGTGGTGTTGAAGGCCTTGGCGAAGTTCTGGCCCAGTTCATGGCTCGTGGCCATCTGGAGTGCCTTGCCGTCGCCCATCATGCCTTCGAGGGTGAGGGTGTTGACGGCGCCCGCGAACCGTTCCTTGGCGGTCTTGCGGCCGGGCACGACGTCCATGGCGAGCACGTTCACCATGAAGTCCTCGTAGACCTCGCGGTGGATGCGGGCGGCGAAGTCGCGCGCGTCCTCGTACGTCGCGTGCGCCGTGTGGCCCTCCTGCCACAGGAACTCCGACGTCCGCAGGAAGAGCCGGGGCCGCAGCTCCCAGCGCACCACGTTCGCCCACTGGTTGATCAGCAGGGGCAGGTCGCGGTAGCTCTGCACCCACTTCGAGAAGTAGTCGTTGACGATCATCTCGGAGGTGGGGCGGACGACGGCCGGCTCCTCCAGCTCCTTGCCGCCGCCGTGCGTGACCACGGCGAGCTCCGGCGCGAACCCCTCGACGTGGTCGGCCTCCCGGGTGAGGTACGACTGCGGGATCAGCAGCGGGAAGTAGGCGTTCTGGGTGCCGGTCTCCTTGATGCGGGCGTCCATCTCGGCCTGCATCCGCTCCCACAGCCCGTATCCGTACGGTCGGATCACCATGCTGCCGCGCACTGGGCCGTTGTCGGCCAGCTCCGCCTTGGCGATCAGATCCTGGTACCAGCGCGGGAAGTCGTCCGCCCGGGGCGTGAGTACGGGTGCCTTTGCCATGGCGCGATGGTACGGGCCCACGTTGCCGGGATGTGAATTCTCGCCACGCGCGCCAACAACCCGCAAAGCGGACTCCGCGACCCCTGGACGGCATCGCGAGCCGGGAGTTACCTGGCATACGGAGGGAGTGCGCGCGAACGTCACGGGGTGGCGGATTCGAGCACGGCGACAACTCTCGGCGGATTGGGGCGCTTTCCTATGACACCTACGCTCGTGCGGCAGCACCTTCCTCACGCGGGCCCGGTGCCCCGTGTCGACCTGGCTGCACGCGCGCGTGACTGGTCCGAGATCCAGGAACGCATGTTGGTTCCGCTCTACGAGGCGGCCTACGAGCGGCTGGAAGTGGGCCCCGGCACGCGGCTGCTGGGCCTCGGCTGCGGCTCCGGGCTGGCCCTGCTGATGGCCGCGTCCAGAGGTGCCTCGGTCACCGGTGTCGACCCCTCCTCCCCCGAACGGCTGGCCCTCGCGCGCCGACGGCTGCTGCCGGCCGCGTGGGACACGCATGCGCGTACCGGCACGCGGGCCCGGCTCGTGGCCGGGTCGCCGAAGGACGCGGCCGACGCGGGGACGGCCCCGTACAACCTGGTGACCGCCTTCGAGCCCATCGGGTGCCTCGCGGGCGACTCCGACGGGCTCGTGCGACTGCTCACCGCGGCGACGCCGTCGGCCGGACGGGGCACGCCGGTGGTGCTGGCCGGCTGGGGCCCGCCGGAGCGCTGCGCCACGTCGTCCGTGCTGCGGGTGGCCGCGCGGCTCGCCGATCCGCTGCGCGGTACGGACGGCCCGCGCCGCACCCGGCGCGACGACCTGGAGGAGGTCGCCCAGCGGGCCGGACTCAGGCCGGACGGTTCGGGGCGCGTGGCGTGCCCCTTCGGGTACGCCGACATGGACAGCGCGGTACGCGGGCTGCTGTCGACGGGGCTGTTCGACGCGGCCGTCGCCGCCACCGACCAGGCGCAGGTCGACAAGGAGCTGACGGAGGCGCTGCACCCGTACCGGCGCGCGGACGGGACGGTCTGGATGCCGAACGTCTTTCGGTACCTGATCGCCCGCACGCCGTAAGGGCCCGGCGCCGAAAGCCTGTACGCACACGCGTACGGCGCCGGGGTGGGTACCCCGGCGCCGTACGTGGGTGCGGTTTTCGGTACAGCTTCCGGTCCGTGGACCGGCTCGGTCAGCCCATGAACTTCTTGAACTCGTCGGGCAGCTCGAAGTCCTTGCCGCCCTGCTGGGGCAGCCCGAAGGCGCCGCCGCCCTGGGCGGCCGCCTCGCGGCGCTGGGCCTCCTCCAGCTCCTGCTGCTTGCGCTTCATCGGGTTGCCGGAGCGCTGCTTGCCCTTGGCCTGCTTGGGCTGCTTCTTCGTACGGCCGGCCCCGCCGCCCATGCCCGGCATCCCGGGCATCCCCGGCATGCCGCCGCCCTGGGCCATGCGGGACATCATCTTGCGCGCCTCGAAGAACCGCTCGACGAGGCTCTTCACCGCGCTGACCTCGACACCGGAACCCTTGGCGATACGGGCGCGGCGCGAGCCGTTGATGATCGTCGGCTCCTGGCGCTCGGCCGGGGTCATCGACTTGATGATCGCGGCGGTGCGGTCGACGTCCCGCTCGTCCAGGTTGTTGATCTGGTCCTTGATCTGACCCATGCCCGGGAGCATGCCGAGCAGCTTGGAGATGGAGCCCATCTTCCTGACCTGCTCCATCTGGGACAGGAAGTCGTCCAGGGTGAAGTCCTGGCCCTTCTTGGACGCCAGCTTGGAGGCCATCTTCTCGGCCTCTTCCTGGCTGAACGTCTTCTCCGCCTGCTCGATCAGGGTGAGCAGGTCACCCATGTCGAGGATGCGGGAGGCCATCCGGTCAGGGTGGAAGGCGTCGAAGTCGTCCAGCTTCTCGCCGTTCGACGCGAACATGATCGGCTTGCCGGTGATCTGGCGGATCGACAGGGCCGCACCACCGCGGGCGTCACCGTCGAGCTTGGAGAGCACCACGCCGTCGAAACCGACGCCGTCGCGGAAGGCCTCCGCCGTGTTCACGGCGTCCTGGCCGATCATCGCGTCGACGACGAAGAGGATCTCGTCCGGCGAGACCGCGTCCCGGATGTCCGCGGCCTGCTGCATCATCTCCTGGTCGATGCCGAGGCGGCCGGCGGTGTCCACGATCACGATGTCGTGGACCTTGGTCCGCGCGTGCTCGATGGAGTCCCTGGCGACCTTGACCGGATCGCCGACGCCGTTGCCCGGCTCGGGCGCGTAGACCGCGACACCGGCGCGCTCGGCGACGACGCTGAGCTGGTTGACGGCGTTGGGGCGCTGGAGGTCGGCGGCGACGAGCAGCGGCGAGTGGCCCTGTCCCTTGAGCCAGTGGGCGAGCTTGCCCGCGAGGGTGGTCTTACCGGCACCCTGGAGACCCGCGAGCATGATCACGGTGGGGGGCTGCTTGGCGAAGCGCAGACGCCTGGTCTCGCCGCCGAGGACCGTCACCAACTCGTCGTTGACGATCTTCAGGACCTGCTGGGCGGGGTTCAGGGCCCGGGAGACATCGGAGCCGAGGGCGCGCTCCTTGACGTTCTTGATGAACGTGCGGACTACGGGGAGGGCGACGTCGGCTTCGAGCAGGGCGATGCGGATCTCGCGCGCCGTGGCGTCGATGTCCGCTTCGCTCAAGCGCCCCTTGCCGCGCAGATTCTTGAAGGTGGCGCTGAGGCGGTCAGAGAGGGTATCGAACACGGCGACGTCGGTCCTCGGGGTCGGGGGCGATGTGAGTGCCTTCCAGGGTATCCGGCCCCGCAAGAAATTCGTCCCCGCCCGCCGAATGGGCGAGCGGGGTCACGCTCCCCGCGGGGCCGGCCGACAGGTCCGACCACCTCGTCGACCAGCACACGGGCCGCCGCACGGCCGCCGCGCAGGCTCCCCGGTCACGGCGACCGCCCCGCAGCCGCAAGCACCCGACCGCCGTCCGCCGGGACACCCCCGTGGCGGAAAACACGCCGGGGCCACCGGGCCGGGCCCCGCCCGGTCGACCCCCAGGGTCCGCCGGGCCAGGCCTCCGCAGGGACGACGCGTCGCGGCCACGCGGCCGAGACCCCGCGCGGCGTTGGCGGGCCGACTGCGCCGAGCCCGGACCCGGCAGGGGCGCCGCGCCGAGTCCACCGGACCGGGCCCCGCAGGGGGCGACCCGGCAGGTCCGCCGGACCGGGCCCCGGCAAGGTCGGCGCGCCCGGGCCGTGCCGTCGGGGCCCCGCGCGGCGTCGGCGGGTCCCCGGTCACCCCCGCAGCGTCTCCTCCAGCTTCCGGGCCACGCCGGCCGCCTCCTCGCTCGGCAGGGGCGCGCCCTCGGGATCGGTGACGTAGAAGGCGTCCACGGCGTTCGAGCCGAGCGTCGAGACATGCGCGCTGCGCATCCGCACGCCCGTGTCCTCCAGCGCCGAGCCGATCCGGAAGAGCAGCCCCGGGGCGTCCTGGGCCCGTACCTCGATCACCGTGGCCAGCCGGGAACCCGCGGAGGCGACCGTCACGCGCGCGGGGGGCGCGACGACACCCCGGCGGCGCGGGTAGGCGGCGTCGCGCTCGGCGAGTCGGGTCGCGACGTCCAGCGAGCCGTCCAGGGCGCGTACGAGGTCGGCGCGCAGCCGGGCGGCCTGCGGCAGGGAGCCGTACTCCGCGGCCACCCGCCAGTCCAGCAGCAGGACGAAGCCGCCGACGCCGTCCGGCAGCGGCAGGGCCCGCAGTTCCGCGGTGCGGACGGTGAGGCGGTGCATGGCCAGCACACCGGCGACGGCGGGCAGCACCCGCGGCTGGTCGGGTACGGCGATGAGCAGCTCGACCCCGAGCGGTTCCGGCTCCTGCGCGCCGGACGGCTCCTCGTCGGCCGGTGGTTCGGTCTGCGCGCGCAGCGCCAGCACCGGACCACCGGTGCGGCAGGCCTCGACGGCGAGCCGCTCCTGCTCCGCGGTGGCGACGACCGCCTCGGGTTCCGCGGGCTCGTCCCCGGCCAGCACCGCAGCCACCCGCTTGACCAGGTCGGCGACGAGCGAGCCGCGCCAGGACGACCAGGCGGCCGGGCCGGTGGCCAGCGCGTCCGCCTCGGTGAGGGCGTGCAGCAGTTCCAGCGTGCCCTGGCTGCCGACCGCCTCGGCGACGGAGCGCACGGTGGCCGGGTCCTCCAGGTCGCGCCGGGTCGCGGTCTCGACGAGCAGCAGGTGATGGCGTACGAGGGTGGCGAGCACCGCCACGTCCTGGCGGTCGAAGCCGATCCGCGCGGCCACGTCCTTGGCGATGATCTCGCCGGCCACCGAGTGGTCGCCGGGCCAGCCCTTGCCGATGTCGTGCAGCAGGGCGGCGACCAGCAGGAGGTCGGGGCGGCTGACGCGGCGGGTGAACGCGGAGGCGCGCACGGCGGTCTCGATGAGGTGCCGGTCGACGGTCCAGATGTGCACGGCGTTGCGCTGCGGACGGCAGCGCACCCGCTCCCAGTCGGGCAGCAGCCGGGTGATCAGGCCTTCGGCCTCCAGCGCCTCCCAGACCTCGATGGTCGGCTCGCCCGAGCCGAGCAGGGTCACCAGTTGCTCGCGCGCCTCGGCGGGCCAGGGCGTGGGCAGCGGGCGGGTGGTGGCCGCCAGGCGGCGGACGGCGTGCAGGGAGAGCGGCAGGCCGGCCTGTGCGGCGGCGGCCGCGGCGCGCAGCGGGAGCACGGGGTCGCGTTCGGGGCGCGCGGTGCGGGCGAGCACCACCTCGCCGTCCTGCTCGACCACGCCCTCGGCCAGCGGGGAGCGTTCGGCGACCGGCTTGCCTCCGCCGAGCATGGCGCGCAGGCGCGGTCGTACGGCGCGCGAGCGCAGCACTCGTCCCACTTCGCGCCAGGTGACGTCGCTCGCGTAGGCGATGACCCGCGCCGCCTCGTAGACCTGTCGCAGGAGGGTGTCGGCGTCGAGCAGGCCGAGCTCGGCGGCCACCTGGTCCTGCTCCTGGAGTGCGAGCCGGTCGGTGGCGCGCCCGGTGGCCAGATGGAGGGCGTCGCGTACGTCGAGCAGCCGGCGTCGGGCGTCGGCGAGGCCCTCGCGCGGGGCGTCGGCGAGCCAGGAGGCGGCGACGGCGCGCAGGGCTGTGGCGTCGCGGAGTCCGCCGCGCGCCTCCTTCAGGTCGGGTTCGAGCAGGAACTGGAGCTCGCCCTGGCGTTCGGCCCGTTCGGCGCACAGGTCCCGCAGTTCGGGGAGGCGTTTGGGTGCCTGGTTGCGCCAGTCGGCCAGCACGGCCGTGCGCAGACCGGCGGTGAGGCCGCGGTCGCCGGCGATGTGCCGGGCGTCCAGCAGGCCGAGCTGGACCTTGAGGTCGTCGGCCGCCGTCCTGCGTGCCTCCACCGGGGTGCGCACGGAGTGGTCGAGGGCGAGGCCGAGGTCCCAGACCGGGTACCAGAGGCGGTCGGCCAGCGCGGCGACCGCGGCCGGGTCGCCGCCGTCGTGCAGCAGCAGGAGGTCCAGGTCGCTGCGGGGGGACAGCTCCCCGCGCCCGTAACCGCCGACCGCGACGAGGGACACGCCGCGCATCGCCCCGACGCCCGCGTCGAACAGGCCGCTCAGCCAGTCGTCCGTGAGGTCGGCGAGGGCGGCACGGCGCGGCGGCCCGGACCGCGCCCCCTCGGTGAGGAGGCGCAGCCGGGCCGCCGCGTAGCCGCTGGGTCCCGAGTTCTCTGCTTCCTTGCGCACGTCCGTACTCGTCACCCAGCGACTCCTGTCCGTCTTCTGTTTCAGAGCGCGTCCGGCCCGCGCTCGCCGGTCCGCACCCGTACGGCCGTCTCGACCGGCAGGGACCAGACCTTGCCGTCACCGATCTTGCCGGTCCGGGCCGCCTTGACGATGACGTCGATCAGCTGTTCGGCGTCATCGTCCTCGGCCAGCACCTCTATGCGAATCTTGGGGACCAGGTCCACGGTGTACTCGGCACCCCGGTAGACCTCGGTGTGTCCCCGCTGCCGACCGTAGCCGCTCGCCTCGGTGACCGTCAGTCCGTGGACCCCGAAGGCCTGGAGGGCCTCCTTGATCTCGTCGAGCCGGTGGGGCTTCACGACGGCGGTGATGAGCTTCATGCGTCCACCTTCTTGCTGGCAGTGTCGGACACCCCGGCCGGGACGGCGGTCCGGGCGGCACCGCCGCCGGCACCGCTGAAGTCGTATGCGGTCTCGGCGTGCTCGGCCTGGTCGATACCGGCCACCTCGTCGTCCTCGGTGACGCGCATGCCGATCGTCCGGTCGAGGGCGAAGGCGAGGATCGCGGAGACGACCAGCGAGTAGCCGAGGACCGCGAAGACGCCGGCGCACTGCTTCCAGAGCTGGTCGAAGGAGTGGTTGCCGTAGAAGACGCCGGTCGCGGTCGACTGGCCCTTGCCGGTGGCGAAGAAGCCGATGAGCAGGGAGCCCACGACGCCGCCGACCAGGTGGACCCCGACGACGTCGAGGGAGTCGTCGTAGTTGAACCGGTACTTCAGTCCGACGGCCATGGCGCACAGCACACCGGCGATGGCGCCGACGGCGATCGCGCCGAGCGGGGAGACCGCACCGCCCGAGGGGGTGATGGCGACGAGACCCGCGACCGCGCCGGAGGCGGCGCCCAGCGTGGTGAACGCGCCGTGCCGGATCTTCTCGTAGGCGAGCCAGGCCAGCATGGCGGCGGCGGTGGCGACCTGCGTGTTGACGAACATCAGCGCGCCGACGCCGTCGTCGTTGCCGAGCCACGAACCGGCGTTGAACCCGAACCAGCCGAACCACAGCAGACCGGCGCCGAGCATGACCAGCGGGAGGCTGTGCGGACGCATCGGGTCCTTCTTGAAGCCGACCCGCTTGCCGATGACCAGGATCACGCCGAGCGCCGCGGCACCCGCGTTGATGTGGACCGCCGTACCGCCGGCGAAGTCGATCACGCCGAGCTCGTAGGCCCAGCCGCCGGCGCCCCAGACCCAGTGCGCGACCGGGAAGTAGACGACCGTGGCCCACAGGGTGATGAACAGCGCCCAGGCGCTGAACTTGACGCGGTCGGCGAGCGCACCGCTTATGAGAGCGGGCGTGATGATCGCGAACATCAGCTGGAAGACCATGAATACGAAGATCGGGATGGTGTATCCGTCCCACAACTCCGTCAGACCGATGTTGCTGAGGCCCACCCAGTCCGAATTCCAGCCGATGAATCCGCCGGAATCGGTGCCGAAGGCGGCGGAGAAGCCGTAGAGGACCCACAGGATGGTGATGATCCCCAGGCTGATGAAGCTCATCATCAGCATGTTCAGCGTGCTTTTGACGCGGACCATGCCCCCGTAGAAGAAGGCCAGACCCGGAGTCATGAGCATCACCAGGGCGGAGCAAATGAGCATGAAGCCTGTGTTGGCCGGCGACAGCGTGGGCGCGTCTGCCGCAAGCGTGATGGCTGGTGCCATCGGCGTCTCCTCGTCGTTGGTACGGACCCGTGCGGGCGAAGCCTGAGCGGAATGAGGGGTGGGCCGGTTATGCGCCATGAGATTGACGCAGCGCCGTTTCGGTCGACGCCCCTCGTTGTTTCGCCGCGGTGACGAAGGCACCTTGTGTGTTACGCCTCGATGAACCGCAGGATTACGTGCGCGGGGATCGTTATCTTGGCGCAACCTTCGATGAAGGAAAGAAACCGGCCGCGGTCGGCCTTCCGATGACCTGGCGCGGGGGAGCCGAGTCGGGCAGTTCGGGAAGGCCGGCCGCGGCCGGGGTCGTGCGGGCTCAGACCGCTTCCGCGGTCTCGGGCAGCTCGACGGCGAGCTTCTCCGTCAGATCGACGATCTCGGCGAGATCCCCGAAATCGCGTACAGCGGTGTCGACGGTCTTTCGGATACGTGTGTTGACGCGCTCGGAGCGGACCTTCTTCGCGATGGTCATCGCGTCCTCGGCGAAGCCCGTGATCCGCTCGGGTTCGCGCCGCAGCAGGTGCACGGTGGCCATGCCGATCAGGTTGAGTGCGTACGACCGCTGGTGCTCGCGGTCCTGGCCGAACAGCTCGACGGCACGCTGCATGAGGGGCTCGGCCAGGGAGGCGTAGGTGGGGCTGCGGCCGGCGACGTACGCGAGGTCCCGGTAGGAGTGGGAGTTCTCGCCGTACAGCTCGGCCTCGGAGAAGAAGCGGATCCAGTCGGGGTCCGGCTCGTCCCACTCGTCGGCGTCGGCGAAGGTGTCCTCGGCCATCCGCACCGCCCGCTTGCACTTTCCGGGCTGGCCCATGTTGGCGTACGCGCGGGCCTCCATCGCATACAGCATCGACTGGGTGCGCGGGCTCGCGCAGTCGCGGCTGCCGTACTGCGCGAGGTGGATCAGCTCCAGGGCGTCCTCGGGCCGTCCCAGGTGGATCATCTGACGGCTCATGCTGGACAGGACGTACGAGCCGAGCGGTTTGTCGCCGGCCTCCCGCGCCGCGTGCAGGGCGAGGACGAAGTACTTCTGGGCGGTGGGCTGAAGTCCGATGTCGTAGCTCATCCACCCGGCCAGCTCGGCCAGTTCGGCGGCGACCTTGAACAACTTCCGCGCGACGGGCTCGGGCTGGGGTTCCTGGAGGAGGTCGGTCACCTCGTGCAGCTGGCCGACGACGGCCTTGCGGCGCAGACCGCCACCGCACTGGGCGTCCCACTGCCGGAACATCACCGTGGTGGACTCCAGCAGCTCCAGCTCGGGCCCGGACAGCCGGCCGCGGGCGCGGGCGGCCGGTGTGGGGTCGGCCTCGGGCTCCTGGCGCGGACCGGGCAGCGTGGGCACCAGCCAGCGCTGCATGGGCTCGATGAGGGCCGGGCCCGCGGCCAGGCCCAGCGAGGTGCCGAGGAAGCCGCGCCGGGCCAGCATCAGGTCGCTGCGCGAGAACTCGCTGAGCAGGGCCACGGTCTGCGGGCCCGTCCAGGGCAGGTCGACGCCGGACGCGGACGGCGACTGACGGGCCGTGCGCAGGCCGAGATCCTCGACGGAGACGACGCAGCCGAAGCGCTCGGAGAACAGCTCGGACAGGATCCTGGGGATCGGCTCACGGGGGTTCTCACCGTCCAGCCAGCGGCGCACGCGCGAGGTGTCGGTCGAGATGTGACTGGCGCCCAACTGACGAGCCCGGCGGTTGACCTGGCGCGCGAGCTCGCCCTTGGACCAGCCGCTGCGCACGAACCACGAACCGAGCATGTCGTTGGGGCGCTTCTCAGCGTTCGCTCCGCTTCCGCCGTTGCCGCCCACTGGAACGCCCCCATCCCTGAGACCACTTGTCTCTGACTGCGCCAAGCCCTATCAGAATGCCGGGGGTCAGGGCCGTCCGTCCCCGGGTTGCCACCCTTCGAACGGAAAGCCGGGTTGCCTCCGGCATACCCACAAGCGCATGCGCCTCCAGGCCTCGTGCACACAAAGTAATCCTACGATCACCCGTCCACCACGAGGATCCCTCAAACGCCACCATTCGCCACCCCTTCGAATGAACTCACGACGGCCACTACGCGATTCACTTGACACAGGACGGCCGGGAGTGAGCAGAGAGGTGCACACGGGGGCGCGCGTCGCCGTACACACAACCCCGAACACTCCAAGGCGCCGTCCGCATCGCGCGGCACCAGGGAGCGGGAACACGCAAAGTCACGCAGAGTGATGGATGGTGTTCGTCTCGTAACCACCGGTGCGTCGGACCCGTTGGAGGGGGCATGGGCTTCACGATCGGCAGCAGTCTGGGTATCCGTGACATCCGGTCCGCCTCGCGCCGCCGCGGCCGCTCGTCGGAGTGCACCGCCGTGGCCGAGTTCACCGGACTGTGGGGCTGGGACGTCGTGCCCGGCGCCAGGGCCGCCGCGGGCACCTGCTCCTGCGGCCGCCCCGACTGCCGGGCGCCGGGTGCGCATCCGCTCGACTTCGCGCCGGCGCTGCCCGCCGGGGCCACGCTGGACCAGGTGACCAAGGCGTGGGCCGACGTACCGGGTGCCGCCGTGATGCTTCCGGTCGGCCGCGCGTTCGACGTCGTGGAGGTGGCGGAGGCGGCCGGGCGCCGCGCCCTGGTCCGGCTGGAGCGCATGGGACTTCCGCTCGGCCCGGTCATCGCCACCCCCGAGGGCCGCGCCCAGTTCTTCGTCGCGCCCGGCGCCGCCGCCGAGCTGCCCGCCCTGCTCTACCGCATGGGCTGGGACGACCCGACCGCCCTGGACCTGCGCGGCCTCGGCCCGGGTACGTACATCACGGCACCGCCCTCCGACCGCGGCGGCCTCGGTCCGGTGCGCTGGCTGCGCCCGCCCGGCCTGGACTCGGCGAGCCGGCCGCCCGCGGCCCGGCTGCTGCTCGGCACCCTGGCGTACGTGGCCCACCGGTCCCGACCGTGAACCGGTCCCCCGTCCGAACCGGCCCCCCTCTGAACCGGTCCGAGGCACGCCGGGGTGACGCCGTGACGCGCGGCCGAGCGTGACCGGACCGCCCACGACGAAGGGCCCCACCGCATCTGCACCATGCGGTGGGGCCCTTCCTGGTTCGGGGGCCCGGCCGGGCGTTCGGCCAGGGGCCGGGCGGCCCGTCGTTCACCGGCCGGGCGGCCGGGTGGGGATCAATCCCCGATAAGGGCATCGACGAAAGCTTCCGGCTCGAACGGCGCCAGGTCGTCGGCGCCCTCGCCGAGCCCGATCAGCTTGACCGGCACGCCCAGCTCGCGCTGGACCGCGACCACGATGCCGCCCTTGGCCGTGCCGTCCAGCTTGGTCAGCACGATGCCGGTGATGTCAACGACCTCCGCGAACACCCGGGCCTGTACGAGTCCGTTCTGCCCGGTGGTGGCGTCGAGGACGAGCAGCACCTCGTCGAGCGGGGCCTGCTTCTCGACCACGCGCTTGACCTTGCCCAGCTCGTCCATGAGTCCGGTCTTGGTGTGCAGCCGGCCGGCGGTGTCGATGAGGACGACGTCCGCCCCCATGTCCTTGCCCTCCTTCACCGCGTCGAAGGCGACGGAGGCGGGGTCCCCGCCCTCGGGCCCGCGCACGGTGTGGGCGCCGACCCGATCGCCCCAGGTCTGGAGCTGCTCGGTGGCGGCGGCACGGAAGGTGTCGGCGGCGCCGAGGACGACCGTCCGGCCGTCGGCGACCAGGACCCGGGCGAGCTTGCCGGTGGTGGTGGTCTTGCCGGTGCCGTTGACGCCGACGACCATCACGATGCCGGGCTTGCTGGTCTCCGGCTCGGTCCTGACCGTGCGGTCGAAGTCGGTGCCGACCAGCGTGAGCAGTTCCTCGCGCAGCAGGCCGCGCAGCTGCTCGGGGGTGCGGGTGCCGAGCACCTTCACCCGCTCGCGCAGTCGTTCGACCAGCTCCTGGGTCGGCATCACGCCGACGTCGGCGGTCAGCAGCGTGTCCTCGATCTCCTCCCAGGTGTCGTCGTCGAGGTGCTCGCGCGACAGCAGGGTGAGCAGGCCCTTGCCCAGGGCGTTCTGCGAGCGGGAGAGGCGGGCGCGCAGGCGGACGAGTCGACCGGCGGTGGGCTCCGGGATCTCGATGACCGGAGCCTCGGCGGGAGGCTCCTCGACGGCCACAGGGGCCGAGGCCTCCGGAAGATCCACCTCCTCTATGGTGCGGCGCGGTTCTTCACGCGGCGTCTCGGCCTCTTCGCCGACCTGCGGTTCGGCCGGAGGCGCGGTGATGTCGGGCGCCGAGGGCGGCGGCGGGGGCAGCGACTTCGTCCGTCGACTGCCGACGACGAGCGCGCCGATCGCGGCGAGCGCGACCACGGCGATGACTACAGCAAGGATGACGGTTTCCATAACCCGTCCAGTATCTGTCATGGACCCAGGCGGGGCCCAGCTTGTGGTTTCCTCCAACCCGGCGCGCCGCCCGGCGGCCCCGGCCCGACGGGCCACGACATAGCAATCTGACGATCCGTCAGCTACCGTCCTCCTCGCCGACCCGAAGGGGGACCCATGCCCGTCACCGTCGTACGCCTCAATCTCGTCGCCCCCGACGCCACGCCCGCCGCGCTGCACGAGCGCTACGCGGCGGCCCTGGAGCTGGCGCGGTACG
The DNA here is from genome assembly GCF_009377175.1 of Streptomyces adustus. GTDB lineage: Bacteria > Actinomycetota > Actinomycetes > Streptomycetales > Streptomycetaceae > Streptomyces > Streptomyces adustus. Next base: position 26,891 of record NZ_VJZD01000121.1, read on the forward strand.
CAGACGACCACGGGGTCACCACCGTGCAGACCGAGGAACACCACGGCGTCGCCGACAACTGGCTGCCGTCGCCGTTCACCTTCGCGGGCGCCCTGCTCGGCGCGACCCGACGGCTGGCGGTGACGGTCTCGGCGGTGATCGGCCCGCTGTACGACCCGCTGCGGCTGGCCGAGGACATCGCGGTACTGGATCTGCTGAGCGGCGGGCGGCTGGTGACCGTCGCCGGGATCGGGTACCGGCCCGAGGAGTACGCCATGTTCGGGGTGGACTGGCACCGTCGCGGCCGCCTCCAGGACGAGCTGCTGGAGACGGTGCTGAAGGCGTGGACCGGCGAGGAGTTCACCCACCGGGGCCGTACCGTACGGGTCACCCCGCGCCCGTTCACCGCACCGCATCCCCTGCTGCTGGTGGGCGGTTCATCGCGGGCCGCCGCGCGCCGGGCCGCGCGCCTGGGGCTGCCGTTCTTCCCCAGCGCGCATCTGCCGGAGCTGGAGGCGTACTACAAGGACCGGCTCGCGGAGTACGGCACCGAGGGCTGGACCATGATGCCCGCGGCCGAGACGCCGCTGCTGCACATCGCCGAGGATCCGGACCGGACCTGGGCCGTGTACGGGAGCCACTTCCTGCACGAGGCCCGTACCTACGCCGCCTGGCAGTCCGGTGACATCCGGTCGGCCGTGCGGTCCTCGGCCACGACGGTGGAGGAATTGCGCGCCGAGGGCGTGTACCGCGTCCTGACACCGCAGGAGTGCGTGGCTCAGGGCCTGGACAACCTGGTCCTGCACCCGCTGGCCGGCGGGATGCCCGTCGAGGAGGGCCGGCGCAGTCTGCGGCTGTTCTGCGAGGAGGTGCTGCCCCGGCTCAGCGACTGAGC
>NZ_VJZD01000122.1 GCF_009377175.1 Streptomyces adustus
CCCCCGCGAACTCCGCCCCCGCCACGGCCACCTGAGACGCCGCCTGAAATGCGGGTTTCCGCCCGCAAGGGGGGTGCGCAAGATCCCCAGAACGGTCATGCGAAACTTTTCACATGAGTGCCGCCACCCGCACCCCCCCGCGCTCGACGACCGGGATCAGGATCCGCTCGCGCCGCGCCGCCCTGAGCACCGCCGGTGCCGTCGTGGCCGCGCTGCTGCTGTCCGCCTGCACGTCCGGGGGCACGTCCGGAGGCGGCGGCAACACCAACTTCGTCCTGGGCAAGGACGGCATCGCGACCGCCGACAAGGGGGAGCGGGCCGCCGCCCCCGACCTGTCCGGCGAGACGGTCGACGGCAAGCAGCTCGACGTCGCCGCCTACAAGGGCCAGGTCGTCGTCCTGAACGTGTGGGGCTCCTGGTGCCCGCCGTGCCGCGCCGAGGCGTCCGGCTTCGAGAAGGTCTTCCAGGACCTCAAGGGCCAGGGCGTGCAGTTCGTCGGCATCAACACCCGCGACACCAGCACCAGCCCCGCGCGCGCCTTCGAGAAGCAGTACGGCGTCAGCTACCCGAGCCTGTACGACCCGACGGGCAAGCTGATGCTCCGCTTCGCCAAGGGCACCCTCAACCCGCAGGCGATCCCCTCCACACTCGTCCTCGACCGGGACGGGAAGATCGCCGCCCGCTCGCTGTCGGCGCTCAGCGAGGAGAAGCTGCGCAAGATGATCTCCCCGGTCCTCGCGGAGAAGTGACGTGACCGGAGTGTCCCTGCTCGCCGCGGCGACGGACCCGAACCCGACCGTGCTCAACGGCGCCCTGCTCGTCGCTCTGCCGCTCGCCGTGCTCGCCGGCCTCATCTCCTTCTTCTCCCCGTGCGTCCTGCCGCTCGTACCCGGCTATCTGGCCTACGTCACCGGTGTCACCGGAACCGACCTGGCCGAGGCCCGGCGCGGCCGGATGGTCGCGGGCGCCTCGCTGTTCGTGCTCGGCTTCATGGCCGTGTTCGTCTCCGGCGGAGCGCTGTTCGGCTACTTCGGCTCCACGTTGCAGGACAACAAGGGCGTCCTGACCAAGGTGCTGGGCGTGCTCATGATCCTCATGGGCGTGTTCTTCATGGGGCTGATGCCCTGGCTCACCCAGCGGGAGTTCCGCTTCCACCGCAGGCCCGTGACGGGACTGGTCGGGGCGCCGCTGCTGGGCGCGCTGTTCGGCATCGGCTGGACGCCGTGCATCGGGCCGACCCTCTCCTCGGTGCTGGCCCTGTCCGCCCAGCAGTCGAGCGCGGGCCGTGGTGCCATACTGACCGTCGCCTACTGCCTGGGCCTCGGTGTGCCCTTCGTGCTCGCCGCGGTCGCCTTCCGCAAGGCGCTCGGCGCCTTCGGCTGGGTCAAGCGCCACTACGCCTGGGTGATGCGCATCGGCGGCACCATGATGATCGTGACCGGTCTGCTGCTGCTGACCGGCGCGTGGGACCGCATCGTGCAGGACCTGCAGACCTGGTCCACCGGCTTCACTGTGGGGATCTGATCCATGAGCAAGACGACGACCGGCACGCCGACCGACGGGGCCGCGACCGCCCCCGACGACCTCGGCGCCGCCGGTTCCCAGCTGTCCACCGCGCCCCTGGAGCCGTCGGCGAACCCACCCGGCATGGGCGTCGTCGGCTGGGCCCGCTGGTTCTGGCGGCAGCTCACCTCCATGCGGGTCGCGCTGCTGCTGCTCCTGCTGCTGGCGCTCGGCGCGATCCCCGGCTCGCTGATCCCGCAGTCCGGGACCGACGCGACGAAGGTCGCCGACTTCCGCGACGCCCACGCGACCCTCGCCGCGGTCTACGACAGGCTCGGCCTCTTCCACGTCTACAGCTCGGTGTGGTTCTCCGCGATCTACATCCTGCTGTTCGTCTCCCTCATCGGCTGCATCGTGCCCCGCACCTGGCAGTTCGTCGGCCAGCTGCGCGGCCGCCCGCCGGGCGCGCCCAAGCGGCTGACCCGGCTGCCCGCGTACACGACCTGGCGCACCGATGCCTCGCCCGAGCAGGTCCGTGAGGCCGCGCTCGCGCTGCTGAAGAAGCGCCGCTTCCGCGCCCACCCCGTCGGCGACGCCGTCGCGGCCGAGAAGGGCTATCTGCGCGAGGTCGGCAACCTCGCCTTCCACATCGCGCTGATCGTGATGCTGACCGCCTTCGCCTGGGGCCAGCTGTTCAAGTCCGAGGGCAACAAGCTGGTCGTCGAGGGCGACGGCTTCTCCAACACGCTCATCTCCTACGACGACTTCAAGTCCGGCAACCTCTTCGGCACGGACGACCTGGTGCCGTTCAGCTTCGTCCTGGACAAGTTCACCGGCACCTACGAGCTCACCGGCCCCAACAAGGGCACCCCGCGCACCTACCAGGCGGCCGTCACCTACAGCGAGGGCGCCTACGGCAAGGAGAAGAAGACCACCGTCAAGGTCAACGAGCCGCTGGAGATCGGTGACTCGAAGGTCTACCTCACCGCCCACGGCTACGCCCCCGTGGTGACGGTCAAGGACGGCAAGGGCAAGGTCGTCTTCCACAACGCCGTACCGCTGCTGCCGCTGGACTCCAACGTCACCTCCTCCGGCGTGGTCAAGGTGATGGACGGCTACAAGAACCCCCAGGGCGTGTCCGAACAGCTCGGCTTCCAGGCGTTCTTCCTGCCCACCTACGGCGGCGGCAGCGTGGTGTCCTCGCAGTTCCCTGCGATGCTGAACCCGGTGCTGAACCTGGCGCCGTACTACGGCGACCTCGGGGTCGACTCGGGCATCCCGCAGAGCGTGTACCAGCTCGACAAGACCCACATGAAGGACTTCAAGGACGCCAAGGGCCAGCAGCTGCGGCAGAACCTGAAGCCCGGCGAGACCATGACCCTGCCCAACGGCGCCGGCTCGATCACCTACGACGGCACCAAGGAGTGGGCGAACTTCCAGGTCACGCAGCAGCCCGGCAGCGGCTGGGCCCTGGCCGGCGCGACCGCCGCGATCTTCGGTCTGGCGGGCTCCCTGTTCATCCAGCGCCGCCGGGTGTGGGTCCGTGCCACGCGCGGCGCGGACGGGGTGACCGTCGTCGAGATGGGCGGCCTGGGCCGCAGCGAGTCCGCGAAGCTGCCCGAGGAGCTCGGCGACCTCGCCGGGACCCTGTACGACCAGGCCCCCGGGGCCCCCGACCCCGGCGACACGTCCGAATCCCCCGACACCCCAGCCGTACCTGCCGAAGGGGCTGAGAAGTGACTCTCGCCACCGCGACCAACGAACACCTCGCGAACATCAGCAACACGCTGATCTACTCGGCGATGGCCGTCTACACCCTGGCCTTCTTCGCGTACATCGCCGAATGGCTCTTCGGCAGCCGCAGCAAGGTCGGCCGCACCGCCGCCGCGCTGACCTCCGCGCCGGCCGCGAAGAGCGGCCCGGCCGTCACCGTGCAGACGGCCGGCGGCACCGCGGTGCTCGAGCGGCCGAAGGTCGTCGTGCGGTCCGCGACCGGCGCCCGCGACGTACCGGACGGGCCGGGCGCGCACGGCGGCGACGTGCAGGGCGACCTGTACGGACGGATCGCCATCTCGCTCACCGTGCTCGCCTTCCTCGTCGAGCTGGGCGGCGTGATCGCCCGCGCGGCCTCGGTGGAGCGCGCGCCGTGGGGCAACATGTACGAGTTCAACATCACCTTCTCCACGGTCGCCGTCGGCGTGTACCTCGCGCTGCTCGCGCTGAAGAAGAACGTGCGCTGGCTCGGCCTGTTCCTGATCACCACGGTCCTGCTCGACCTCGGTGTCGCCGTCACGGTCCTGTACACCGCCAGCGACCAGCTCGTGCCCGCGCTGCACTCGTACTGGCTGTACATCCACGTCTCGACGGCGATCCTGTGCGGCGCGGTCTTCTACGTCGGCGCGGTCGGCACGATCCTCTACCTCTTCAAGGACTCCTACGAGAACAAGCTCGCCGAGGGCGGCACGCCCGGCCGCTTCGCGACCTCGTTCCTGGAGCGGCTGCCCGCCTCGGCGTCCCTCGACAAGTTCTCCTACCGCGTCAACGCGGCCGTCTTCCCGCTGTGGACGTTCACGATCATCGCGGGCGCGATCTGGGCGGGCGACGCCTGGGGCCGCTACTGGGGCTGGGACCCCAAGGAGACCTGGGCGTTCATCACCTGGGTCGCCTACGCCTGCTACCTGCACGCCCGTGCCACGGCCGGCTGGAAGGGCCGCAAGGCCGCCTACATCGCCCTGATCGCCTTCGGCTGCTGGCTCTTCAACTACTACGGCGTCAACATCTTCGTCTCCGGCAAGCACTCGTACGCGGGCGTCTGACCCCCGCACCCCAGAGGCCGGTTCCCGTGACCCAGGTCACAGGAACCGGCCTTTGTCGTGCGGACAGGCAGATGGGTGTGGATACGAATCTGCGAAGACGCATCCGCGCGGGGGACCACGACGCCTTCGGCGAACTCTTCGACGCCTACGCGCGCTCCGTCTACAACCATGCCTACCGGCTCACCGGCAGGTGGACGGTCGCCGAGGACATCGTCTCGCTGACCTTCCTGGACGCCTGGCGACTGCGCGAGCGGCTCGACGAGGACGGCGGTTCCCTGCGCCCCTGGCTGCTGGGCATCGCCACCAATGTCACGCGCAACAGCCGCCGTGCGGCCCGGAGGCACGCGGCGGCCGTGGCCCGTCTCCCGCGCGAGGAGTCCGTACGGGACTTCGCCGACGAGGTGGCCGGCCGCGTCGACGACGCCGCGCAGCTGTCCGTCGTGCGGACGGCGCTGGCGAAGCTGCGGCGGAGTGAGCGGGAGGTGCTGGCGCTGTGCGTGTGGTCCGGGCTGGACTACCGGGCCGCCGCGGAGGCGCTGGGGGTGCCCGTCGGGACCGTGCGGTCGAGGCTCTCGCGAGCCCGGGCGAAACTCGCGAAATATCTGGAACCACCGCATACACGCGGACAGATGAGAGGTGACCGCCCCACCGCGGTCGGGGCCCTGAGGGAGGAAAACTCATGACCGAACTTCCGGAGCGCGACCTTCCGCCGGGCCGTCACCTACTCCTCAAGGAGCATCTGATGACCGAGATCTGGCGCGCCCAGGACCATCCCCGAACGCGCAGGGCCTGGCTGCGGCCCGCCCTGGTCGCGGGGGCGGTCGCGGCCGTCTGCGCCGTCACCTTCACACTCGTCACGCCCTCGGGGAGCGACGGAGGCCCCGGCGCCCAGCGGTCCGCCGACGCGGGCGCCTTCCTGGAGAGGGCGGCGCGGGCGGCCGAGCACGAGGACGGCGGGCTCGGCGACGGGCGCGACGAGCAGTACGCGTACGTCGACAAGAAGGTGTCGTACACCGGGATCAAGGGGGCCGCGAGCGGGACGAGCGTGCACAGGGACGGGTCGATGCACCGGCTGGAGGAGTGGCAGCCCCTGGACGGCACCAACCGGTGGCTGGTCAGGAACGACGGACAGCAGGAGTGGATCACCGGCCCGGACCGGATTCCGGACAGGGCCCACCCCGATCAGGTCAGAATCGGGAACCCGTCCACGCTGCCCACCGACGCCGACGGGATGTACGCCCTGCTGAAGAAGTGGCCCTCGCCGTTTCAGTTCCGCAACGGTCAGTCGTTGAGCGCCGCGGGGACCATGCTCTGGGTGGCGAGCGAGTGGATCGAGAGCGGACTGCTGCCGGCGAAGCAGAGCGCCGCGCTCTACCGGGCCGTGGCGCGGATCCCCGGGGTGACCGTCGTCCAGCACGCCGTCGACGGCGTCGGGCGGTCCGGCGTGGCGATCGTCTGGCGGGAGCCGGGCTTCCCGGGACGAGAAGAGTGGATCTTCGACCGGAAGACGTATGGGTTCCTCGGCACGCGGGCCGTGTACACCGAGGAATTCCGCAACCGCGAGAATGATCAGCTCGGCGACAGCGTCGCCATCGTACGGCGGGCCGTCGTCGACAAGGCGGGCCAGCGGCCGTAGCGCGTGCGACGCCCTGTCCCAGGGGTCACGCTGGTGTCATGACCGGTTCCGTCGAGCAGGGCATCAGCGTGACGCACGGGAACGAGCACACCCTGCACTTCACGGTGCGCCTGCCGGTGCCGGTATCGCGGGTCTGGCCCGCGCTGGCCGGGGCGGAGGGGCTGGCGGGCTGGTTCACCGAGGCCGAGGTGCTCGAACCCCGGCTCGACGGCGCGGTCACCCTGCGCGGGCTGGGCAGCGGGCGGGTCACCGCGTGGGACGTGGAGCGGGTCGCCGAGTACACGGTGGAGGGCGGCGGCCGGATCCGCTTCCACCTGGAGCGGGACGGGGACACGGGAACCTGTCTGCGGTTCCGGCACGAGTTCCGCGAGAAGGCCGGCACCGGGACGGAGCCGGCCTGGCGGGACAGACTCGAACGACTGGTCGAAATTCTTGACGGGAACTAGACCCGACGGGGTCCGTCCCGACGGGGGGCCGGGGAGATCGGCCCTCACTCGCCTATGTCCTCGTGCCACAGGGCCGGGTTGTCCCTGATGAAGTCCCGCATCAGTGAGACGCATTCCGGGTCGTCCAGGAGCACGATCTCCACGCCGTGCTCAGCCAGCCAGTCGTGGCCGCCGTGGAAGGTGACCGCCTCGCCGACGATCACCCGCGAGATACCGAACTGGCGGACGAGCCCGGAGCAGTACCAGCACGGCGACAGGGTGGTCACCATCGTCGTCCCGCGGTACGACCGCTGCCGTCCGGCCGCCCGGAACGCGGCCGTCTCCGCGTGCGTCGAGGGGTCGCCGTCCTGGACGCGCCGGTTGTGGCCACGGCCCAGCACGGTTCCGTCGGCGCCGTAGAGCGCGGCCCCGATCGGGATGCCGCCCTCGGCGAGACCGGCGCGCGCCTCGGCGAGGGCGGTGCCGAGCCAGGCGCGGGCGGACGACGGGGCCATGCGTTCAGCGGACGACCGGTCCATGCGGTCGCTCTGCCGGGGATCCATCGCTCCACTGTGCTGGGCCCGGGACGCCGGGGCAACAACCGGGAAGCCCCCGCCGGGCGGATGGCGCGGGCTCGGACGCCCGGTGCCACCTAGGTAAAGCCCGCGAAAACCCGGTCTGTACCCTGGCCCGATCATTGCCGCGTCAGCGGCAGTCGGGCCCGGTCGGGAGGGAAGTTCCATGGTTGCTGCGCCGGTTCTGGAGGAGCTGCGCGAGGTCTGCCAGCCGCAGGCCAAGCTGGCGAGCCGCAACGGCGAGCACTGGGCGGGCCGGCTGTACATGCGCAGGATCTCGCTGCGGCTGACCCGCCAGCTGGTGCGCACCCCCGTCACCCCGGACCAGCTCACCTGGACGATGGTGGTGTGCGGGGTCGCCTCCGGTGCGGCGCTGATGATCCCGGGCCCGACCGGCGCGGTCCTCGCGGTGGTGCTGATGCAGCTCTTCCTGCTCTTCGACTGCGTCGACGGCGAGGTCGCCCGCTGGAAGGGCCAGAACAGCGCGACCGGCATCTACGTCGACCGCCTCGGCGCCTATCTGGCGGACGCGGCCCTGTTCGCGGGCGCCGGCTACCGCGCCGCCGAGTCGGGCTTCGGCGGCTGGCTCTCGCTCGGCATAGCCACCGCGCTCGGCGTCGTCCTGCTGAAGGCCTCGACCGACCTGGTGGACGTGGCGCGCGCCCGGCGCGGGCTGACCGTCGCCGACGACGAGGCGACCCGGCCGCGCTCGCAGGGCGTGGCCACGGTCCGCCGCCTGGCCGCCGCCTTCAAGATCCACCGGGTCACCAACGGCATCGAGGCGTCCCTGGTCCTGCTGGCCGCGGCCGCCGCCGACGCGGCGACGGGCGGGATCGAACCGACCCGCTGGGCACTCGGGGCGCTCGCCGTCATCACCTGGGTGATGGTCCCGGCGCACCTGCTGTCGATCCTGTCGTCGTCCCGGCTGCGCTGACCCGGGCGCGCCCTGCGGGCCGGGCGACTCGGGCGCCCGGCCCGGTCACACGTCGAAGGGCGCGAACTCGACGACCGCGGTCGAGGCGTCGGCGTACCGCACGCCGATGTCGATCGCCACCGCCCCGCCGTCGGCGTGCGGGTTCAGCTCGATGTGCGCGCAGACGTCCGTCGACGGGTCCCCGTCGCACTCCTGCGCCGTGAGCCGAGTGCTGGGATAGGACTCCTTCAGCCAGGCGTCCAGCTTCGTCCGTGCGATCGTGAACCGCACCGTGTACGTGGTGTCCAGCCAGGTCAGCGCGGTGCACTTCGCGTCATGGGCCCCCTCGGGCAGTCCGTCGCGGTCCGCGAAACGCATGGCGTCCTCGCACGGGACGGTCTCGGCCTGGGCCATCGGGGCACTCCTGAAGGCCGTGACGAACGACCAGAGCCCCCAGCCCATGAACGCCAACGGGACCACCACGGCGGCGACGGGACCCCACTTCCGTATCGTGCTCACCCGCTGTCCCGTCAGGACTCGTCGTCGGACCCGGTCCGCTCCTCGCGCCGGCGCAGCTCCTCCTCGCGCCGCCGCAGATCGGCCTCCCAGTCCTTCAGCAGCGCCTCGTCCTTGCGGTTCTCGGCCTTGATGGACTTCAGGAACTCGGGGTTGTCGTCGGGCGCGACGAACGTCGTCCGTTGGTTGCGGTGCCATTCGGAAGGCGTGGAGCCGCCCGCGGGCACCCCGCGGTTGCGGCCCGCGACCAGCCAGGCGATCGGTCCGACGAGCACCTCGCCGAAGAGCAGGATGATGATGACCCAGACCACCTTCGGCAGGCCCCTGACCTCCTCCTCCGGCGTGTTCAGGCAGTCGATGAACGCGTAGATCCACAGAGCCAGCACCAGCAGGAACGGCAGATACCTGAGCATGGTCGAACGATCCCCCAGTGAGCGACGGCGGGGCGGCACGGGGCCCCGGTGACGGGGTCAGAGTAGCCCGTACCGGATACTGGACCGCATGGCTTACGACGATCTTCGCTCCCTGCTCAGGGCCCTGGAGCGCGAGGGAGACCTCAAGCGCGTCAAGGCCGAGGTCGACCCGTATCTGGAGGTCGGGGAGATCGTCGACCGGGTCCAGAAGGCGGGCGGCCCGGCGCTGCTCTTCGAGAACGTGAAGGGCTCCGACATGCCCCTCGCGATGAACGTCTTCGGCACCGACCGGCGGCTGCTGAAGGCGCTCGGCCTGAAGTCGTACGGCGAGATCTCCGACAAGATCGGCGGCCTGCTGCGGCCCGAGCTGCCGCACGGGTTCGTCGGGGTGCGCGAGGCGTTCGGCAAGCTCGGCGCGATGACGCACGTACCGCCGAAGAAGGTGAAGGACGCCCCGGTGCAGGAGGTCGTCCTGCACGGCGACGACGTCGACCTCGACCGGCTGCCCGCGCTCTTCACCTGGCCGCAGGACGGCGGCTCCTTCTTCAACCTCGGGCTGACCCACACCAAGGACCCGGAGAGCGGGATCCGCAACCTGGGCCTCTACCGCCTCCAGCGCCACGACCGGCGCACGATCGGCATGCACTGGCAGATCCACAAGGACAGCCGCAACCACTACCAGGTGGCGGCCCGGCGCGGTGAGCGGCTGCCGGTCGCGATCGCCTTCGGCTGCCCGCCCGCGGTCACCTACGCCTCCACGGCGCCGCTGCCCGGCGACATCGACGAGTACCTCTTCGCCGGGTTCATCGCGGGCAAGCGGATCGAGATGGTCGACTGCAAGACCGTCCCGCTCCAGGTCCCGGCCCAGGCCGAGGTCGTCCTGGAGGGCTGGCTGGAGCCGGGCGAGATGCTCCCCGAGGGCCCCTTCGGCGACCACACCGGCTTCTACACCCCGCAGGAGCCCTTCCCCGCGCTGAAGATCGACTGCGTGACGATGCGCAAGCGGCCGCTGCTCCAGTCGATCGTGGTGGGGCGGCCCCCGACCGAGGACGGTCCGCTCGGCCGTGCGACGGAACGCTTCTTCCTGCCCCTGCTGAAGATCATCGTCCCGGACATCGTGGACTACCACCTGCCGGAGGCGGGCGGCTTCCACAACTGCGCGATCGTCTCGATCGACAAGAAGTACCCCAAGCACGCCCAGAAGGTGATGCACGCCGTCTGGGGCGCGCACATGATGTCCCTGACCAAGCTGATCGTGGTCGTCGACTCCGACTGCGACGTGCACGATCTGCACGAGGTCGCCTGGCGGGCGCTGGGCAACACCGACTACGCCCGCGACCTCACGGTCGCCGAGGGTCCCGTCGACCACCTCGACCACGCCTCCTACCAGCAGTTCTGGGGCGGCAAGGCGGGCATCGACGCGACCCGGAAGTGGCCCGAGGAGGGCTACACGAGGGACGGCGGATGGCCGGAGATGGTCCTGTCGGACCCCGATACGGCGGCCCTGGTGGACCGCCGCTGGAAGGAATACGGACTGTGAGCAGCGCCTCCGCGGCGATCCCGCAGCCGGGACGCACCAAGGCGTTCCTGCGCCTGGTGATGATCGAGCACTCGGTCTTCGCCCTGCCCTTCGCCTACATCGCCGCACTGACCGCGATGTTCGAGCTGGACGGGAACATCCACTGGGGCAGTCTGCTCCTGGTCACCGTCTGCATGGTGGGCCTGCGCACCTTCGCCATGGCGGTCAACCGGATCATCGACCGCGAGATCGACGCCCGTAACCCCAGGACCGCCCACCGCGAGCTGGTGACCGGCGCGATGTCGGTGCGGCACGCCTGGACGGGCGCGCTGATCGCCCTGGTCGTCTTCCTCGGCTCGGCGGCCCTGCTCAACCCGCTCTGCCTGGCCCTGGCGCCCGTCGCGGTGATCCCGATGGTGGTCTACCCCTACGGCAAGCGGTTCACGAACTTCCCGCAGGCCATCCTCGGCCTGGCCCAGGCGATGGGCCCGGTCGGCGGCTGGCTGGCGATCACCGGCGAGTGGTCCTGGGACGCGGTGATCCTCGGCCTCGCCGTCGGCATCTGGATCGGCGGCTTCGACCTGATCTACGCCTGCCAGGACGTCGAGACCGACCGGGAGATCGGCGTCAGGTCGGTCCCGGCCCGCTTCGGCATCCCCGCCGCGATCTGGGGGGCGCGAGCCTGCCACGCGATCACGACGGCACTCTTCGTCTGGTACGCGCTGGCCACCGACGCGGGCGCGTTCTTCTGGCTGGGCCTGGTGATCGTCGCGGGCGCGTTCCTCTACGAGCACACCATCGTCCGGCCGAACGACCTCTCCCGGCTGAACCGGGCGTTCTTCTCGGTCAACGGCTTCATCGGCATCGCCCTGTTCGTGTGCGCACTGCTGGATCTCCTCGTTCGGGGTCTGACTGTTTGACCGTCCGACCACGGTGCGGCCCGGCCCGGCGGTCCCACGATCGGCACGAGCCGCCTCCGGTGGATCCGGAGGCGGCGGACCGGTCCTGAGCACCAACCGTTCCACCGGTACGCTCAAGGTGTGAACGCAGGAGAAACACAGCGCGTGCCTTGGATCGTGGGGGTGTCAGGCGCGTCCGGTACGCCGTATGCCGCCGCCGTCCTGCGTGCGCTGCTCGCCGGCGGCGAGAGCGTCGACCTGGTCGTCAGCCGGGCCTCACGGCTCACCCTGCTGGACGAGACCGGTATCTCCTTCCGGGACGCGCACTGGCGCGACGACCTGCGGGAGTGGCTGGCGCGGGGCGCGGACGGCAAGCCGGACACCTTCGAGACGGACCTCGACGGGGTGCGGTACTGGAACGCCGGGGACCTGGCCGCCGGCCCGTCCTCGGGGTCGTACCCCGCGAAGGGGATGCTGATCGTGCCGGCCTCGACGGCGTGTGTCGCGGGGGTCGCGCTCGGTCTGTCGAAGGACCTGCTCCAACGGGTGGCGAGCGTCACGCTCAAGGAGCGCCGCCGCCTGGTCGTGGCCGTCAGGGAGACCCCGCTGAACGGCCAGACCCTGCGGCACCTGGTCGCCCTGGACGACGCGGGCGCCAGTGTCGTACCGGCGTCCCCGGCGTTCTACGCGGGCGCCACCCACATCCAGGACCTGGTGGACTTCGTCGCCGGCCGGGTCCTCGACGCGGCGGGCGTCGGGCACACGCTCTACCGCCGTTGGCAGGGCGAGCTCGGCGGTTCCCGCCCGGCCTGAGCGGCCCACGGCGACCGGCAGTACCAGCACCATCCTCGACTTCGGGAGGTCCGGGCTCCGTCCGGACCCATTCAGCGGAAGGCTTCGATCGCATGGACGCGGTGGACAGGCAGCTCATCCAGGCCCTGAGGGAGAACGGCCGGGCCTCCTACGCGGAGCTGGGACGCCTCGTCGGCCTGTCGGGACCCAGCGTCACCGACCGCATCAACCGGCTGGAGGCGGCCGGTGTCATCACCGGGTACCGCGCCACCGTGAACGCCGCCAGCCTCGGCCTCGGCGTGATCGCCCTGATCGGCATCTCACTGTCCGACGCGGCCGACCACGAGGACGTGGCCCGGCGGTTGAAGGACCTCGGCGAGATCGAGGACTGCTGGTTCATCGCGGGCGACGACTCGTTCATGCTCAAGGTGCGTGCCAGTGACGTGGACGGCCTGGAGCGGATCATCCGTCGGCTCAGCGGGACCAAGGGCGTCTCCCGGACCCGTACCACCATCGTGCTCTCCACGAAGTGGGAGAACCGGGTGGGTGAGCTGCCGGAAGAGGTCTAGGACCTCGGGCGTACGGTTGGCAGGGTTCGTCGGCAGGTCGAAAGGGAGAGGCAGAAACACATGGACGTCGGGCTCAAGCGCGAGCTGGAGGACAAGGTCCGGGCCGGTGAGCGGCTCACCCGCGAGGACGGCATCGCGCTGTACGAGTCGGACGACCTGGCGTGGCTCGGCGGTCTCGCGCACGAGGTGCGCACCCGCAAGAACGGCGACGTCGTGCACTTCAACGTCAACCGTCATCTCAACATGACGAACGTGTGCACCGCGTCCTGCGCGTACTGCTCCTTCCAGCGCAAGCCGGGCGAGAAGGACGCGTACACGATGCGCATCGAGGAGGCCGTCCGCCTCGCCAAGGCGATGGAGGGCGAGAACCTCACCGAGCTGCACATCGTCAACGGGCTGCACCCGAACCTGCCGTGGCGGTACTACCCGCGCTCCCTGCGCGAGCTGAAGGCCGCCCTGCCGAACGTCTCGCTCAAGGCCTTCACGGCGACCGAGATCCACCACTTCGAGACCATCTCGGGGCTGACCGCCTCCGAGATCCTCGACGAGCTCATCGACGCCGGTCTGGAGTCGCTGACCGGCGGCGGCGCCGAGATCTTCGACTGGGAGGTCCGGCAGCACATCGTCGACCACCGCACCCACTGGGAGGACTGGTCGCGCATCCACCGGCTCGCGCACGAGAAGGGTCTGAAGACCCCGTGCACGATGCTGTACGGGCACATCGAGGAGCCCCGCCACCGGGTCGACCACGTGCTGCGGCTGCGTGAGCTCCAGGACGAGACCGGTGGCTTCCAGGTCTTCATCCCGCTGCGCTACCAGCACGACTTTGTGGACATGAAGGACGGCAAGGTCCGCAACCGGCTCCAGGCGCGCACCCAGATGGCCACCGGCGCCGAGGCGCTGAAGACGTTCGCGGTCTCCCGGCTGCTGTTCGACAACGTGCCGCACGTGAAGGTCTTCTGGGTGATGCACGGTGTGCAGACCGCCCAGCTCGCCCTCCAGCACGGCGCGGACGACATGGACGGCTCGGTCGTCGAGTACAAGATCACCCATGACGCCGACAACTACGGCACGCCGAACAAGCTCACCCGGGACGACCTGCTCGACCTGATCCGTGACGCGGGCTTTCGCCCGGTGGAGCGCAACACGCGCTACGAGATCATCCGCGAGTACGACGGACCGGACCCGGCGCGCCGTGAGTCCCCCCAGCCGATGCGGGTCTGAGACGGCGAGGTGCCGCGGCGGGACGAGGTGGCCGAGGTGAGGCAGGTAACGGCCCGGGTGACGTCATGTAATGCGTAGACTCCATGCATGCCCCTTACCTTCACTCTCGATCCCGCCGTCGACCCCGCCCTGCGTGACGGCGTCCTCGGTCTGTGGACCGATGTCTCCAACGCGGGCGGCTCCGTCGGTTTCGTGCCGCCCGTGGGGCGGGAGGACATACGCCCGGAGCTCGTCAAGCACCTCGTGGCCATGGCCGAGGGCCGTACCCGGCTGCTGGTCGGGCACGACGAGCGGGGGGACGTCGCCGCGACCGCGTTCCTCGCCTTCAACACCCACCGGCTGATGAAGCACTGGGTGTGGCTGTACACGGTGATGGTGCACCCGCGGCACCAGGGCAAGGGGTACGGCCGCGACCTGCTCGCGGCCGCCGCGGACTCGGCCCGCACCTTCGCCGGAGTCGACGCGATCCGGCTCACCTGCCGCGGCGGCAACGGCCTGGAGCGGTTCTACGGCTCCTGCGGCTACAAGGAGGTCGGGCGGGTGCCCGGCGCGATCCGGGTGGCACCGGGGGACGACCGGGACGACATCACGATGCTGCTGCCCCTGCTGTGACTGTCCGGCCCCGCCTGCGGGACCGGGAACCCGGCATGCTTCACTGGACGATACCCTATGGGACGTTCGGAAGTATTCGAGACGGAAGAGTGGATTGAGATGCTCCGCTACACGCTGATGCGCCTCGGCATTTTCGCGGGCTGCTTCGTGGTCGTCTGGGGCCTCGTCTACGCCGGTGTCGTCCCGCACGGCCTCGGTGGCTCCAACATCATGTGGGTCGCCCTGCTGGCCCTGGTGATCTCGGCGCCCATCAGCTTCGTGGTGCTGCGCAAGGAGCGTGACCGCGCCTCCGTCCAGGTCGCCGGGCGCGTGGACCGGATGAAGGCCAACATCGAGTCCAGCCGGTCCCAGGAGGACGACGTGGTGGACGCCGTGGCGGACGTCGCGCAGGACGCCTCCGGCGCACAGCGCCAGGCCTCCTAGGCGGCCTGCCCCCCCGGGCGACCCGCTTGCCGGGCGGCCCGGCCGTCATGCCCCACGGGATGGCTGCGGCGCCCAACTATCCTTGCCCCATGGGTGCCGTGAAGACCAAGCGGATGCCGCGTGCGGTCCGTGAGCAGCAGATGCTGGACGCCGCTGTGCGGATCTTCGGCCAACGGGGCTACATGGCCGCGTCGATGGACGAGATCGCCGAAGTCGCCGGTGTGTCGAAGCCGTTGGTCTATCTGTACCTGAACTCCAAGGAAGACCTCTTCACCGCCTGCATCCGCCGCGAGGCCGCCGCCCTCACGGAGGCCGTGCAGTCCGGGGTGCGGCCGGGGCTCGACGCGGACCGCCAGCTCTGGGACGGGCTGCGGGCGTTCTTCACCCACACCGCGCAGCACCCCGACGCCTGGTCCGTGCTGCACCTCCAGGCCCGTACGCACGGCGAGCGGTTCGCCGCCGAGGTCACCGCGATGCGCGAGGAGATCGTCGCGTTCGTGACCCGGCTGATCGGGGCCGCCGCGCGCGAGGCCCGCCCCCAGGACCCCGACCGTCCGGAACCCGGCTCGTCCACCCCCGATCGGCTCGGCCTCGACCGGCCCGCCGTCGACCCCGACCTGCCCGAGCGTGAGGTGGCCGGGCTCGCCGAGGCCCTCGTCGGTGCCGCCGAGTCCCTGGCGGCCTGGGCCAACAGCACCGAGGGCGTCTCGGCCCGGCAGGCCGCGGCCACCCTGATGAACTTCGCCTGGGCGGGTCTGGGCAATCTGATGGAGGGACGCCCGTGGTCCCCCACGGACCCCGACCACCAGGGGCGGGCTGGCTAGCTCCCGTCCGGGCCGGGCGCGGGCGGGTCCACCCGTCCGCGCACATGGACGCGCCCGTCCGTTCCCCTCAGCTCGAAGCGTCCGCCCGCCGCCGCGTACCGCACCGTCCCGGGCAGCAGCACCGGCGCCCGGAACTCCGCCCGCACCCGGGCGGAGCGCGGGGTGCCGTGCGCGGCGAGGCAGCGGGCCACCGTCCACATGCCGTGCGCGACCGTGCGCGGGAAGCCGAACAGGCGGGCGGTGAGCGGGTGCAGATGAATGGGGTTGCGATCGCCCGAGGCGGCGCCGTAGCGCCGCCCCAGGTCGGCGGCGAGGCGCCACTCGGCGACCACGGGCAGCGGATCCGGACCCGGCCGGCCGTCGGACGGCCGTGACGCGGTGGTGGATCCGGTCGTGCGGTGCCGCGCCAGATACGTGCTCCGCGACTCCCATACGACCGCCCCGTCGGCCCGCGCCTCGGTCACCAGGGCGGCCTCGGTGCCGCGTCGGTGCGGCGCCAACCCTGCGACGTACACGCCGAGTTCGTAGGTGCCGGTGACGGGCAGGTCGGTGTGCCGGGTGATCTCGATCGAGGTGTGGACCAGGCCCGGCAGCGGCAGCGGGAAGTCCCGGCCGCTCATCAGCCGCATCGCCAGCGGGAAGCCGAGGACGTGCGGATAGGTGACCGGCAGCGCGTCCTCGCCGGTGGCGAAGCCGCACACCCGCTCGTACGCGGCCAGCCGTACGAGGTCGACGCGCAGGTCCGGCAGCACCAGACGGGTGCGCGGGAACGAGGCGTCGGGGGCCGGCCGCCGGAAGGGGGCGCGCAGGGCGCCGCGGGCCAGCAGCGGGGTGAGCGCGGGGGCGCGGGTGAGCAGCAGACCGGGCGCGGTGCCGGTGCTGCGCGCGCTGGGGTCGGTCATGTTTCGCTCCCGGCTCGGGTCCCAAATGCTGACTCTGAAGTAAGGTTACCGGAGGTAATCCTAGGTCGGGAGAGGGGGAAGAGGGATGGGACGAGGCCCTTGAGTCCGGCGGAGGTCCGGCACGGGCCGACCGCGGACCCGCGGTCACGGACAGGACGTGAACGTTCCTCACGTCCTTGCCGATGTTGCACACCCCTGGCTCCGGACCGACCCGTAACCGGCACAGCCTCATCACAGGAGCCTCGTACGCTTCCTGCCTGACCGGCGGTAACCCCCTTTTCCGCGGGCCCTCGCCGGTGACCGCCTCGGCGCGCGAGGCACGTACGAACGCACGCGGCAGCCGCACCGCCGCACGCCACAGGAGCCGCCCGTGTCCACTCCCTTTCCGACCTCCGCCGCGTTCGCCGACGCCGCAGGGCCGCAGCTCGTGGAGCCCGAGACACGGCGGCTGAACGGCGCCGTACGGGAGGCGTACGTACCGCCGTTCGCCCCGCCGGTGACCCACGGGTCCCTCGCCGACCTGCCCTTCGACAACGCGGAGGCGGCACCGGGCACCGTCGTCCTCAGCCGCCGCGCCGGGGGCGACGGGCCCTGGCAGGACGTGACGGCGGCCGGGTTCGCCGCCGAGGTGCAGGCGGTGGCCAAGGGCCTGATCGCCGAGGGCCTGGTGCCGGGTGACCGGATCGCCGTCATGGCCCGGACCCGTTACGAGTGGACCCTGCTCGACTTCGCCGCCTGGGCCGCCGGACTGGTCACCGTCCCCGTCTACCCGACCTCGTCCGTCTTCCAGACCCGGTGGATCCTCCAGGACTCCGGCGCGGTCGCCCTGGTCACCGAGTCGGCCGCCCAGGCCGCCGCGCTCGGCCCGGAACTGGAGCGGCTGCCCGACCTCCGGCACCTGTGGGTGATCGAGAAGGGCCATCTGGACCGCCTGGCGGAGCTCGGCGCGGGGGTGGACGACCAGGAGGTGGCCGTACGGCGGGGCGTGCTCGTCCCCGACACCCTGGCCACCGTCATCTACACCTCCGGCACGACCGGCCGGCCCAAGGGCTGCGTCCTCACCCACGGCAACTTCTTCGCCGAGGTCGACAACGCCATCGAACTGCTCCACCCGATCTTCCGGGCCGGGATGAAGGAGGAGGTCTCCGTCCTGCTCTTCCTGCCCATGTCCCATGTCTTCGGCCGCATGGTGGCGATCGCCTGCGTCCGTGCCCGGGTACGCCTCGGCCACGCGCCGAGCCTGAAGCCGCAGGACCTGCTGCCGGACCTGGCCGAGTTCCGGCCCACCTGCCTGCTGGCCATTCCGTACATGCTGGAGAAGATCTTCAACACCGCCCGCGCGCGGGCCGAGGAGGGCGGCCGGCTGTCCTCGTTCGACCGCGCGGCGGCCGTGGCCCGCCGCTACGGCGAGGCCCTGGAGGCCAGACAGACCGGCACCGGACCCGGCCCGTCCACCTCCCTGAAGGCGGCCCGTGCCTTCTACGACCCCCTGGTCTACCGCCGCATCCGCAACGCCATGGGCGGCCGCGTCCGCTACGCCATCTGCGGCGGCTCCCCGCTCGGCCGCCGCCTGGCCGCGTTCTACGCGGGCGCGGGCATCGAGATCTTCGAGGGCTACGGGCTGACGGAGACCACCGGAGCGTCGACGGTGACCCCGCCCCTCAGACCCCGACTGGGCACCGTGGGCTGGCCGTTGCCCGGTACCCGCATCCGGGTCGCCGCCGACGGCGAGATCCTGCTCGGCGGCGACCATGTGCTGCGCGGCTACTGGGACCCGGCGGCCGGCGGGGTCGTCCCCGCCGCCCCGGACGGCTGGCTCGCCACGGGCGACATCGGCGAACTCGACGACGACGGCTACCTCACCATCACCGGCCGCAAGAAGGAACTGCTGATCACCGCGGGCGGCAAGAGCGTGGCCCCCGCCCCCATGGAGAACTGGCTGCGCTCGCACCCCCTGATCTCGCAGTGCATGCTCCTGGGCGACGCCCGCCCCTACGTCACGGCGCTGATCACCCTCGACCAGGACGGCATCGCCCACTGGCGCCGGATGAACGGCAAGCACCCGGTCCCGCCGGAACTCCTCGTCGACGACGACGAGTTGCGGGCGATCCTGCAACGCGCGCTGGACGAGGCGAACCGACTGGTCTCCCGGCCGGAATCCATCCGCCGCTTCGCCGTCCTGCCCGTCGACTTCACGGAGGAGGCCGGCCACCTCACCCCGTCGATGAAACTCCGCCGCGAGGCGATCATGCGCGACTTCGCCCGCGAGGTGGAGGGTCTCTACCCGGGGTGAGGAGCGCGGTCACTCCGAGGCGCTCGCCGCCTCAGCCGCCGCCCGAGGCTTGTCGGCGATGAGGAAGGCCTGCGGGACCGACTCCTGGAGCGCGGGGTCGGGCTCGCGTACCGTCCGCGAGCGCAGGGCGAAACCTGCGTCCGCGAGCAGCTCGGCGATCTGTTCGGGCCGTCGCCGCCGGAAGTGCAGCGACACGGGGTGTCCCCAGGGCCGGTCGTGGTGGCGTGGCTCGTCGCCCACCTGGAAGGCGATCAGCAGATGCCCGCCGGGGGCCAGGACGCGGTGGAACTCCGCGAACAGGTCGGGGAGCCGGTCCAGCGGCGTGTGGATGGACGAGTACCAGCAGAGCGCTCCGGCGAGGGTGCCGTCGGCGAGGTCCAGGTCGAGCATCGAGCCCTGCTCGAAACGCAGCCCCGGATTCTCCCGGCGGGCGATGGCGAGCATCGACTCCGACAGGTCGAGGCCGAACACCGAAAGACCCAGCCGGGCGAGGTGCCCCGTGGTCCGGCCGGGCCCGCAGCCGAGGTCGGCCACCGGACCGCGATCGCCCACGAGTTCGGCGTACACGCCGAGGATCGCCCGCTCCAGCGGCCGGCCGGCGAGCTCCTCGCGGAAGCGGTCGGCGTAGTCCTCGGCGACGGCGTCGTAGAAGGTGCGGGTGGCGCCGAGGAAGTCGGTGTCGGGTGCGGGGGGTGCGGTGGCTTCGGAGGTCATGGCCGAGGACCGTAGCGGGTGCCACCGACAGCCGGACCGGTCGGCCGTGAGCGGGGCGCGCGATCCGGACAAAGGCAGGAGCCCCGTCGCCGGATGGCGCGGGGCTCCTTGGGTACTGCTATCTGATCCGAATCAAAGCTTCGGGCTCGAAGAGCCTAAGGCTTAGAGCGGGGTGACGTTCTCCGCCTGCGGACCCTTCGGGCCCTGGGTCACGTCGAAGGAGACCGACTGGTTCTCCTCGAGCGAACGGAAACCGTTGGCGTTGATCGCGGAGTAGTGGACGAAGACGTCGGGGCCTCCGCCTTCCTGGGCGATGAAGCCAAAGCCCTTTTCGGCGTTGAACCACTTCACGGTTCCGGTAGCCATAAGCCCTCCTTGGGCCCAAAGGGTCGCCCTGCTCCAGAACCTGCAAGTGTGAAAACTGTGCCGCACAACTGCATACGTCTGAAAACGACTAGAGCCCGCGGTCACATGCTCCGCAGGCTCTGTACTGCAAGGGAAACCAAACTGCAACTTGCGGCGAGCCTAGCACGCGGTAGGCCGAAAGCAATAGAGGTCAAGATCACGTCACTCGGACGTTTGAAGCCGATCGGATGAGGTTGACAAATCGTGCCATCGGGGGGTGCCCGCGGACCGTCCCACCCCAGGGTCTAGCCTCCCGATGTGGACATTCCTCGCACCCGGCCGCGTGTCGGCCACATCCAGTTCCTCAACTGCCTGCCCCTGTACTGGGGGCTTGCGAGAACAGGCACGCTTCTCGACTTCGAGCTGACCAAGGACACCCCGGAGAAGCTCAGCGAGAAGCTGGTGCAGGGCGACCTCGACATCGGGCCCATCACCCTCGTCGAGTTCCTCAAGAACGCGGACGACCTGGTCGCCTTCCCGGACATCGCCGTCGGCTGCGACGGCCCGGTGATGTCCTGCGTGATCGTCTCCCAGGTGCCGCTGGACCGGCTCGACGGCCGCCGGGTCGCCCTCGGCTCGACCTCGCGCACCTCGGTGCGCCTGGCCCAGCTGCTGCTGGCCGAGCGCTTCGGCGTCCAGCCGGAGTACTACAGCTGCCCGCCCGACCTGAGCCTGATGATGCAGGAGGCGGAGGCCGCGGTCCTGATCGGCGACGCCGCGCTGCGCGCCAACCTGCTGGACGGCCCGCGCTACGGCCTGGCCGTGCACGACTTGGGCGCGCTGTGGAAGGAGTGGACGGGCCTGCCGTTCGTCTTCGCGGTCTGGGCGGCCCGGCGGGACTATCTGGAGCGCGAGCCGTTCATCACGCGCCGGGTGCACGAGGCGTTCCTCGCCTCCCGCAACCTCTCCCTGGAGGAGGTCGGCAAGGTCGCCGAGCAGGCGGCCCGCTGGGAGGCCTTCGACGAACAGGTCCTGGAGCAGTACTTCACCACGCTCGACTTCCGCTTCGGCGACCCGCAGCTCGCGGCGGTCACGGAGTTCGCCCGCCGGGTCGGCCCGACGACCGGCTTCCCGGCGGACGTGAAGGTGGACCTCCTCCAGCCGTAGAGCGCCTGTACGGCGGTAGGGACCGCAGACGGCGGTTGCGCACTAATCTGCTGCTGTGTCCTACGGGGGAGAGGCGGACATCATGCAGCCGCTCGCAGCCGACGAGCCCACTGCCGTCGGGCCCTACCGCCTGCTCGGCCGGCTCGGATCCGGCGGGATGGGCCGGGTCTACCTGGGCCGCAGCGCCGGTGGCCGCACGGTCGCGGTCAAGATCGTGCACCCGCACCTCGCGCTCGACGAGGAGTTCCGCGCCCGCTTCCGGCGCGAGGTCGACTCCGCCCGTCGGGTCGGCGGCGCCTGGACCGCCTCGGTGCTGGACGCGGACCCGTCCGCGCCGGTCCCCTGGGTGGCGACGGCGTACGCGGCGGGCCCCTCCCTGGCGGCCGCGGTGGCGGACGGCGGCCCGCTGCCCGAGCACTCAGTACGGGCCCTGACCGCGGGCCTCGCCGAGGCGCTGGCCGCGGTGCACGACCTGGGCCTGGTGCACCGGGACGTGAAACCGTCGAACGTCCTGCTCACCCTCGACGGCCCCCTCCTCATCGACTTCGGCATCGCCCGGGCGACCGACGGCACCGCCTCGCTGACCTCGACCGGCGTCTCCGTCGGCTCACCCGGCTACATGGCGCCCGAGCAGATCCTCGGCGGCGGCGTCACCGGCGCCGCCGACGTCTTCTCGCTGGGCGCGGTCCTCGCGTACGCGGCGACCGGCGAGCCGCCGTTCCCCGGGGACTCCTCGGCCGCGCTGCTGTACAAGGTCGTCCACGAGGAGCCGCGTCTGGGCGATCTGGAGGGCGACCTGCGCGCGCTGGCGCTGGAGTGCCTGGCCAAGGTGCCCGGCGACCGTCCGGAACCCCGCGAGGTGGCCCGGCGGCTCGCACCGGACGGCGCGGCCCGGCTGATGGCGGGCGGCTGGCTGCCGGGCCCCCTGGTCGAGCAGGTCAGCCGCAGCGCCGTACAGCTGCTGAACCTGGAGGCGACCCAGGCCGCGGAAGCGGTCCCGTCGGGGCCGGTGGGCTTCAGCAGCGCCTCGGTGGAGGCGACGGCCGCGCCGGGCGGGTTCGGGCCGCCGCCCGTGATGCCGCCGCCCGCGACACCGCCGGGCGAGCGGACCCCGGCCGGGCCCGCCGCACCGCCGCTGCCCGGACCGCGCGACGCCCACCCGGACACCGCCCCCGCGGCCGCACCGGCAGCGTCGTCCCCGGCCCGTCCCGGCAAGGTCTCCGTGACCGTGGCGGCGACCTCGGCGCCGGGGGAGCGCGGCCGCGGCCGGCGGGTCAGCTGCACGCTGGCCCTCGCGGTGGCCGGGGCGCTGGCCGCGGTGACGGTCGGCTCGGCGTTCGTCCTCGACCTGCTGCCGGACGGCGGCCACGACACGTCGGCGAGCAGCGACAGCTCCCACTCGGCCGCCGCCACCGCCCGGGCGACACCGTCCGACGGTCGGTCGACGCCCTCCGTCGGCGCGTCGGCCCCCGCCGGGACCGCCACCGGCACCGTTCCCGACCGCTACCTCGGCACCTGGGAGGGGCAGGGCAGCGGTCTCGACGGCACCGTGCCCATGGGAACCTTCCGGCTCACCGTCCGACGGGCCTCCGTGGGCCAGGAGTTGGGCAGGGTGCGGCAGACGGACCTGTTCGGCGGGGTCTGCAACGACATCCTCACCCTGAAGTCGGTGACGGCGACGGAGATCGTGGCGACGTCCGTGGGCGCCAAGGGCAACCACGACGGCTGCAACCCCGCCGCGCACACCGTCCGACTCGCCTCCACCGGCGACGACTTGACGTACACCTCGGACAGCTCGGCAGAGGGGAACCCGGTGGCCCGCATGTCGAAGGTCGAATAGCGGAACGGCTGTTGTCCCCGCTGTTCCCCCGTCGCCCGCCAACGCCCCGACTGTCACTACTGTGTCTGCGGAAGCGAAGACGGGGAGGACGACCACCATGCGGATGCTGGTCACGCTCGTGCACGAAGGCGGTGAGCCACAGGACGTCGTCGTCACTGCGGACGACACGGCCACGGCCGGCGATGTCGCCGAGGTGCTGGGAACGGCCGTAGGACGGGCCGCCCCGCCACCGGGCGGCATGCCGGGCAACGTCGTACCCATGCGCGGTACGGCACTGGCCCCGCCGCCCGGCTACGGGACGGCGGTGACCGGCGCGCTGTCCCTGTGGGCGGACGGCGTGCTGTGCGACCCGGCGGCCCCGGCGGCCGGTGTGCTGCGCGACGGGATGCGCATCTCCGTCGACGACGCGATAGGCCCGCTGCTGCGCAAGGGCGAGCCGGTCGGGCAGTACGAGTTGAGAGTGGCCGGCGGTCCCGCCGCCGGACGGGTGGTCCGGCTGGGCGTCGGCGTGGCCACGGTGGGCTCGGCGCCGACCTGTTCGCTGCCCCTGCCGGACCCCACGCTGCCGCCGGTCGCGCTGCGGCTGACCGTCGACGTCCAGGGCAACACCACCCTCGCCGCGGAGGGCGGGGCCGAGGTCCTGCTCGACGACGAGCCGGTGACGGGCGGTGGAGCGGGAACGGCCGCAGCCGCCGGAAAGTCGGGCAAGGCGGCCAAGGGAGCCAAGGCGGGGGCCGTCGGCAGGGCGGGCGGCGCGGCCGGTACGCCGTGGCCGCTCGGTGGCGTCGTCCGGGTCGCCGACTCGCTGCTCGTGCTCGACCGGGTGGCCCAGCCCGACGCCCACCTCTCCGCGATGAGCGAGGGCGGCCTCGCCTACAACCGCCCGCCCCGGCTGAACCCGCTGCGGCCCCGGCGGCGCATCGTCGTACCGCTGCCGCCGTCGAAGAACGAGCGGGCGCGGTTCCAGTTCATCATGGCCTTCATCCCGATGCTCTTCGGGCTGACCATGTACTTCGTCACCAAGCAGATCTACATGCTGCTGTTCTGCGCGATGAGCCCGCTGATGATGATCGGCCAGTGGTTCAGCGAGAACCGCGAGGGCAAGAAGAAGCACAAGACCTCCCTCAAGCAGTACAAGAAGGACCTGGCCGAACATCAGGTGGAACTGGCCCAGTTGGCCAAGGAGGAGCAGCGCGGCCGCCGCGAGGACAGCCCCGACCCGGCCGAACTCCTCCTCTTCGCCACCGGCCCGCGCCGCCGCCTGTGGGAACGCCGCCTCACCGACCCGGACGCCATGCAGCTGCGCGTCGGCGTCGGCGGCCTGCCCTCCGACGTCGAGATGGTCATGGGCCGCGGCGGCACCTCGTACGACGAGGAGACCCCCGAACCGCCGGTCCTGCCCGACGTCCCGGTCACCCTGCCCTTCGCCCGGCTCGGCGTCGTCGGCATCGCCGGCGACCGGGCCCGCGCCCTGTCCACCGCCCGCTGGCTGAGCGTGCAGGCCGCCGTCCTGCACAGCCCCCGCGACCTCTCCCTCGTCTCCCTGTCCGCCACCCCGGCCGCCGGCGCCGACTGGCACTGGGCGCACTGGCTGCCGCACACCGACCCCGACCAGGGCCAGGACTGTGTCGCGCTGGTCGGCTTCGACTCCGAGGGCATCACCCGCCGCGTCAACGAACTGCTGGGCGAACTCGCCCGGCGCAAGGCGGCCCGCGAGCAGAACAACATGATGGGCCAGCTCTACCCGGACCCGAACATCCTCGTGGTCCTCGACGGCGCCCGCCTGCTGCGCCGCGTCCCGGGCGTGCCCCAACTCCTCACCGAGGGACCGCAGCACGGCATCATCGCCCTCTGCATCGACGAGGACGAACGACTGCTCCCGGAGGAGTGCAAGGCCGTCGTCGCCTGGTCCCCGGACGCCGCCCACCACGTCCGCGTGCGCGGCTACGGCATGGAGGGCGTCGGCGACATCCTCGCCGACCAGGTCACCCCGGAGTGGTGCGAGCTGCTGGCCCGCTCCCTCGCGCCGGTGCGCGACGTCAGCCGCGACGACGCCGACAGCGCCCTGCCCACCGCCGCCCGGCTGCTGACCCTGCTCGGCCTGCCCGACCCGACCGGCGCGGACGTGGAACGGATCTGGCGGGCGGGCGGCTCGACGACGTCCGCGCCGGTCGGCATCGCGGCCGACGGCCCCTTCGTCCTGGACATCCGCCGCGACGGCCCGCACGCGCTGGTCGCGGGCACGACGGGTGCCGGCAAGTCGGAACTCCTCCAGACGATCATCGCCTCGCTGGCCATGGCCAACCGGCCGGACGCCCTGAACTACGTCCTCATCGACTACAAGGGCGGCAGCGCCTTCATGGACTGCGCCCGCCTGCCGCACACCGTCGGCATGGTCAGCGACCTCGACGCCCACCTCACCGAACGGGCCCTGGCCTCGCTCGCCGCCGAACTCCACCGGCGCGAACGGATTCTGTTCGACGCCGCAGCCAAGGACATCGAGGACTACAACGACACCCGCAAGCTCCGCCCCGAGCTGGAGCCGATGGCCCGACTGGTCCTGGTCATCGACGAGTTCGCGTCCCTGGTCAACGAACTACCCGACTTCATCGTCGGATTGGTCGACATCGCCCGCCGAGGCCGTTCGCTCGGCGTCCACCTCGTGCTGGCCACCCAGCGCCCGGCGGGCGTGGTGAGCGCCGACATCCGGGCCAACACCAACCTCCGCATCGCCCTGCGCGTCACGGACGCCGCCGAGTCGACGGACGTCATCGACGCCCCCGACTCCGGCGCGATCGCGAAGTCGACCCCCGGCCGCATGTACGTCCGCTCCGGCGCCCAGTCCCTGGTCGGCGTGCAGTCGGCCCGCATCGGTGGCCGCCGCCCGGCCACCGGGCAGACGGGCCCGAAGGCGACGCTGATCCCGTTGCAGTGGAACTCCTACGCCCGCCCCCTGCCCAAGCGGGACGAAGCCGAGGACGACGGCACGATGGTCACCGACCTCGCGGTCCTCGTCGACGCGGTGCGCGACGGCGCGCAGCGGATGGGCTTCGGCGAGCAGCGCAGCCCCTGGCTGCCGCCACTCGCGGAGCTGGTGACCCTGGCGGAACTGGAGGCGTACGGCACACCGGGCGGTGCCCCTGCGGGGGAGAGCGCCGGTGGCCCGGCGGGCGCGGACGTGGCGCCCATCCCGTACGGCCTGATCGACCTGCCCGCGAAGCAGAGCCGCAAGCCGCTCTCCCTGGACCTGGTGCACGGCGAGCACACCCTGCTCCTGGGCGGCGCCCGCTCGGGCCGCTCCACCGCCCTGCGCACCCTCGCGGGCTCCCTGGCCCGCTCGACCTCCCCGCACGACGTGCACGTCTACGGCATCGACTGCGGCTCCAACGCCCTGCTGCCCCTGATGCGGCTGCCGCACGTCGGCGCCGTCGTCACCCGCGACGAACCCGACCGGGTCCGCCGGCTCATCGACCGACTACTGGCGGAGATCGCCCGACGCCAGCAACTCCTCGCGCTGGAAGGCGCGTCGAGCGCGGCCGAACAGCGCGCCACGGCCGCCCCGGAGGACCGTCTGCCCTGGATGGTGCTGCTCCTGGACAGCTGGGAGGGCTTCGCCTCCACCTTCGAGGCCTACAACTACGGCCAGTTGCTCGAAGCGGCCCAGCGGATCTTCCGTGAAGGTTCCGCGGTGGGCCTGAAGGTCGTCATGACGGCCGACCGCAGCGGGCTCAGCGGCCATGTCTCCTCCGCCTTCGCCGACCGGCTGGTCATGCGCTTCGCCGACTCCAACGACTACTCCACGGCAGGCCTCCAGGCCCGCGAGGTGCCGAAGAACATGCCGCCCGGCCGCGCCCTGCGCATCACCGACACCGGAGTGGACGAGACCCAGATCGGCCTGCTCGCGGCCGAACCAGCGGGCCAGGCCCAGGTCAGGGCGCTGCGCGAGATCGCCGAGGAGGCGCGTACCCGGCACGGCCGCATCCCGGCCGCCCGCCGGCCGTTGCGCGTGGACGCCCTGCCGACCCGCATCACGGCGGCCGAAGCCCTCGCCCTGGACCCGGACTTCACCCCGCCCTCGCCCCTGTGGGCCCTCGTCGGCGTCGGCGGCGACGAACTCCACCCCATCGGCATCGACCTGGAGGAGAACGGCCCCGGCTTCGTCATCGCCGGACCCCCGAAGTCCGGCCGCTCCACCCTGCTGCTGGCCGCGACCGAGTCCCTGCTGCGCTCGGGCACCTCGGTGGTCCTGGTCGCCCCGCGCCGCTCGCCGCTGCGCGACCTGGCGGGCCGGGACGGCGTCCTCGGACTGCTCAACGCCGACAGCCGGGAGGACGACCTGGAGGAGTTGACCAACGCCGCCCCGAACGGCTCCTACGTCGTCGTGGTCGACGACGCCGAACTCCTCTACGACACACGCCTCGACGAGGCCCTGGAAGCCGTGGTCCGCAAGGGCGCCGACGGGGGCATCGGCCTTCTCGCCGCCGGTGCGACCGACAGCCTCTCCGGCCAGTACCGCGGCTTCTCGGTCGAGGCCCGCAAGTCCCGCAACGGCCTGCTGCTGACCCCGCAGTCACCCTCGGAGGGCGAGCTCTTCGGTATCCGGCTGCCGGCCAACAGCGGCGGCGGCCCGGCCGGCAGCGGCCTGTTCGTGTCCGGCGGCTCCTACATGCCGGTGCAGGGTGTCATGAACGGCTGAGCACGCCTGTCCCCTTTTCGGGTGGTGTACGTCAGTGAACGACCGGGGCGCCCGGCCCGGGATCCGCAGATCCC
>NZ_VJZD01000123.1 GCF_009377175.1 Streptomyces adustus
GGGCGGGCCGGTCGGTGACCGGGGGCGCGATCCACTCGCCGGTGAGCGCGGCACCGGCGTCGGGCAGTGCGGGACGCAGTCCGGCCGCGGCCGCCTTGTGACCGGTGGTCATGCCCCGGGTCCAGGACGGCAGGCGCGGTTCGCGAACGGCCGGCCGGGGCGTCCGCGGCTGCGGACGGGGGCTCACCACGGTCGGCACGTACACCGACGGGGTGCGGCCCGCGGCGATCCGGCGGCCCACTTCGAGGGCGTCACCGGGACGCTGTCCGGGTTCCTTGGCGAGCAGGTCGAGGATGATCCGCTCCAGGTACCCGGGCAGTTCGGCGCGGTGCTCGCGCGGCGGGCGGGGCGGGGTGTCGCGGTGGCCGATGAGCACCGCCCAGGCGTCGTCGAGGTCGAACGGCGGCGCCCCGGTGGCGATCTCGTACAGCACGCAGCCGAGCGAGTACAGGTCGCTGCGCCGGTCGACCTCGCTGCCGCCGATCTGCTCGGGCGACATGTAGTGCGGGGTGCCCATGGCTATGCCGGTGCCGGTCAGCCGGGAGGTGAAACCGATGTCGTGGCCCAGCCGCGCGATGCCGAAGTCGCATATCTTCACGGTGCCGTCGGTGAGCCGGACGATGTTGGCGGGCTTCAGATCGCGGTGCACGATGCCCTGGCGGTGCGTGTAGGCGAGCGCGGCGGCGACCTGGTCGGCGATCTCGACGACGTCCGCGACGGGCAGCGGGCGGTGGCCGTCGTCCTCCAGCAGCCGGCCCAGGTCGCGGCCCTCCAGGAACTCCATGACCAGGAAGAGGACGCCGTCGGACTCGCCGAAGTCGTGGACGACGGTCACCCCGCGGTGCTGGAGACCCGCGGCCACCCGGGCCTCGCGCCGGAACCGCTCGCGCAGCACCCGGGTGAAGGTCGCGTCGTGCGCCGGACCGCGCGGTTTGAGGCACTTCACGGCGACCTGCCGGCCGAGCGACTCGTCGCGGGCACGCCACACCTCCCCCATGCCGCCGCGCCCGATCACGTCGAGCAGTCGGTACCGGCCCTGGATCAGTCTGGTCTCCGCCATCGCGTACGGTCGCCCCCGTTCGCCCCGCCCTCCTCTGGCTCGTCCAGTATGGCGGCCTATCGTCCGACTTTGTACGGTGCCGGGCGCGCACCGGGGCCGAGGCGGGCCATGGCGCGCAGGATGTGTTTGGGCGGGAGCTGCCAGCGCAGACGTGCGGGAACACAGCGCAGGAGGGCGCCGGTGGCACGCAACCGGCGGGTGACGGTGGCGGGTCGCGGGGCCGGTCTGCCGTACAGCGCGTGGGCGTACGGCGGCAGGGAGGCGTACGCCAGGTCCGCCACGCGCCGCCACAGCACCTCGCGCGCCGGGACGAGGAGGGGGTGCGTCGGCGGGCGCAGCAGGAAGTCGTCCACGGTGCGCGCCTCGGGTCCGGCGGCGAGTTCGGGCCGCACCCGCGCGAAGTAGGCGGCCAGTTCGGCCCGGTCGGCGGGTACGGCGTCGGGGTCCAGACCCACCAGGCGGGCGCCGACGCGGTGTTCGCCGATGTAGCGGTCGGCCTGGGCGTCGGTGAGCGGGAAGCCGGAGCGGCGCAGGACGTGCAGATAGGAGTCGATCTCGGCGCAGTGCACCCACAGCAGCAGCGCGGGCTCGTCGACCCCGTAGCGTTCGCCGGTCTCCGGGTCGGTCGCGGTCAGCCTGGCGTGGATCTTCCGGACCCGGGCGCCGGCCTTCTCGGCGGCCTCGGTGGTGCCGTACGTCGTGGTGCCGACGAAGTCGGCGGTACGCAGCAGCCGGCCCCAGGCGTCCTGGCGGAAGTCCGAGTTCTGCATGACCCCGCGCACCGCGCGCGGATGCAGCGCCTGGAGGTAGAGGGCGCGGACGCCGGCCACCCACATCATGGGATCGCCGTGCATCTGCCAGGTCACGGAAGCGGGGCCGAAGAGCCCGGGGTCGGGTGTGCCTCGGGACGCCATGCCCGCAGTGTGACCCCCGGGCCCGCCGGACACCAGCCCGTCGCCCGGCCCGGCCCGCGTCCGGGCCGTTGCCCCGTCCCTCCCCCGCTTGACCAGGATTGACAGTTGACATCAGGAAACGTTCGTGACCTGCGCTGATGCCAACTGGCTTCAGCAACGTTCACGGATCCGCTCGAGAGGCACCTCGCGCCAGTTGCTGCCGAGAGCGCCAGCGTCCGCCCGATCTGCACCCGCACTCAACGATCTTCGCTCCAGGCCGTAGGCATATCGCGACCGACGAATGTTTGCTTTCGGGAACGCCTGTCGATCTGGGCGAGCTCATCCTCAGCGCCGGCGAGACTGGCGCGTAGTCCTTCGAATTCACCGGGCCGTAACAAGGTCGGCCGAATGGCCGATTTACTGGTTATCGGTGAACTGCGGGTCCTTCTGCTGATTGTAGATCTCTTCACCGGATGCGTTGTAGGCGTGGACGTAGGGGCTCGGGCCCGCATAATGTGAGCCGGGGTTTTCGACGGAGAGAGCCGCCGCGTAGACGAACGCTCCGCCTGCCATGGCCGCCGGGTACTGCTTCGGATTATCGCCGTAGCTGATGGCGATCCTGGCAATGTCGGATGTGTAGTGCCCGGCGCCCAACACGAGATATTGCCCCTTGCCGGTGGACTCGCAGATGGAGTCGAAATACTCAATCGTATGACCGGTGCCCCACAGACGATTGTTGATGAACGTGGGCGGGGAATCCTGGCTGTTGCCCTTGTCGCCCTTTGACTCGCATTGCACGTACTGATCGGCGGAGTTGACGGCGATGACCACACCGTCCCCGCGCTGCGAGGCGACGGGAGCGCGGGCCGCGACCACCGCGTGATAGCTCGAGGCATCCGAGCCCAGGCAGGAGGCAAGGATCTTGGCGACGGTCCCAGCGTCGATCGGGGTCGTCGTCCCGCTGGTGACGGCGAACGCGTCCGGGGTGGAAGTCGTGCGAGTCGATGACGGCGCCGACCCGGCTCCGGCCGACGTGGAGCCGCGCGTTGTGATCGGACTCGGTGGTGCGGCGGCGCTCGTCGGGTTTCCCCCAGGAGCGGCGAGAAGCGGCTTGGCATCCCCTACCCCGCTGAAGACGGCCACGGCCGCGACGCTCACCGCCACAACGCCGGTGGCAACACTCAGCGGCACTACCCACCCGCGTCGCAGCGAAGCACGGTTGTCCTCTGGGCCGATCTTCATCAGTAGCTCCTCTCGGGTCCGCCGGTGGTTCGGCAGATCACGATCGGAAGGAGCCGCGGGAATGCCCGGCATGTCATTCATCGTGCGACCTCTTCCGCGTTGACGGGATTCACCGAACTGAATGACGCCGGAAGCGTGGATCTGCCAACGAGGTCGGCCCCCAGCCTCCGCCGCGCCCGGTGCAGTCTGGACTTCACCGTTCCGACCGCCACCTTCAGCGTTGCCGCAGCCGCTTGCTGATCCAGGCCAGACCACACGCAGAGCTCGACGACCTCGCGTTCGTGGCGCGGCAGCCGAGCCAGCGCCCGGTGGATCTCCGACATACGACGCTCGTCGTCGACCAGGACGGCGACGCGGTCCGCGTGGTCGCCCACCGACTCGTCATGCGAGACGAGCCGGCGCAGCAACGCCTCGGCCCGCCTCAGCCGCCGCCTGGTGTTCGACAGCAGGCGGTCGGCGATGCCCAGCAACCACGGCAAGGCCGAGTCGCGGTCCAGCACCGTCTCCGATCGTCGACGCCAGGCATGCAAGAACACGGTCGACGTGAGGTCTTCGGCCTCGGACCAGTCGGCCGTCCGCCGGAACAGGTGGTTGTAGACGGTCCTCCCATGACGGTCGAAGATCAGACCGAACGCTTCCCGGTCTCCGTCGACGGCCCTCGCCCACAGCACTCGGTCAGATATCCCTCCGACCGGTACGGCGGGACCAGCGTCATTCAGTTCCATGCTCTATACGTGTCCGGCAACCGGCCGAAGGTTCCCGCTGAACCAGCTCCGTTTTGACGGACTCGGATTCAACCGGCCAGAGCGACAGTGCCGGTTGGAGGCAGGCGGCGCTGACCCTGCCGGCGAAGGAGCGGTCGTCCGAACAGATCGTCGGACACTTGCGTCTGCATCACGGGGACGACCCGCAGACGCGGATCACCCACGAGACGATCTACCGGACGATCCACACCACCCGCTGGAAGGTGGTCCCCCGCGAACTGTGCAAGCGCGTTCGAACTGGCCGCCCGATCCGGAAGAACAAGCACCACACGGTGAAAGGCCAGTGGCGTTCACAGATCACCGACGCCCGACCGATCGAGGAGCTGCTCCGGCAGCATCCGCCCGAAGGAACAAACCTGTCGACGTTCAGCCAGGACGAGCTTGACGCCATCGCGGCGAAGCTCAACAACCGGCCGCGCGAGTGCCCGGGATTTCGCACACCAACCGTGAGTGTCGCCTTGACACGTCGAATCCACATCAACACCTGCCACCTACCCGGCAACACTCCGAAGGAAGCCGTAACTCGTCTCTGCCACTCAACATCCGTCATTACAACGCCACTTGCTCTAATGAAGACTGAGTCACTACAGTCGCCATCCGAACCTTTGCCCGATTGTTCACTCGCTGGGGGTGACGGTGAAGGATCACCGCTCGCCGGCGTTTCGGCAGGCGGCTGGAGGAAGAAGGAGTTCGCTTTCGTGACGTCCCACCGTCGGCCCAAGCAGCCGAGCCGCACCCGTGTGACCGTGCTCACCACCGCCGCCGCTGCCGCCGTTGCCCTCAGTGCCAACGTCGCCAATGCCGCGCCGTCCGAGAAACCCAACAAGGACGAGGTCAAGACCAAGGTCGACAAGCTCTACGAAGAGGCCGAGCAGGCCACCGAGAAGCTCGACGGCGCCAAGGAGAAGCAGCAGAAGCTGCAGAAGCAGATCAGCGCTCTCCAGGACAACGTCGCCCGCGGCCAGGAAGAGCTCAACGAGCTGCGCGACGGCCTCGGTTCGATGGCCAGCGCCCAGTACCGCACCGGTGGCATCGACCCCTCCGTGGCGCTCTTCCTCTCCTCGAACCCGGACGACTTCCTGGACAAGGCCTCGGCCGTGGACCAGCTGACCGCTCAGCAGGCCGAATCGCTCAAGAAGGTCCAGGAGAAGCAGCGTTCGCTCGCCCAGCAGCGCGCCGAGGCCTCCGCGAAGCTCAAGGACCTCGCCGACACCCGGGCCAAGCTCGCGAGTAAGAAGAAGGAAGTCCAGAGCAAGCTGGGCGCGGCGCAGAAGCTCCTCAACACGCTGACCGCGCAGGAGAAGGCGGCGCTGGCCACCCAGGACCAGCAGCGGGCCACCCGCGCAAGCGAGCGCGTCGACCTCGGCACCACCAAGGCCGCCTCGGGCCGCGCCGCCGCCGCGTTCGCCGCCGCCCAGAGCGTGATCGGATCACCGTACGCGTACGCCCACGCCGGCCCCAGCACCTTCGACTGCTCGGGTCTCACCTCCTGGGCGTACGCCCAAGCCGACGTGACCATACCCCGCACCTCGGAGGCCCAGGCCAACGCGGGCACACGCATCTATTCGCAGAGCGATCTGCAGGTCGGTGACCTGGTCATCTTCTACGGCGACCAGCACCACGTCGGCCTCTACGCGGGCAACGGCCAGGTGCTGCACGCCCCGCACACCGGCGCGTTCGTCCGCTACGAGGCGATCGGCAACATGCCCTTCCAGTTCGGCGTCCGGATCTGATCTGCGCCTCGGGCCGGGGCTGCGGTGCGGTCTTGACGACAGCCGGCATGGTGGGTGTGTGGATGCACATGAAGTGAACCGTGCTCGGGCGTAGTTGGCGCTGTTCGTGGCTGATGTGTTCGCCTCGGTGCCGCGGAAGGATCAGCGGGCCAAGAGCGACTACCATCTGCGGGGGCTGATGATGGACGGTCGCCGCAAGTCCGTCCAGGCCATGGCGGAGCGGCTGCCGGAGGGCACCGAACAGAACCTGCAGCAGTTCGTGAACCAGTCCGAGCGGCTGCGCGCCACCAGCCTGCCGGCTCTGCCCGACGACTCCGGCGACGCGGAATACGAAACCGGCACGACTCGGGACTCTCTGCGACCAGAATCTGCCCCTCCACGTCTCCGTACGCACGATCATCGAGTGGGAGACACGAACGCGCAGCGCGTCCGAACCTCACCAGCCCTGAGAAAGCAGCAGGTCAGCCCCATCAGACGGTCTGTATGGCCAAGACCGCTACCCTCCGGTCCGTGCCCTTGGTACGGTGCCGACCATCCCGCTTTTGTGCCAACTGAAAAGCCTCGTCACAACCCTGTGACCAGGCTCGACAGTTGGAACCAGGTTACGTTCGTGACCTGGACCGATGCCAAGTAGCTTGAGCGGCCGGCCGCATGAAATCAGCAAGATAGCTGGCACTTTGGTACACCGCAGGTCACAACGCGTGTCGCCAAGGCCGGACACCGTGGCCAGGGCAGATCCTCGGTGCGCGGGCGCGGCGGGCGGGACAAGTGGCCGGGTCGTCCTGCCCTGCGCTGGAGAAATTTGGTGGGGGTGCCCCTTCTTCGGGGACGGCTCAGTGGCTCGTGGGACGCGGGCGTCCGAGTGCGAACCGGCTCGGTCCGGGCTCTCCGCGTACCAGCGCGGCCGCCAGCTCGCCGATGACCGACGCGAACTTGAAGCCGTGCCCGGAGAACCCTCCGAGCACGGTGACCGGGCCCTGCCGGTCGATGACGAAGTCATGGTCGGGGGTGGTGGTGTACAGGCAGGTCACGGCCTCGGGCGCGGTGTGGTCCACGCCGGGGAGCCAGCGCTCGGCGTACGCCGCCAGCTCTCGCAGGATCGCGGCGTCCGGGGTGCGGTCGCGCCGGTCGGGGTCGACGACCGGGCCGACGCCGTGGAAACCCGCCTTGACGCCGTCGGTGCTGCCGAGTCCGTACACCCCGTCCGCGGTGAAGCCGTCCATGGGCAGCGCGGCGCCCGGGTGGTGAATGTAGCTGGGCCAGGTGAGCGCGTCCGCCGCGGGGAAGTGCGCGGGCTGTTCCTGGGTGACACGCAGCACCGGTACGCCGCCGACCAGTGGAGCGGTACCGCCGCCCAGCATTGCGGGCGCCCAGCCGCCGACCGCGACCACGACGGCATCGGCGCGCAGTTCCTCCTCCGTGTCCGTGACCACCCGGACCCCTGCGTCGCCGTGCACCGACAGCCCGGTCACCCGGACGCCGTGCCGGACCTCGGCTCCGTGCGCCCGCGCCGCCTGCTGGAAGGCGGTGACCGCCTCGTCGGCGTGCAGGCGTCCGGCCTCCGGGTGGAAGACCGCACCGGTGTCGGCGCGCAGCCCCGGCCAGCGCTCGGCGACCTCCTCCGGGGCCAGCCGCTCGGCAGGGTGTCCGGCAATGGTCAGCGTCTCGTACAGTGCCTCGGTCGTGGCGGCCGGGCCGTGGTCGACGGCTCCGGTGAGGGTGAGCACCTGCCGTCCCGTCTCCTGCTCCAGCCGCCGCCACAGCGGCAGCGACCGCGCGGCGAGACCGACGTAGAAGGGGTCCGTGTAGGCCAGCCGGAAGATCCGCGAGGTGCCGTGCGAGCTGCCCCGGTCGTGGCCGGGCGGGAAGCGCTCCAGCAGGGTGACGCGGTCACCCTGGGCAGCAAGCCGCCACGCGGCGGACGAGCCCATGACCCCGCCACCGATGACGACGACTCGACGAGAAGACACGATGCTCGATCCTTTCACGGACGATCCGGACCGACCGGGCAACCGGACGCCCCGAGGTTTTCCGGTGTGACCTGCAACTTTCTATCAGCCGCCGGCCCAGAGCGAACCGGCCGGGTCGCCGCCACGAGATCAGTGCCACCAGGATCGCCAGTTGGCACCACGCAACATTCGTGACCTGCGCTGATGCCAAGTAGGTTCAGCAGCTGCAGGTACGGAATCAGGGAGATGGTTGGCACTTTGGTACACCGCAGGTCAGGGGGTGCTTCACCGAGGGCACGGGGCATCTGCCCTCCGGGCGAAAGGCCCTCTCGGATGCGACCGACGGGCATCAGGTCCCGATGCAGCCTTTCCGTTGATGATCCGTACGGTGATGCATCCAGAGCACCACGTCGCAGACCCGCAACGCGCTGACGGTTGCGGGGAGATCGGCGGAATGCCGTAGGGCGGTCAGGTCGCGATGCAGCGCATGGTCGTCGGCACGCAGCGCGCCGTGCAAGTCGAGCCAGAATGACTTCGGCCGACCGAGAACGCAGCGAACGACCTGGTCGTAGACGGGCAGCAGCCGGGGGCGCTTTCGTGAACGGCACTGTTTCATCGAGCATGCCGGTGCCGAAATAGCGTCGGAGATCGGGTACGGCCTGGTCAGAGGTGATGAGGCTGTTCAGTCGGTGGGCGAGCATCGGTTGGCTCAGTGCCGCAGCCAGGTGGCGAAGGCGTCGACAAGGCCGGCGTAGAACCGCTCGTCGGGCACTGATCCCGGGTTCTTGCTCGCGTCGTAGAAAGCAACGTTGGTAAAGGTGGCGGAGGCGGATGCGTTGAGGTTCTTGTAGAACGCGAGCTTGCCGCGTCCGAATCCCACGAACAGCCAGAAGACACCAAGTGATGCGGTGTTCTGCAGCAAGGAGCGGACCTCGACCTTGTCCCAGGGTTCGTCACCGACCTGGGTCACGATGAAGGCGGGATCAGCGGCGCCGGATTCCTGGTAGTGCCCTACTGCACGACGCATGGCGTCGGCGACATTGCCCCACCCCCAGTCGACCTGGGTATGCAACTGCCCGATACGGCCGCGGTAGTTGTCCAGCCGGATCTCTTCCAGGAAGGGTTCCCGTCCGCTGGAGAAGACCACGGGAACAGTGCCGTCGTCATCGAGGGTGGCCGAGAGCGCCGAGACGCGCTCGGCGAAAGCTTGCACAGCGAACGACTCGTACAACTCTTCCATGTGCCAGTCGTGATCGAGAATCAGATACACCGCCGCCCGCTGGTTCGCGATGCCCCGGTCCGCAAGAGCCTTGCCGGCCTGGCGTGCCGGAGGCAGCAGTCCGGGAGCCAGCCGTTCGACCTTCGACAGGTCCACCGCAGGCCCCGAAGACCTCGAATCGCGGCGTCCTTGGGTGGGGAGCAGCGCAGGGGTTGCGACGGGCTCGGATTCGACAACGACGCCGTAGTCGGTCGCGAGACCAGCCAGACCGGAGGCGTAGCCCTGTCCCACTGCACGGATTTTCCACCCGCCGTCCCGTCGATAGAGCTCCGCCGCGGAGCGACCACCGGCAGCGGGCCAAGAAGATGGTTTCGATCCGATCGTCGGCGCGGCCGGACTGGACCGCTTCGGCTCGCCCGATGACGTCGGGCCAACCGGGAATGGTGAGGATCCGGAGAACAGGCCGGCCCCCAGGACGCTGCGGCGTGATGGGTGGGTCCATCATCGGCGGACCGCGCCGACCAACGATGTCGTCCCTCAGTGCCGAAACGCTCGTGATCCCATCGGTCATGGTCTTCCGGGCTTCGCAGTTGAGGCGTAGCGGTTCGCCGTGCGGTGATGGGCCACCGCGGGTCGTCAGGCGAAGACGTTGACGGCTCGGGCGACGACGAGTCCGAGGATGAGCAGGGAGACGACGGATTGGACCGTCATGACGATCTTGGCCCAAGGGGCCAGTGGCATGACGTCGGTGGGACTGAAGGCGGTGGCGTTGGTGAATCCGAGGTAGAGGTAGTCGATGTAGCGGGGGCGCCAGTGCGTAGCGTTCAGTTCGGGGCTGAGGTGTTGGGGAAAGGCGAGAGCGGGGGTGGGCGGCATGTGGTGGGCCCGCGCGGCGGCTCCGCCGCTATCGAGCTCGAAGTACAGCAGGGAGAACGCGAGAACAGTGGAGGCCCACACGCTGCCGCCTGCCTGCAGGAGAGCATCGGCGGAGTTGGTCTCTCTACCACCGTGCATGAGGTCGTCGGTCAACTGGAGGGTCGACCAGATGGCGCCGCACGCCAGCACGCTGACCAGGGCGATCGACACCACCCGCATGGCAGCCGAGCGGCGGCTGATTCGAATCGGATCGCCCGCGATCAGCGCCACCAGGAGCAGTCCTTCGACAAGGGGGAGCGCCCAGCGGGGTCCCAGGCGTAGGTCGTCGGGCAGCAGCAGAGTCAGCACCGCGGCGGCGATGACGGCTCCGGCCATCGGCCAGCGGGCCTCGCCGTGTGCCGCCTGCTGTGGCTCGTGCAGATTGCTCGCATCGGAGGGGTGCTGTCCGGTCATGCTCGGCTGCCGCCCGGGGTCGGGTGGGCGAGGCTGGTGCAGTCCGGATCGGCCAAGGTCGTGTCCTTTCGAGCGCTATCGCCTCATTGTGGGGATGGGCTGCCGTGTCGGCGTCCTGAGACACGCGGAGCCCATCACCAGGTATTCGGGTAGGACGCCGCTCACTCGAGGCCAAGGCTTTGAGGCTTGCCAGCAGGCGGTCCGTGCCGGGCAGGCGGTAGACCTCCAAGCGCGCCGTCAGCAGCGCATGCAGCTCGGAGCGGAAGTCTCCGAGGTCGGCGACGGAAACCGGGCCGACCCGGCTCTCCGCGGTGGCGAGCATCAGATCCTGCTTGGTCGGCCAGCGCCGGTAGATGGCCGGTTTGCTCACCTCCGCGAGGGCTGCCACCGCGTCCATCGTGACAGCGTCCAAACCCTGCTCCGTGACCAGGGAGAACATCGCGTCCAGCACCTTCCGGGTGACCCGCTCCTCGCGTGGCCGCCCCGGTCCATGCTTCCCCGCCTGGATTTATTTTACTGCCGTGGTCACGAGATCAGAGGGCGTTCACCGGCTCCGGATCGCGGGGCTGCGACGGTGCCGGCCACGGAAATTCGGCAGGAGAGCCCTGCCGGCGCTGCCGGCTCGTCTGATCGGACGAACCACCTCGCCAGAATGCGGTGGCGGGGGGCAGGCAGCGGTGGCGGTGCCGCCAGCTGCGGGGTTTGATCGTATGTGTGCTGGTGTTGTGCCGATCTTCTGTGCGCTGGGAACTACTGTGAGTGGCCCCAACCACCAGGGCGATCCCCACGGGCATCGCCTGGACGACGCCGTTCTGGCCGCACTGTTCTCGCAGTCGCCGGTCGGGCTTTACGTGCTGGACACGCAGTTGCGGCTGGTCCGGGTCAACGTCGCCGCGCGGCGGATCCGGGATTTTCTGGACCCTGTCGATCAGCTGGTGGGCCGGTCGCTGCGGGACGTTCTCGATGCATTCGGTGTTGACAGGCCCGAATTCATTGAGCGCACCGCGCGCAACGTGCTGGAGACCGGTAGTCCCGTTCTGGACCTCCACTTTTATCTGCGCAGCCGTCGGGATCCGGCGGTCGAGGCCATGGTGTCGGCAGCCTGTTTCCGCCTCCAGGACTCCGACGGAACGGTGCTCGGCCTGGCCGTGGCGCTCACCGACATCACTGCGTCCGCCCGAGCCGAGGCGCGGATGCGGTTGCTCAGTCAGGCCACCGCGAGTGTCGGCACAACCCTCGACATCTTCCGCACGGCCGAGGAGCTCTGCGACCTCGCCGTGCCGGAACTCGCCGACTCCGTCACTGTGGACGTGATCGATTCGGTGCTGCGCGGCGAGGCTCCCGCGCCCGTGGCCGCGACCGAGACCGTACCCCTGCGGCGTGCCGGCTTCCGGTCCGCGGCCGACGATACCGAGCAGGGCTTGGCGACGGTCGGCGAGGCTGGCACTTACCCTTTCGGGACGCCGTACCTGCAGGCCCTGTCGGGCCTGGCGCCGGTACTGATCCGGCATCTGGACGCGGACACCGACTGGCTGGACCCGGCCCGCAAGCTAGACGCACGGCTCCTGGCTGCCGGCGTGCACTCCATGCTCGTGATGCCGATGCGAGCCCGAGGGGTGGTGCTCGGACTGACCTGCCTCTACCGCTGGCGCAACCCCATCCCATTCGACCGCGACGACCTGGCACTCGTGGAGCTGCTGACCTCCCGCGCCGCGCTGAGCCTGGACAACGCCCGGGTGTACAGCCGCGAACGGTCGGTGGCGCGGATTCTCCAACGCGAGCTGGGGCGACCCGAGTCAGCAGTCTGCTCTGCTGTGGAGACCGCGCACGCCTACCTGCCCACGGGAGCCGGAGGCGGCTGGTTCGACGTCATCCCCTTGTCCGGGGCCAGGATCGCCCTGGTCGTGGGGGACACGATCGGCCGCCCGCTCAACGCCGCTGCGGCCATGGGACAACTGCGGGCCGCCATCGCAGCTCTGTCCCGCCTCGACCTGCCGCCCGACGAGATCCTGGAGCGGCTGCACGACCTGGCCAGCTGGCCCCTGAGCCTGCCCGAGGCCACCACCCGCGGCGAAACGCTCGACCATGCCTGGTCGGCGACCTGCCTGTACGCGGCCTATGACCCGGTGATCGGCAACTGCACGATCTCCAGTGCCGGACATCCCCCGCTGGTCGTCGTCCACACGAGTGGAAAGGTCGAGCTCCTCGACATCCCCACGGGCCCGCCGCTCGGCCAGGGAATCGCGCAGTACACGGTGGTGGAATGCACCCTCCCAAAGGGCAGCACGCTGCTCCTCTACAACACGGCACTGCTGGGAAACGGCCTGGACCCGGGTCGCCCTCCCGTGCTGCTGGAGCGACTGCGTGAAGTGACGAACACGGCCTCTCTTCGGGACATGTGCGACGCGATCGTCGATGCCCTGGCCCCACGGCAGCCGCAGCGGGACGCCGTCCTTCTGCTCGCCCGCACACAAACGCTCGACGCCGCGCAGACGGCCTCCTG
The DNA here is from genome assembly GCF_009377175.1 of Streptomyces adustus. Taxonomy (GTDB): domain Bacteria; phylum Actinomycetota; class Actinomycetes; order Streptomycetales; family Streptomycetaceae; genus Streptomyces; species Streptomyces adustus. The sequence goes on from NZ_VJZD01000123.1 coordinate 12,693, forward strand.
GACGCTCCCCAACGCTCCCGAAGTCGTCTCCCAGGCACGGAAACTGGCCATCACCCAACTCACCGACTGGGGCATGGACGACCTCGCGGACGGCACCGCACTGATCGTCAGCGAACTCGTCACCAACGCCGTCCGCTACGCCGAGGGCGCCATCGAACTCCGCCTCATCCGCGACCAGGCACTGATCTGCGAGGTCACCGACGACAGCAGCACCGCCCCCCACCTGCGCCGCGCCGACGACTCCGACGAGGGCGGTCGCGGCCTGTACATCACCGCACAACTCACCGACCGCTGGGGCGTCCGCCCCGCGCCCCGCGGCAAGACCATCTGGGCTGAACAGCCCATTCGCCACCCGGCTCCGGACCCCGCCCAAGCGCACCAGTCATGAAGGCCGTACGGACTGCCTGGGCGGGTCCGGGCGCGACTGTGTCAGTCGGGGGACCTCGCCGGCAGCCATGGTTCGTGCCATCGCGGATATCCGGCGACGAGCTTGCTCGCGCCCGCCGGTCCCCAGGTCCCCTGCCGGTATTGTTCGGGGTCGCCGGGCGCCTCCAGCAGTGGCTGGACGATTCGCCACGTCTCCTCCACCGAGTCCTCCCGGGTGAACAGGCTCGCGTTGCCTTGCAGTGCATCACTGAGCAGGCGCTCGTACGGCTCGGGTGCCTCACCGAGCTCGGCCGCGAAGAGGAGGTCGAGGTCCACCAGTTGCGTGTCCTGCTTGCCCGGCTGCTTGGCCTGGATGCGGAAGTTCATGCCTGGGCTCGGATCGATCCGCAGGATCCACTGGTCGGGCTCGGGCGCGATCCGCTCCGCGAACGCAAGCCGTGGCGGGCGCTTGAACACAATCCGGATCTCGGTCACTCGCTCGGGGAGCGACTTGCCGGCGCGGATGAAGAACGGCACCCCGGACCAGCGCCAGTTCTCGACCTCCAGCCGCAACCCGACGTAGGTCTCGGTGCGCGAGTGCGGCTGCACGCCGGGGACCTGCAGGTACCCCTCGTACTGCCCGCGGACGTAGTGGGCCGGGTCGGCGTCGGGGATCGCCCGGAACACATCGACCCGGCGGTCCCGGAGCGCGTCCGCGTCGGCGGCTGATGGCGGCTCGGACGCCATCAGGGCGAGCAACTGCAGCAGGTGGTTCTGCACGACGTCGCGGAGCGCGCCGACCGGGTCGTAGAAGTGGCCGCGGTCCTCGACCCCGAAGTCCTCGGCCATGGTGATCTGCACGCAGGAGATGTGGTCGCGGTTCCACACCGGCTCGAACACGGAGTTGGCGAACCGCAGGAACCGGATGTCCATCGCCGGCTCTTTGCCGAGGAAGTGGTCGATCCTCAGCAACTGGTCCTCGTCGAGGAGCTGACGCAGCTCGGCGTTGAGGGCGCGCGCCGACGCAAGGTCATGCCCGAATGGTTTCTCCACGACAACCCGGGCGCCCTTGGTCAGCCCGGCGCCTGCCAGGCCCCCGGCCACCCGGGCAAACAGCGACGGTGGGATCTCCAGGTAGAAGACGGGGTGCCGACTGCCGTTGACCGCCCGGGCGAGGCGATGGAACGTCTCGTCGTCGGCGTAATCGCCCTGCACATAGCTGAGTCGGGTGGCGAACCGGGCAAAGACGTTGTCGTCGAGCGGCTCGCCCGCTTCCTTGATCGCCGCGCGGGCGTGGTCACGCAGCGTGTCGTCGGACCAGCCGTCGCGCGCCACTCCGACGATCGGGCAGGTCAGCAGGTTGCGCCGCTCAAGCCGATAGAGCGAGCGAAACGTCATCTTTCGCGCGAGGTCGCCAGTGATCCCGAAAATGACCAGCACGTCTGCGGGAACGTTCGACGAGTTCAAAGCCATCTGATCCCCCTTATGGGGCCGGCACGGCAATAGGGTCGGGCGTCATGGTCATGCGGGCGACTGGGCACCGGCGCGCGGAGGGCCCTGGTCGGCCGCCGCCGCGTCCGTGAGAACGAGCGACGCCGCGGCCTCGACCCGGCCGGCGGGAATCGACCGGTCTCCCGCAACGAGCCTCGAGAGCGGTTCGCGCTTGTCCGCTCCGGTGATGAGCCAGAGCACCTGCTGGGCGCGGGCGAGCGCAGGATAGGTGAGTGTCATGCGCTGGTGGCCCATGTAGGGCGCCGTCAGGGCCACCAGCCGGTCCGAGACCTCGAGCACCGGGTCCCGTGGCACCAGTGAGGCGGTGTGACCGTCCGGGCCGAGGCCCAGGTGGACGAGGTCGAAACGCTCGGGCAGCGACCGCCCGTAGGCGGCGGCCGCCGCATCAAGGTCGGCGTCGTTCACGGGCATCGCGATGACCTCGGCCGGGGCCGCACCGAGGCTCTCCCGCAGGTGGGTGAGGTTGCGGTCCGGGTCGCCGTCGGGCGCGACGCGCTCGTCGACCTGGAACACCGCCACGTGCTCCCAGGGGACGTGCTCATGTGCGAGCCGCGCGAACATCGCCCAGGGCGTGTGCCCCCCGCTGACGGCGAACGTGAATCGGCCGTGGGCTTGCACGCAGGCCTGGGCCAGCCGCGCCACGAACGCCGCCGCGGTGCCGGCGACCGCATCGGGGTCGGCGACGACTTGGAGTTCGTGATGCACAGCCCTCAGCCCTTCTTCTCGGCGTGCCCGCCGAACTCGGAACGCATCGCCGAAAGGATCTTGTCGGTGAACTCCCCGGCCTGCCTGGACTCGAAGCGCTCGTAGAGCGAGGTGGTGATGACCGGTGCCGGGACGCCTTCGTCCACGGCGGCGAGTACGGTCCAGCGGCCTTCCCCGGAGTCGGAGACCCGCCCGGCGAAGCCCTCGAGGGAGGGCGAGCCGGCGAAGGCGTCGGCGATCAGGTCGACCAGCCACGAGCCGACGACCGAGCCGCGCCGCCAGACCTCGGCTACCTCTCCGACGTCGATGTCGTACTGGTAGGCCCACGCATCGCGCAGCGGCGTCGTCTCCGCATCGACCTCCTGCCGGCTTTTGCCGGCGTCCGCGCGCTCGATGATGCTGAGGCCCTCGGCGATCGCGGCCATCATCCCGTACTCGACCCCGTTGTGGACCATCTTCACGAAGTGCCCGGCGCCGTTCGGCCCGCAGTGCAGGTACCCGAGCGGAGCGGTGCCGTCGGTCCGGGACCGGCTCGGCGTCGGTTCGGCGCAGCCCTCGCCGGGAGCGATCGTCTTGAAGATCGGATCCAGATGGGCCACGACCTCGTCCTCGCCGCCGATCATCAGGCAGTAGCCGCGCTCCAGGCCCCAGACACCACCGCTGGTCCCGCAGTCGACATAGTGCAGCGACTTGTCGGCAAGACGCTTGGCGCGTGTGATGTCGTCGCGGTAGTAGGAATTGCCGCCGTCGATGAGGACGTCGCCAGGCTCCAGCAACGGCTCGAGCTGGTCGAGGATGGAGTCGACGATCGCAGCCGGAAGCATGAGCCATACGGCCCGTGGCTTGTCCAGTTTCGCAACGAAATCCCGGAGCGAGTCTGCGCCCGTCGCGCCCTCGCCGGCCAGTTCGGCGACTGCGGCCGCGTTGACGTCGGACACGACGCAATGGTGGCCGTCTCGCATCAGCCGACGCACCAGGTTCGCCCCCATCCGGCCGAGCCCGATCATCCCGAGCTGCATGGGCTTGTCTGTCGCCATGTGGTGCCTCCTAGTCCTTGAGCGTGCGGTAGTGCCGGATCAGCGCGTTCGCGGACGAGTCGTGGCCGAGCTCAGGTCCGGTCACGCTCTGTAGCTCCGGGATGATCGCGGCAGCAAGCACCTTGCCGGGCTCGACGCCCCACTGGTCGAAGGAGTCGATTCGCTGCGTGTCGTAGGCGAGCAGATGCTGTCCAGCCAGATGCTCTGGCCCTGCTCATGGAGCGCCTGGGTCACGTTCACGCCTGCTCCCTGCCGGCGGCCACGCACTCGCGGGCGACCTGGGTGACCTTCTCGGGAGTGAAGCCGAATTTGGTCAGCAGCATCTTGAGCGGCGCCGATGCCCCGAACGTGTGCATGCCGACGACCGCGCCGCCGTCGCCGACGTAACGGTCCCAGCCGAGGGTCGCCGCCTGCTCGATGGCGACCCGGGCCCTGACCCCGGGCGGGATGACCGAGTCGCGGTATTCCTTGGGCTGGCGGTCGAACAATTCCCAGCAGGGCATGCTGACCACGCGAGCCGTGAGGCCCTCGGAGGCGAGCTCGTCACGGGCCGCTAGCGCGAGTTGCACCTCCGACCCGGTGGCGAGCAGGATGACGTCGGGCTTGCCGTCCGCCGCGTCTACCAGAACATAGGCTCCCCTGGCCACCCCGGATGCGGCCCCCATCTCGGAGCGGTCGAGGGTCGGCAGCGCCTGACGGGAAAGGACCAGCACCGCCGGCTCGTGCCTGAGCGCGGTGACGACCCGCCAGGTCTCGACGACCTCGTTCGCGTCGGCCGGGCGGAACACCAGCAGCCCCGGCATCGCGCGCAGCGACGCGAGTTGCTCGACCGGCTGGTGGGTGGGACCGTCCTCGCCGACCCCGATCGAGTCGTGGGTGAAGATGTGCACGACCGGGATCTCCATCAGCGCTGAAAGCCGGATCGCGCCGCGTGCGTAGTCCGAGAAGATCAGGAACCCCGACCAGTACGAGCGCAGCTTGGTCAGCGCCATCCCGTTCGTGATCGCGGTGGCGGCGTGCTCGCGGATCCCGAAGTGGAGGTTGCGCCCCGAGCGGTCATCGGCCTGGAAGTCGCCGGCGCCGGAGAACGTGAGGTTGGTCTTGGTCGACGGTGAAAGGTCCGCCGACCCGCCGAGCACCCACGGCACGGCTTGGGCAAGCGCGTTGAGCACCCGGCCGCTGGAGTCACGGCTGGCGATGCCCTTGGGGTCGGCAGGGAAGGTCGGCAGCGCCGACTCCCAGCCCTCCGGCAGGTCACGTCGCTGGATGCGCTCCAGCTCGTCGGCGAGGTCGGGATGGGTGGTTCGGTAGGCCTCGAATCGAGCCTCCCAGCTCGTCCGGGCTTCGCGACCGCGCGCGCCGACGCCTGCGGCGAAGTGCTCGTAGACGCCGTCGGGAACGAAGAAGTCCTTGTTTTCCGGCATCCCGAGGAATCGCTTGGTCGACTTGACGCCCTCCACGCCGAACGGCGCGCCGTGCGCCTTCGGAGTGTCCTCGACCGGTGACCCGTAGCCGATGTGGCTGTGCACCACGATGAGCGTGGGACGCTCACTCTCGGACTTGAAGGTGTGCAACGCGCGGGCCACGGCGTCGAGGTCGTTGGCGTCGGCCACGGTGGTGACGTTCCAGCCGTAGCCGATGAACCGGGCCGCCACATCCTCGGTGAACGCGATGTCGGTGTGGCCCTCGATCGTCACCCGGTTGGAGTCGTAGATCCAGCAAAGGTTCGACAGCCGCTGGTGGGCCGCGACCGAGGCAGCCTCCGACGAGACCCCCTCCATCATGCAGCCGTCGCCGGCCATCGCGTACACGTCGAAGTCGAAGGCGGTGAAGTCGTCGCGGTTGTACCGGGCGGCGAGCCACTGCCCGGCGATCGCCATCCCGACCGAGGTCGCAACGCCCTGGCCGAGCGGGCCGGTCGTGGTCTCCACGCCGCTGGTCCACCGGTACTCCGGATGCCCGGGGCAGTGCGATCCGAGCTGGCGGAACGTCCTGAGGTCGTCGAGGGTGACGGCGGGTCGGCCGAGGACTTCGTAGTCGGGGTCGACAGCCTGCACGCCGGTGAGGTGGAGCAGCGACCAGAGCAACGCGGAGGCGTGTCCTTCCGACAGCACGAAGCGGTCGCGGTTGGGCCAGATCGGGTCGGCCGGATCGAAGCGCAGGAAGCGTTGCCAGAGCGTGTACGCGACCGGGGCGATTCCCATCGGTGTCCCCGGATGGCCGGAGTCGGCCGCCTGGATGGCGTCCATGCACAGAGTGCGGATCGTGTTGACGGAAAGTGTTTCCAGGTCGTAGTTGCTCAATGCGAGCCTCCCTGAAGGTGCTGCCCCTGCGCTCATATCGAGCGCGGCAGACTACGGTTGAGCTTCCCCGGCCGGAGCGAAGAGCGCCGCGCCGACAATGCCCGCATCGTTCAACAGCTGCGCCGGCACGATCTCGGTCCTGAGCTCGATGTACGGCAGGAACTTGTCGGCCTTCTTGCTGACGCCGCCGCCGATGACAATCAGGTCGGGCCACAGCAGCCGCTGGACGAGGTCGAGATACTTCTCCAGACGGTGCGCCCATTTCCTCCAGGACAGGTCGTCGTGCTCGCGCACCGACTCCGCGGCCCAGTCCTCGGCATCCTCGTGGTGCAGCGGCAGGTGCCCCAGCTCGCTGTTGGGCACCAGGTACCCGTCGGAGAAGACGGCGCTGCCGATACCGGTGCCAAGCGTCACCATCACGACGACGCCCTTGCGTCCCTTGCCGGCGCCGAAGCGCATCTCGGCGATCCCGGCCGCGTCGGCGTCGTTCACCACCCTCACGTCGCGGCCGGTCGCTCGTGCGAAGAGCTGGGCCGCGTCCGTCTCCATCCAGGCCGGGTCGATATTGGCCGTCGTCTGGACTCTGCCGCCCCGGATGACCGCCGGGAGCGTCAGCCCGACCGGTCCTGGGGCGCCGATCCGGGAGAGCACCTGCACGACCACGTCCGCGACTGCCCCTGGGGTCGCCGGATGCGGGGTCGGGATCCGGACCCGCTCACCGATGAGGTTGCCGAGCTCGAGGTCGACCGGCGCTCCCTTGATGCCGGTCCCGCCGATGTCGACCCCCAGCACGCGGGCCGTCTTGTCCTGACTTGCCTGCGCCACTGCCCGCTCCCCTCAGGGGCTGGCCCAAAATGTGTTGCTTGAATTTTGGACATCAAGCCCCGTAAGAGCTTTCGCCATACAATTCTCAATACTCTCACATATCATTTATATTCGCCACGTCACTCTTGTGAGGTTATTTTGGAGGCCGAGGGGTATATTCAAAAATCGCGCACCCTGAAGGGCATCGGTTTTTCTTTCTGCTCGAGAGGAACGCGACTGCGACTTTCGCCGGCCGCGACGGTATCCTCCAGCAATTTTCAGAAATCAAGCCGACCGGGAACCCGTCCCCCAAATCCCCCGCATCCGCGAGCCGATGCCTCTCCCTGTCCGGTCCGGCCCCGACCAGAGCATACGGAGGCGTGATGTCAACCCGCCCGATTCGCCTGCTTCTTGCCGACGTCGACGGCACTTTGGTCACGAGCGACAAGGTCCTCACCGACCGCGCCGTCCGTGCGGTCCACGAGCTCTACGACGCAGGCGTCCTCTTCGCGGTGACCAGCGGGAGGCCGCCCCGCGGCATGTCCATGATCATCGAGCCCCTGGCGCTGACCACTGAACTCGCCGCCTTCAACGGCGGTCTCATCGTCAAACCGGATATGACCGTTGTCGAGCAGCAGGTCATTCCCGCAGAGGTGGTGGCCCCGGTCGTCGCGCTGATGGAGTCGTTCGGCCTCAGCGTCTGGATCTACCGGGGTGCCGACTGGTACGTCCGCGACGTGAAGGGGCCTCACGTGGATCGCGAGAGCTGGACGGTGCAGTTCGCGCCCACGCCCGTTCCCGGCTTCGACGGGCTCGAGCGGGGCGCCGCCAAGGTCGTGGGGGTCAGTGATGACCACCAGGTCGTCGAGGCGGCCGCGGTCGCGGCTCGCGCGCAGTTCGGCGAGCATGTCTCGGCCGCCCGCTCGCAGCCCTACTACCTCGATGTGACCCATCCGCAGGCCAACAAGGGAGGTGTCGTCAAGTACTGGTCCGCCAAGCTCCAGATTTCCCCCGAACAGATCGCCACGATCGGCGACATGCCCAACGACGTACTGATGTTCGCCCACTCGGGACTGTCCATCGCGATGGGCAACGCCAGCCATGAGGTCCAGCGTGCGGCGAGGCGGGTTACAACGAGCAACGAGGAGGAGGGCTTCGCGAACGCGGTCGAGCAGTTCATCCTATGACCCGCGTCACTGCATGCCCGGGCCTGGCGCCCTGAGCCTGAGACCTGGCCTGGTCGAGGGGGAGGATCGTGAGCGTCCAGCATGAGAAGCAACGTGCCGCCGAGGCTGCGGCCGAGTTGATAGAGGACGGTATGGCCGTGGGCCTCGGTGCCGGCTCGACCGTCGCCTACCGGACGCCCGGCACCGTGCCCGCTCCACAGAGGTGTGGGTCGACGGCGGACGGGATGGGAGTTGGACGGGTCGGTGCGGGGGCCACACGAGCCGACGAAATTTGGAGGCTGGTCGGTGCCCTTCTCGAATAAGGGGCTGTTCCGTTCGCGCTGAGCCGCAGTCAGTTCGGAGCCTCACTGGTCTATTCTGGCGTGTCCCTCACCGGGGCAGGCGCCGGCGCTGTTTGAATCGTCATATGGCCAAGGGTGACAACGCGGATCTTTTCGGCAACCGATTCTTGACCGTGCCCGCTCCCTCGGAGACCTTCCCCGAGGAGGGCATGGCTGCGACGGACGCAATGAGGCTGCTGGATGTGGACCTCGCCATGGAGGGTGACCCGCAGCGTAACCTCGCCACGTTTGTCACCACTTGGATGGAGCCGGAGGCGCAGCGGATCATCGCCGAGAATCTCCACCGCAATTTCATCGACCATGCGGAGTACCCGATTTCCGCCGAGATCGAGCAGCGTTGCGTACGCATGCTCGCCGACCTCTTCAACGCGCCGGGCAGGACAACCGGATGCCGGACCCAGGGCTCGTCCGAGGCGATCATGCTCGGGGCGCTGTCGCTGAAGTGGAAGTGGCGGGAGCGCCGCCGGGCGGCCAATCTGTCGGTCGACCGGCCCAACTTGGTCTTCGGCGGGGACGTCCACGTCGTGTGGGAGAAGTTCTGCCGTTACTTCGACGTCGAGCCGCGGATCGTGCCGCTTGCCGAGGGCAAGTACACGATCGGCCCGGAGGATGTGGAGCCTCACCTCGACGAGAACACGATCGGCGTCGTCGCCGTCCTCGGCACCACGTTCACCGGCCACAAGGACGACGTCGTCGGGATCGACAAGCTCCTGCAGGACGTTCGCAAGGAGCGGGACCTCGACATCCCGATCCACGTCGACGGAGCCAGTGGCGCGTTTGTGTGGCCCTTCCTCTACCCGGACTCGAAATGGGACTTCCGGCTCGAGCAGGTCCGTTCGATCAACGTCTCGGGACACAAATACGGCCTCGTCTACCCCGGCATCGGCTGGCTGGTCTTCCGCAAGGAGTCCGACCTGCCCAAGGACCTCGTGTTCCACGAGAATTATTTGGGCAAGACCGACGCGACGTTCACGCTGAACTTCTCTACCGGCGCGTCGATGGTGCTTGCGCAGTATTACAACTTCGTCCGGCTCGGTCGCCAGGGCTACACCTACGTCATGAAGATGTTGCAGGAGAACGCCCACGTGTTGGCGGACAACCTGCGTAGCAGCGGCCGCTTCGAAGTGATCGGGAGCGACCTCGAACAGCTGCCGCTGGTCGCATTCCGTCTCGCCGGCAAGCACGCCTACGACGAGTCCGACGTCGCCTGGCAACTCTCTGCCGAGCGCGGTTGGATGGTGCCGGCGTACACGCTCCCGCCGAACGCGGAGCGGGTGAAGATCATGCGTGCCCTGGTCAAGGAGACCCTGAGCCGCGAGCAGATCGATCGCCTGAGCCAGGACATCGAGGACGCGTGTCGCACGTTGGACGGCAAGGGTGCGACCCATGAGATCGAGCGGGCCCAGGTCAAGCGCGGCACCGGCTACTGACGCACCTCCGCTCCCCGGTTGTACACACCTGCTGGCTCTGAGGGCGGCGCTTTTACCGCGTCGCCCCTCCCGCTCCCGCACCCCCGGCGGCAGCGGTCTCGGCCTCGCCGCATCGATCACCCAAGGCCACGGCGAAGGCGTAGAGCTGGACATCGGACCAGCAAGGGACGCGTTTTCCGCTTCGTCCTCCCCTTGGCCGACGGGGCTGGACCCGTCTGAGAAAGAGGGCCCGACGCCGCATCGTGTCCTCGCCGGCGCCTGGGGGTGACGAGTCATGTCTGCCCAGCGTGCACCCATCGCAGTTGCGTGAATCCGCAACTATCCGGGAAGTGATCACGGTGTCGCCGGGAAGTGCAGGCTCAACTGGCCGCATCGCCGCTGGCCGGTGAAACTCGTGAACGACCCAGGAACTCGCCGACACGGGCTGCCCACTCGTGGTCATGCACTCCGTGCAACGTCATGGCCCGGCAACTGAGGTACGAACCGATCCCGTGGAAGTGTGCCGAGGAATCGAGCAGTTCTTCGCCGACCGTCTGACCGCACTGGAGACCGCCGGGGTCGGGCGCGACCGGCTGATCATCGATCCGGGACTCGGCTACTTCTTGGACAGCGGGCCCGAAACCTCACTAAAAGCTGTGGCCTGAGTTCGATCGACGAGTCGATCAGATCGCAGATCACCTCGATGTCATCGAGGGCCGAGTCAACTACGCGAACCGCCGTCGGCGCCCGGCCGAGTGGCGCATGGCGAGTGAAGAGTGGCACCTCCTGACTGCCGGCATCCCGCGCCTGCGCAGACTTCACGAGCGGGGCGCCCCTGGGATTGGAACCGCCCTCGCACGGAGCGGAGCCACTCAAGGCGAACCTGTCCACAGCCCCGTCATCCGTGAATCCGAGCGCAATGCGACCGTGAGGCCAGCCTCCAGATCCGCACCGCCGACATCCTGTCCGGGCTGACCTCAGCGTGAGGATCACAGGCCTCAGACTGGGGGACGAAGCAGCGAGCAGCTCTGCTGGCGCGGACGTCCGAGACTCGACACGGCTCGGGACTCCTTGCGACCAGTATCTGCTCCTCCGCGTCTCCGTACGCACGATCATCGAGTAAGAGACACGAACGCGCAGCATGCCTGAACCTCACCAGCCCTGAGAAAACAGCAGGTCAGCCGCCTCAGACAGCCTGCAAGCCAGACCCGCTGCCCTCCGGTCCGTGCCGACGGTTCGGTGCCCACCATCCCGCTTTTGTGCCGACTGAAAAGCCTCGTCACAACCCGGCTACCGACGCACCCGGGGCATCCCCAGGCCGATCCACGCGATGATCTCCCGCTGGATCTCGTTGTTGCCGCCGCCGAAGGTGAAGATCACCGCCGAGCGGTAGCCGCGTTCCAGTTCGCCGCGCAGGACCGCGCCCGCGGAACCCTCCTGGAGCGCGCCCGGGGCTCCGACGATCTCCAGCAGCCAGGCGTAGGCGTCGCGCCGGGCCTCGGAGCCGTACACCTTGACGGCGGAGGCCTCCTGCGGGGTGAGGGTGCCGTCCTCGACGGCGCTCACCATCCGCCAGTTCATGAGCTTGAGGGCGTCGAGCCGGGTGTGGGTCTGCGCGAGCCGACGGCGCACCCAGGGCAGGTCGACCACCCGTCGGCCGTCGGCGAGCTTGGTCTCCCGCGCCCAGCGCTGCACGTCGTGCAGGGCCCGGATGGCCATGGTGCCGTGCGCGGCGAGGGTCACCCGCTCGTGGTTGAGCTGGTTGGTGATCAGCCGCCAGCCCTGGTTCTCCGCGCCGACGCGGCGGGAGACGTGGACGCGGACGTTCTCGTAGTAGCTGGCCGTGGTGTCGTGTCCGGCGAGGGTGTTGATGAGGGTGCAGGAGTAGCCGGGGTCCGTGGTCGGCACCAGCAGCATGGTGATGCCCTTGTGGGGCGGGGCGGCCGGGTCGGTGCGCGTCGCGAGCCACACCCAGTCGGCCGTGTCCCCGTTGGTGGTCCAGATCTTCTGCCCGTCGACGACGTAGGTGTCGCCGTCCCGTACCGCGCGGGTGCGCAGCGCGGCGAGGTCGGTGCCGGCGCCGGGCTCGCTGTAGCCGATCGCGAAGTCGATCTCGCCGGAGAGGATACGGGGCAGGAAGTACGACCTCTGCTCGTCGGTGCCGTACCGCATGATCGTCGGGCCGACGGTGTTGAGGGCCATCAGCGGGAGCGGTACGCCCGCCTGGGCGGCCTCGTCGAAGAAGATGAACTGCTCCATGGCCGACAGGCCGCGCCCGCCGTACTCCTTCGGCCAGCCCACGCCGAGCCAGCCGTCCGACCCGAGTCGCCGGACGGTCTCCCGGTAGAACCGCTTCTGGGCGGCGGGCTCGGCATGGCGGGCGGAGGCGTCGGCCGGCATCAGCCCGGCGAAGTAGGCGCGCAGTTCGGTGCGCAGCCGCTGCTGATCGGGCGTGTGATCGAGGTGCACGGCGCCTCCAGGTTCCGTTCGGCCGGTCCTGACGGCGCACACCGTAGAACGTGTTCCAGAAATTGGGAACGGGATGCACACCACCGATCGCGCACGACCGGAGCGACACCGGTACCGACGCCGGTACCGAAACCTGGGCCGCGCCGGTTCACCTCAGCGCGGCCACGACGTCCGCCGCCGGTTCACCTCAGCGCGGCCATGAAGTCGGCACAGGCCCGGGCACACGCGCGACAGGTGTCCGCGGACGCCTCCGCCCCCGGCTGCCCGTCGAACATCTGCGCACATTCCAGACAGACGGTGCGGCACCACTCCAGCTGGATGCGGACCGCCGACTCGTCCTCGTCGTCACCCTGCTCGGCCAGCGCACGGCAGGTGGCGTCGCACACCTCCGCGCACATGATCGCCTTGCGTCGTACGAGCTCGCGCTCCTCACTACTCCCACCCGGATCCACCAGGCTCGCGCGGACGGCACACACCCGGGCGCAGTCGGCACACGTCTGCGCACACGCGAACCGGTCCTCCAGGAACCGGAACAACTCCTGCTGGGATGTCGTCAATGCCACATCCTGCGGGTAGCCGCGTCGCCCGGAGCCAAACCTGAAGCCCGGCAGACCGTAGCGGAACATGAAGCCAGGCAGACCGTAGCGGAATATATGGTTCACCCCGATCCCAGCGGGTATCGGAAGGGCATGATTACCGCAAACGCGCAGATAGCCGCGGAAAGCGGCTGGCTGACTCTCGGACCACTGCTGGCGGGCCTGGCCGTCGTGGCCATCCTGCTGGGCGGTTTCTACTGGGGTGCCATCGTGCGACGCCGCGAGTCGCCCCCACCTCGTCCCGAGGAACAACCGCACCTGCCGCCGGGAGGCGCGGTCCGTGAGGTCCAGGAAAACCGTGAACCGGACGAGATGCCCAAGGGCCCCGGCCGGGTGCTTCCGCACGACCTGCACGGGTACGGCAATCTCGGCACCCGCAGCAGTACCTCCACGACGCGGCCCCGCTGGGCCAGGGGCACCAGCGGGTCGTTCGGCGGCGGCGGACTGGGTGGCCACTGAAATCCGCGCCCGACAGGGCACCGAACCGCGAACCGGGGCCGGCGTTGGACGCCGGCCCCGGACCTGTCCGCACGGGCGCGGCCGCGGACCGGTCGGCGAGCCGGAAGGGACGGCATGGCCCAGAAGGAAGACAGGGACGACAGTGCGGCGCGGCTGCCGCGCAAGACGTACGAGCAGGAGCTGCTGCGCCTCCAGACCGAGCTGGTGAGACTCCAGGAGTGGGTCCGGGCGGAGGGCGCCCGGCTCGTCGTCGTCTTCGAGGGGCGGGACGCGGCCGGCAAGGGCGGCACGATCAAGCGGGTCGCCGAGTACCTCAACCCCCGGATCGCCCGGATCGCCGCGCTGCCCAGGCCGACCGAGCGCCAGCGCACCCAGTGGTACTTCCAGCGGTACGTGGAGCATCTGCCGGCCGCCGGGGAGATCGTGCTGTTCGACCGGTCCTGGTACAACCGGGCCGGGGTGGAGCACGTGATGGGCTTCTGCACCCAGGAGGAGTATCAGCTCTTCCTGCGCCAGTGCCCGGTCTTCGAGCGGATGCTCGTCGAGGACGGGATCCTGCTGCGCAAGTACTGGTTCTCGGTGAGCGACACCGAGCAGCAGGAACGCTTCCGGCGCCGGCTGGAGGACCCGCTGCGCCGCTGGAAGCTGTCCGCCATGGACCTGGCGTCGATCACCCACTGGGAGGCTTACTCCCGGGCCAAGGACGAGATGCTGGCGCACACCGACACCCGTGAGGCGCCCTGGTACGTCGTGGAGAGCGACGACAAGCGCAGGGCCCGGCTGAACACCATCGCCCATCTGCTGGGGTCCCTGCCCTACCGCGACGTTCCGCCGCCGGTGCTGCGGCTGCCGGAACGTCCCCCGTCGACCGGCTACACCCGGCCGTCGCGTGAACTGCAGACGTACGTCCCGGACCACTGCGCCCGGCTGTGACGACGGGCCCGGGCCGCCGCGGCGGCCCGGGCCCCGCCCGAGCGGCCCCGGACCCGTTTTCAGCCCGCGGCGCCGAAGTCGAAGACGATCCGGGCCCTGACCTCGCCCCGCAGGACCTCGTCGATGGAGTCGTTCACGGTGTCCAGCGGCCGGGTCTCGTAGATCACCTTGGTACGGCCCGCCGCGTGCAGCTCGAAGACCTCGGCGAGGTCCTGGCGGGTGCCGACGATCGAACCGATCACCGAGGTGCCGTTCAGGACCGTGTCGAAGATGGGGACCTGGATCGTGCCGTGCGCGGGCAGCGCCACCATGACCAGCTTGCCGCCCCGGCGCAGGCCGGAGTTGACGGCCGCGAACGAGTCCTCGTTCACCGCGAGGGCGACGGCGGCGTGCGCACCGCCGTGCTCCTTGAGCACCGCGCCCACGTCCTCCTTGCGGGCGTCGATGACGAGGTCGGCGCCGAGTTCGGCGGCCAGCCGCAGCTTCTCGTCGGAGATGTCCACGGCGGCGACGGTGGCTCCGGCGATCTTCGCGTACTGCACGGCGAGATGCCCGAGCC
>NZ_VJZD01000124.1 GCF_009377175.1 Streptomyces adustus
GGGTGTGGGAGTGGCTGGGAGGGGGACTTGGTGGGCAGGGCCGGATGGGCAGTCTTCCCCGGGGAGTCGACCTGGTCCAGGCTTCTCCGGTTCGGACCGTGTGCTGGGGAAGCCGCCTCTGCCCTGACAACGGGTTAGGGAAGAGCGCCGTGTTCGCAGATGAGGCGGGCGACCTCACGGAGCTTGGTGTTGCTTCGCTGGGAGTAGCGGCGCAGCATGTCGAACGCCTGCTCCTCGGTGAGGTGACGGCTGCCCATGAGGATGCCCATCGCCTCACCGATGAGGTGACGGGTAGCGACGGCCTGCTCCATCTGGGCGTGGGTACGTGCGCTGGAAAAGGCGACCGTGGCGTGCGACGCCAGTAGCCAGCCCGCCAGCTCGCTCGCCTCGGTGAACGCGCCCGGCTTGCGGGAGTAGAGGTTCAGCGCGCCGAGGTCTTCGTCGTCGGTGAACAGCAAGAAGCCCATCACGCTGCCGATACCGAGCTGCCGGGCCTTGGGGGCGTAGGCGGGCCAGCGCTGGTGCTCGCCGGTGAGATCCGCGATGCGGAAGACCCGATCGCCCTGCGAGCTGGAGGCGGCATCGAAACACGGGCCTTGTCCCGCCCTGCCCTGGAGCCGGTCGCTGTCGATGACCAGCTGATGAGTCGGAGCGAGAGTCTCCACCTCGCGGCCGCGCAGCACGAGGATGCCGGCGGCGTCGCAGCCGTCGACCAGCTCGGTGGCCGCGGCGGTGATCCGCGCGAGTGTGGCGTCGACGGAATCCCGTGCCAGCAGATCACGCGCCAGCGACGCCATTTGCTGCGCGAACTCTCCCCAGTCCACCTGTCTCTCCCTTTCGGTCCGCCGGGTCACTTCTCCTGCCCCGCCTTGCCCGAAAACGCACAGGAACACGCTGACGGGCGCCGGCCGGGATCCGGCGGCCGCCGACGGGCCACCCAGGGCCGCAGCGAGCCGGCCCGGTGCGGCTTGTCTGCATCGGGGTGGGATTTAGTTCCTGGCGATCTTGCCGGAGCATCCCATACGCCGAGGTCCCGGGGGCTGGCCTCCGCACCACGACCGAGCGGCCCGCGCCGCGGCGGACGGATCGGTTGGACGTGGGGCCGCCGGGTGGGCGGCTGCCGGCCTGTCCAACCCGGGCCATGGTCATGCCGGCAGCGCTCGCGCCCACGGGCTGCCATACGCTGCGCACCGGAGGCGCGAGCTTGCAGAGCTCTCGCAACTGAGAGTCCGCCGGTGCGCACTGCCGCACGCAGCGCCGTGACCTGTGGTGACCGGGGTCTTGGCGGTCGCGGCCGATGTGGGCAGAGCGGCACGGTGGCGGCGCGGCGGCGGAGCTGCATTTCACGGGTGCCATCACATGGGCAAGGGCGGGGGTCAGCGGCCGAGGGCCTCGCGCAGCTCGTCTTTGGTCATGGTGGAGCGGCCGTCGATGTGTCTTTTCCTGGCCTCCTGGTAGAGCTGGTCCTTCGTGGGTCCCTGCGATCTGCTGTGGGAGTGCTCGCCGCGGTGGGACGCGCGCGCCGCGACCTCTTCGGCGAGCTGGTCGGAGACGCCGTGTTCCTTGGCGTTCTCCCTGATTTGCTCGTACTGACGTTCGCTTTTGTCGTCCTGTCCTGTGGGCACGATGCCTCCTGGCGTTGATCGGATTCCTGCCCTGTCGGGGATGTCCTGCCGTGCGGAGCAGCCCGCGTGCATCTCCACTCAACGCCCGGCGTACCCGGCGTGCCACATCGGGGCGACGTTCACGCGGAGTCTTCGGCACCTGGGTGGACGGCGGTGGCTGCCGGCCGGAGCGCGGTGCGGGTTGGGCGCCGAGAAGCCGGGCTGGTGTCGGAGTCATGGTTCGGGCGGCTGCGGATCCACCGGCTGGAGACCGCCCCCTTGTCCGAGGTGCAGCAGCGGCTTCCTCCATACGGGCTGTACTGGCGCGACAGACTCAGGAGCCTGGGTGAACTGCTCGACCGCATCCCGGACGATGACGCGTGACCTGCACGTTCGACGGCCCCGAAGATCCGGATGACCTCACGATCGCCCGGGTCGGCCAGTTCCCTGCCCACCCGCTGGCCGAGGTCTGCCGTGCTCTCACCGAGCCCGAGCTGATCGCCCAGTGGCTGATGCCCGCGGACTTCCGTCGCAAGGTCTACCACTGCTGGAAGATGACCTCCTTCCGCCGCCCGCATGCCTACGTCTCCGGCACTGTGGAAGCCGAGGTCCTCGGGTTTCTTCGTGTCACGGTTGAGTACGCCCTGAGTACGCGTGGGATACGGCCTCCGAGGTCAGGCCTCACGCCCGGGTCCCTGGCTTCCCGCCCGCGGGACATCACAGACGACCTACGGCACCAGATCGCCACCGGTCGGATCAGTCCCGGCGAACGCCTCCCGTCCGAGGTCGGCTTGGCCGGCCGGTACAAGGCCAGCATGATGACGTTGCGGCGCGCTCTCGGCTCCAGGGCGAAGGCCTGGTCGAGAACCTCCTCGGCAAGGACAACTTCGTCCGCCGTCCTCTCCGTAAGATCGCGTACGGTGGCGGCTGGGGGGCGCTGGATCCGGGGACCGCCACCGAACCGGCCTCGCGCGTCACGCTGTGCAGCACCACGGGCAGCGCCCTCGTCGCGTACTCCTGCGTCAGCCACGCAGGCGATTCGCTGCACGGGCGGCCGTCATCCGGTCCACGTCCCGCGCACTGGCCCTGACGAAGCCTCGGCCTTCCGCATCAGCCCCACACACCGCTCCTCGTAACACCCACGTCGCGACCGACGCCACCGGCCGAGTCGTCGAAGCCACGCTCTTGGCGTTCCCAGGCGATCGCGTCCACGCGGTCTTCACCACGCACCAGGCGATCGCAGAGAGGAGACGCAAGGATGACGCCACCGAACGAGCCCCGAGCAGTTCGTCCCCGAAGCTCTCCGAGCGGTCCGGGCCCCCACGCCTTCCGTCGGCCATCCTGGGGCCTCCAACCGGGCGGCAGGCCGCCCGTTGGGCTGCATGGGCGGCGCGGGCGCGGCCTCCAGGATGCTCCCCGGCGACCGGGTACGCCGCACGGCTTCCGTGTCCGGAGGCCTCCACGCCCCGGATTCCCCGGTGGACCGGTGCCGTGGATGGTCTGGACCACACGGTTCGGCCGATGTGCGCGTCCCGCGCCCGTCGGCCGATGATGGGGAGTACGGCCGAACACGTGGAGCTGACCATGACGTGTTGGCATGTCAGGGACTACACCCCGGACGATCTCGAAGCAGTGATCCGGGTCGATGCGGAGAGCAGCACGGCCGACGAGCCACCCCTCTTCCCGCTGTCGGATGCGGTGGCGGCCCTCCAGGCCCTCCACCCGGCGGTGGTGGCCACGGCTGACGATGTGGTGGTCGGCGCCGCGGTGAGCAGGGTGGAGGGCGACCGGTCGTGGATCCTGCGCCTCTGCATGGCGCCCGCCTGGCGGCACCAAGGGCTGGGCAGCGACCTGATCACGGCACTGGAGCACCGGCTGTTCGCCGGCGGAGTCCGAACGATGCACGCGGTCCTGCCCGAAGGTGGGGCCGGTGCCGCAGCCCTGCACCACTGCGGCTTCGGTGCCCGTTCCGGTCTGGTCTTCTTCGAGAAGCGCGGGGCGGTGACTCCCCAGGCGGCCAGCATGCTGTCCTTGCTCGGGGCGGAGCTCACGCCCGGGGGGCTGTGGCAGAAGGTCGCGGGCATGCAGCGGGAGAAGGAGCTCATCGAACGGCGTCTGGTCCTGCCGCTGGCCCATCCCGAAATGGCCGCCCAGCACGGGGTCGACCTGCCGCGGGCGGTGATGCTGTTCGGGCCGCCCGGAACCGGCAAGAGCACGTTCGCGCACGCGATAGCCAGCCGCCTGGGATGGCCGTTCCTCGAACTGTTCCCCGCGCGGCTGGCCGCCGAGTACGGGCTGGCCAGCGGACTGCACCGGCGCTTCGACGAGATCGCCCGGCTCGACCACGTCCTGGTCTTCATCGACGAGGTCGAGGAGGTCGCGGGGACCCGGAGCGGTGCGGACGCGACCGCGGTCGGTGTCGTCAATGAACTGCTCAAGGCGATCGTCCGGTTCCGGGGCCAGGACGGGCGGCTGCTCGTCTGCGCCACGAACGACGTGACCACGCTCGACTCCGCGTTCCTGCGGCACGGCCGTTTCGACTACGTGCTGCCGATCGGGCCGCCCGACGACCGTGCGAGGACCGCGCTCTGGGAGAGCTATCTGACCCGAACGGGCGCGGAGGCCGACAGCGCGGCACTGGCGTCCGCCAGCGAGGGGTTCACCCCTGCCGACATCGCCCATGTGGCGCGCACTGTTTCCCAAGCCCAGTTCGAGCGTACCTTCGACACCGGAGCACGGGCCCGCCCCACCACCGAGGACTACCTGCGCACGATCGGCGAGACCAGACCCACGGTCAGCGCGGCCATGGCTCAGGAGTTCGCCGCCCAGACCGAGAAGTTCGCCCGCATCTAGCTGGTGTCCTGCGCCGGAGATCCGTTGGCAGAGGCGGGCGAGTGAGTCGAGGATCTCTTCGGCTGTCTTGGTCCAGGTGAACGGGGCCGGGTCGGATTCTCGTTCCACTGTTTGACCCAGGCGCGGATGTCGGCTTCCAGGGAACGCACGCTTTTGTGGGGCCGCGGCGGATCTGCCTGGCGGCTCTGTCGAAGATCTTGTGATCGGGCCCGTGTCTGACGGGCGAGCCGACACGTTGCCGCTGGTGTGGTTCGCGAAGCCTTGCGGGGGTTCCTTGCCCCTGGCCGGCGCTCCAGCGCTCGCCCCGCCCCGTCAGCGCCCACCTTGTGGCACCGCTGAGTCACAAACCTCCCAGGGTCCCTCCACCGGCCACTCCACCCGCGCCGTCTCCCCCGCGGGTACCGTCGCGGCCGCGGGGGAGACAGGGGACCGGCGAAATGCGGCTCCGGAGGTGACGGAATGCGCCGAGCGAGGCCAGCGAGCCAGGTGGCCCCGCGTGTGGTGGCACGCTTGCCGGCCGCTCTGAGCATCGCAGTTGGCTGGCTTGACGAGCCCTCTGCTGGTCAGCAGTTGATGGGAGGGTTACCGGAAGCGACTCGGCAGTAGTCCGACCCGAGTCCGCCGTCGACCGTGCCGGCGTTTGGGCCGACGGAGATGAAGTCGCCGTCGGCTCCGCCGAGAATCCTGCCGGCCGCCGCAGCACCGGCGCTGGCCGTGATGGAGTCGCCACCGGCGCCGCCGTCGATGGTGCCGGCAACGATGCCGTTGATGACGATATAGTCGCTGCCGCCCAAGCCGTTGACGCTGTCCCCCACGGCGAGGGCGCCGCAGCTGATGTAGTCGGAGCCGGCAGTACCGTTGACGGTCGTACCGGATACGGGGCTGCCGTTGACCGTACATGACGTCAGGGCTTGTGCAGGCGTTGCGGTCAGGGTGAGGGGAGCGGCCACGAGGGTGGCGGCGCAGAGCGTACGTATCGCATGTCTGATCATGAAATGAGTGGCTCATGCCGATTTCATGATCGCAATGCTGCACCATCGGTGACGCCACCGTTCGGGGCAGTCCGCCCCCCGGACGGGCTATCGGGACTGGCGGTCCGATGATCGGCGTTTGAGGTGTATGTCCGAAGCCGGAGTAAGGGGTCCATCCCGCAGACCTGCTCCACCTGCGGCGCGGCCGGCGGGCCCAAACCCCTGTCCGTGCGGGAATGGACCTGCACCGCCTGCGGCACCCTCCACGACCGGGACACCAACGCCGCACTCAACGTCAGACAGGCCGCCGGACTGGCGGCATCGGCCTGCGGAGCGCCGGTAAGCCCAGAACCTGTTCCGGCACAGCGCGAAGAAACTTCCCAATCTCGATGTCAAGCCGCTGCGGCGAGAGGAGGACCACCTTGATAGGGCGTCTTGTCGCGGATCATGGCCCACAAGACGTTGGTCCGCCGACGGGCGAGAGCAATGACGGCCTGCTTGTGACCCTTCCCCTCAGCGCGCTTCCGGTTGTAGTACGCCTTCGAGACCGGGCAGAAGAACACGCTCACCTGCGCGGACATGTAGAGGGAGCGTTGGAGGCCGCGGTGGTAGCGCTTTGGTCTGCGCAGGTTGCCGCTGGTGCTGCCGGAGTCCCAAGGCACGGGGGCGAGGCCGGCGAAGCCGGCCAGGCGGTCGGGGCTGCCGAAGACGCTCAGGTCACCGCCGGTGGCGGCGATAAACTCTGCCCCGAGGGTAGGTCCCATGCCGGGCAGGCTGAGGATCACTGCGGCGTCTTGGTGCTGGCGAAACCGGTCCTCGATCCGAGCGTCCAGTTCGGCGACCTCCTCGCGGTGGGCCAGCACCGCGTTCGCCAGCCGGGCCACGAGTTCGGCTCCGAGCTGCTCACCGGGCAGCGTCGTCTGCTGGGCCTGGGCGGCTTCCACGGCCCTGCGCGCGAGCGCGGCGGCGTCGCTGACCTTGCGGTTCCTCAGCCAGGTCTCCAGCCGTTTCGCGCCCATGCGTCGGATCGTGGCCGGGGTCTGGTATCCGGTCAGCAGCGTGACGGGTCCCTTCTTGGTCAGGTCCAGGGACCGTTCCAACGCTGGGAAGAAGTGCAGGAGTTGGGCGCGCAGGCGGTTGATCTGCCGTGTCTTGTCGAAGACCACGTCCAGGCGGCGAGCAGTGAGGAGGCGCAGGTCGACGGCGAGTTCGTCGCCCGGTCGCAGCATGCTCAGATCGCGTCGTACGCGGGCCTGATCGGCGATGATGAAGGCGTCACGGGCATCGGTCTTGCCTTCGCCGCGGTAGGTGGTCGATGCGTGGTGAACGGCCCGGCCGGTGAGGTAGGCGATCGGCTGGTCGCGGTTGAGCAGCAGGCTGATCAGCAGCGCGGCGATGCCGTGGTTGATGTCAACTGCCCACAGCACGTCGTCCGATATTGCCAGGACGTCGTCGACGAGTTGGAACAGGTCGGGCTCGTCGTTCTGGACCCGGCGGGAGAGGAGTCTCCTGCCGTGCGCGTTGATCACGACGCAGTGGTGATGCTTCTTGCCGATGTCTACACCGGCCCAGAGATCGGGCACGGTTCCCTCCGTCACGTTGCGGTTCGCGATCTGGCAGACGACCACGCCGACGTTGTCCTACAACAGCGATCGAGTCGCGGTTCCCAATTGGCGGTCGGGTCGTCGCGGGGCTCCAGGCGGCCAAGTTTCTTGAGCCATTCGGTCGGCGACAGGAAACAAGCCATACCTGGAGCCCCTTCGGGGCCGCTGGCCCTACGAGTGACCAGCACAGTCCCGGAGGTGAACCTAGGACCCCGCAGAGCTCCGGGCAGCCAAGTTGCCAAAGCCATCGAACGACGACGGGAAACAAGCTACGCCCGAAGCCTCTTGAGCCCACCGGTCTCACGAATGACCAGTTGAGGCCCGCTTAAAAACGTAGGACAGGAAGCCACGGATTCCCGACCGGAAACTGTGCCGCGTAGCGGCACAGCAACCAGTCAGGGAAGGCCAGAATCCTCGCCCTTCAGGGCGAGGAGCATGTCAAAGCAGGCCACCCTCCCCGGTGAGCTTCACCCCACTGGCCCGGGCCCGGGCGACCAGCTCGGCGACCAGCCCGTCATCCACGGCGCCCGTCGCACTCACAGCGGCCTTCCCGGCAGCGATGCCACTCGTCCCGTCAGCCATCAACTGTCGCTTCCGGATCGGGGGTTACACCACTCACCGTACCGACCCCAGCCGCGGCAGTGTCGCGGAGCAGAGGTCCAGGACCAGGCGGAATCCGTCAGCCTCCAGCAGGAGTTCTCGGGCGTGGTGTGCGAGTACGTGACGCCCCGGCCGCGCACAGCGGTTGCTGCCATTGGTGTGGCGGGCCGCGTCATCCGATGAGAGGGCGCAGCACGGGCACACTGCGGCCGGAGCTGAGCACGCCCGCCAGGACCGCGCCGACGGCAGCGCTTTGCCAGATCAGGGCATGTGAGCTCCACCCGTTCCCAGGCCATCGCCGGCTTCGACGCAGCAGCAGGCCGGCGGGATGGCCAGCGGCCACCGCTGAGCCGCCAGTGGCCTTCGGCCCTCTGACGATCAACGGCGGCCGCAACCGTCGACGCTAGCCGGTCAGGTCGGCGATCTCGGCCGCACCGGTGGTCGGCTGCTGGGGAAGCGCACCCGCCGGCGGGGCCTGCCGCACGGCCCGGTTGGCCGTGGTGAGGAGGGTCAGGACGAGCAGCCATGCTCCGCAGAGCCAGACCAGCGGCTTGGCACCCAGTGTGGTGATGAGGGCGCCGCCCGCGAGCGTGCCGATCGACAAGGCTCCCGTGGTGAGTGTGGAGACCGCGCTCGTGGTCCGGCCTCGCAACTCATCGGGGGTGATGGCCAGTTGGTGGGTGGTCATGGCCACCGCGTACACCGGAGCCACCAGCGACTCGGCGGCCGCGACCGCTCCCAGCAGCAGCGGGTTGGGCGCGAGGGCGTACAGCGGGAACATCAACGCTTCCAGCCACAGCATCACCACGGCGATGCGGCCCAGCGGGAAGCGGCGCGTGGCTCTGTCCGAGACCAGCGCACCCGCCATGGCACCGACCGCCGCGCCGCTGAAGATGACGCCGATCCACAGCGGCGAGGCGCCCACCTGCCGGGCGAGGGTGATGATCAACAGATACCCGGCGCCGTAGCGCACTTTGTCGGCGGCCGAGACCAGGGTGAGGAAGCGTATGACCGGCTGGCGCCAGAGCCAGCCGAGCCCCTCTCGAATCTCGGTGGTGAGTCGGGACGCCGTCCGTACGTCCTGCCGGTCCGCCTGGAATCGGGCAGGCATCAGACGCAGCGACGCCGCGGACACGGCGAAGGAAGCCGCGTTGACGGCGAACGGCACGGTCCGGCCGACGGCGTAGAGGGCACCGGCGAGGGAGGCTCCGAAGATGCCCACCGCGCCGGCGGCGGACTGCGAGTAGCCGAGCGCCGCGGACAGTTGGCGCGGACCGACCACGTTGGGCAACGCCGCTGTGTTCGCCACCTGGAAGAGGGTGCTCAGGATCCCGACAAGCACCGCCGTCGCGTACAGCTGCGGGAGGGTGAGTCTGCCCAGCCACAGTGCGACGGCGATACCGGCGGTGAGCACGGCCCGGCCGAGCT
Organism: Streptomyces adustus; assembly: GCF_009377175.1. GTDB lineage: Bacteria > Actinomycetota > Actinomycetes > Streptomycetales > Streptomycetaceae > Streptomyces > Streptomyces adustus. The sequence continues at coordinate 9,061 of NZ_VJZD01000124.1, forward strand.
CACACCAGATCATGGTGGCCTTACGGTCCCACCGGTCGACGAGGGCGCCGGCGATCAGCCCGAACACCAGGAACGAAAGGGTGCCGAGGCCCAGTACGAACCCCGCTTGGGTGGCCGACCCGGTCAGGGCCAGCACGATCAGCGGCAGGGCCATGAACTGAGCCTGGTCACCGATGGCGGAGACCAACTGGCCGCTCAGCAGCAGCGAGAAGTCCCGGTTCCGGAACAGGCCGGGACCGCGAAGAGTATTCATTGGAGTTACGCTCCGTAACAGCTCAAGGACACAAGGGTGACGTCGAAGCTGGTGTCCGAGCTAAGAAACACGGGGCGTGACAAGCATGCGGGAACCGTAGACAGGGCCCGGGCCGGAACGCAATCAGTTTTGTGGAGAGGCCGTACGGGCCCGGCGACTTCACCCGAGCTCGGCAACAGGGCGGTATCCGCTGCGGTGGGGCGACGGTCAAGGAAGCTTCCTGGATCTGACAGGTTCCTCACATGTGTCGGCAAGAGTCGGCTTCATGATCGATCGCAGAACCACCGTCGGGTTCCTCGCCGCCCCCTTTCTGCTCAGCGGCTGTGGCGGCGACCCCTCGGCGGCCCGGAGCGGAGCCGCCCCCAACTCCTCGGCGCGCACGCCCACTCCGGCGCGTACGCCGGTCCCGGCCATGCCGGTCAGTGCCGCCCTGCGGCGGATCCCGGGCCTGGGCCCGGCCGTCATGGCAGCGATACCGGGCCTGGCACGGCAGGCCGTCGTGGTGACCGGACGCGGCCGGGACTCCCCGGTGTCCACCGCCGTCCTTCACGAACGCACCGAGGCAGGCTGGGAGGCCGGGCAGACCTGGCCCGCGCACAACGCGCTGCACGGCTGGAGCGGCCACCACATGGCCGGTGATCTGCGTTCGCCGCTCGGTGTCTACACTCTGAGCGACGCCGGCGGACTGCTCGACGATCCCGGCAGCCGACTGCCGTACGAGCAGTCCTCCGGGTTCGTCTCGCCCGGCACCGGATTCGAAGGCGAGCCGCTGGCCGGCTCGTTCGACTACGTCGTCGCCATCGACTACAACCGCGAACGCGGCAGGTCACCCCTCGACTGGACCCGCCCGCTCGGCGCGGACCGCGGCGGCGGCATCTGGATCCACGTCGACCACGGCGGCCCCACCCACGGCTGCATCAGCATAGGGAAGGCACACATGAAGGCACTGCTGCGCGCACTGGACCCCGACCGGCATCCGGTCGTCGTCCTCGGGTACGCCGACTGGCTCGCCCGCTGAGCCGCCCCATGTGCGCACATGTGCTGGTCGCCGAGGACGACGAGATGCAGGCCGAGCTCATCCGCCGGTCGCTGCTGGCGCAGGGCCACACCGCCACCGTCGTGCACGACGGCGCGGCCGCGCTGGACGCGGCCCGCCGCCTGCGGCCCGACCTCGTCATCCTCGACCTGATGCTTCCAGCAGTCGACGGCTTCACGGTGTGCCGGCAACTGCGCGCCGACGACCAGGACATCCCCGTACTGATGCTCACCGCCCGCTCCGCCGAGGACGATCTGCTGCTGGGCCTCGAACTGGGCGCCGACGACTACATGACGAAGCCGTACAGTCCGCGCGAGCTGATGGCCCGCATCCGCACCGTCCTGCGACGCAGCGCGCGCGGCGCCGGCACGAGCCGGGAGGAGCCCGCCGTACGGGCCGGGGCCGTCACCGTCGACCCCGTACGGTACGAAGTGCACTGCGACGACCGGCCGGTGGAGTGCACGCCCGCCGAGTTCCAGATCCTGCTCGCCATGGCCGGGGAGCCCGACCGGGTCTTCTCCCGGCGGCAGTTGCTCCAGTGCACCCGCGGCTTCGACCGGGCCTCCACCGAACGCGCCATCGACGTCCACATCATGAACCTGCGCCGGAAGATCGAGGCCGACCCGCGCCGCCCGGTGCGGCTGGTCACCGTGTTCGGCATCGGGTACAAACTCAGCGGCGGCCGCGGATGAAACACCGGATACCGCTGCGCAAACGGCTGCTCGTACGGCTGCTGACCGCCTCCGCGCTGATCGCGCTGTGCTCGGTGGCCGCGACGGCCTGGCTCGCGGTCGCGACCACCACCAGCGCCCTGAAGGAGGAGCAGGGACAGGACCTCGCCACCGACAGCGGCATCCTCGCCCAGCTCAGCGGCTACGCCGCCACCCACCCCGACTGGTCGCGGGCCGCGCCCACCGTCCGCGCCCTCGCGGCCCGGTCCGGCCGGCGTATCGCCCTGACCACCGCCGACCGCACCGTCATCACCGACTCCGCGGGCCGCGGCACCCCTCTGCCACCCCGGCCCGCCGCCACCGTCGACCCGCTGCACACCGACACCTACAGCGAGCCCGGGGCGCAGTCGAGCGGCATCGACCCCCGCGCCGTCGGCCCCTACCGGCTGCCAGCCGCCGAACGGCTCCACGTCGACGCCCTGGCCAGGAAACGGCAGCTCTGCTATCACGCACACGGCATCCAGGTGACGGTCCAGCGGCTGCCCAGCGGACGACCGGTCCTCGTCGGTCCGGACGGAGAGGACTCTGTCGCCTACGTCCCAACGGAGTGCGCCGACGGACTGCTCAACACCCCCACCGCCACCGAGAACAAGGCCCTGGCAGCGCTGACCGCCCGTACCCGGGTTTGTCTGGACCGGCAGGGCCTGGTCCTCGGCGCGCCGCTGTACCTCTCCTTCGACGCCACCGGGAAGGACTTGCTGAGCCTCCGGCTCGTGGTCAAGGGCAAGGAGCGCGCCGGTGACGCGACCGAGGAGGCGGGGCAGAACTGTGCCCGCGGCGCCCGCCGCGCGCAACTGGACCCGTATGTCGCACCGACCGCCCAGCTCTTCCTCGGTATCGGAGACCGAAGCGCACCCCGCTTCGACATGTCCCCGGCCAACAACGCCAAGGTCGCCGGCGCGGCCGGTCTCGTCCTCGTCGTCACCGTCGCGGTCACCGCCGTGGTCGCCGGCCGACTGGTGCGCCCGCTGCGCGCGCTGACCGAGGCCGCCCAGCAGCCGCCGAACCTGCATGTCCGGGTCGCGGTCACCACCCGGGACGAGACCGGCATCCTGGCGGAGGCGTTCAACGACCTGACCGAGCGCCGCGCGCGCCTGGAGGCCCAGCGCAAGGCGATGGTCAGCGACATCGCGCATGAGCTGCGCAGCCCGCTCACCAACATCCGCGGCTGGCTCGAGGTCGCCCGGGACGGTGTCGTCCACCCTGACGCCACGCTGCTCGGCTCGCTGCACGACGAGGCGCTGGTGCTCCAGCGCGTCATCGACGACCTCCAGGACCTGGCGGCCGCGGACGCCGGAACCCTGCGCCTGCACCGCGAGCCCGTGCGCGCCGACGAACTCCTCGACCAGGTCGCCGCGGCCCACCGGGTGGCCGCCGACGCAGCGGACGTCACCCTGCACACCGAGGCCGGCGCCGCCCTCTGGCTGGACGCCGACCCGGTGCGCATCCGGCAGGTGCTCGGCAACCTGGTCTCCAACGCACTGCGCCACACACCCGCCGACGGCACGGTCACGCTGGCCGCCCGCCGCGCCGACGACGCCGTCGTCCTCACCGTCGCGGACACCGGCACGGGCATCGCGCCCGAGGACCTGCCGCATGTCTTCGAGCGATTCTGGCGTGCGGAGAAGTCCCGCAGCCGGCGTACCGGCGGCAGCGGCCTGGGCCTGTCCATCGTCCGCCAGATGACCGTCGCCCACGGCGGCAGCGCGGAGGCGGCGAGCGAGCCGGGGCAAGGCGCCGTGTTCACGCTCCGGCTGCCGAGCGCCCAGCCACCGTCCGGCGCCGACTGAACCGCCGGGAGGCCGGCGGTTAATTCTCTGCCGGGTCGTTTCTCATCGCGTACGCTGTGAGTACCGACGCGGGGTGGAGCAGCTCGGTAGCTCGCTGGGCTCATAACCCAGAGGTCGCCGGTTCAAATCCGGCTCCCGCTACGACAGTTCGGCCCCCTCGGCACGATCGAGGGGGCCGATCGCATGTACGGGTCCGGTCGGCGAGGTCCGCGGCTGAGCGGTCCGGCTGCGCCGGTCGTGTCGGCGTGGCTCAGGTCATGAGCAGGCGCAGGCCGAGGCCTGTCACGTCAGACGGCGGGCTTGTCGTCGAGGGACGCGCGGGCTTGGTCCATCCGGCCCTCGATCGTGCAGGCCGGTGCTTCAGGGCCGCGTGCTGCGGCCGCCGTGCTGGTCCACCGACCGGATCGGCAGGATCGTGGCGGCGGTGCGCACCCTCTTGGCCCGCGAGTCTCCGCGCCCGGCCACGCCTCCTCGAACCGCCCGGTGACCGCGTTGTCGCCCGCTCCACTGCACGTCGCACAGAAACCCGGTGGGATGAGCCACCACGTATCAGCGGTTCTGCGCACCTCCTGCCTGATCTGCATCAACCCCTCTGGGGCAACGAGAAGGACTCAGTCGGCGTTCCGGGATTCGTGGAGATGGCCGTACCGGGCGCCGCGCGGAGGATTGCCGCGCCGGCGTGCGCGGCTGGGGAGGGTACCTGCCGGACAGTGGAGGTGCGCCGTCGGCGCGTCCCTGGACGGCGAGGTGTGACGTCATGACGTTCGAACATCCGGCGCGTAAGCGCGAGGACGGCCGGCGTGGGCGGTTCGAGGAATGCGCGGAACCGGCGTCGAACTTCACGAGCTCACCGCAGCGGATGACGTCTCACGTCAGGTTGAGTGCTCTCTGCATGGAGTCGCGTACCGAGTCATCCGTCTCGTTCGCCAGATATCGGCTGAGTATTTCTCGTCGGTGGGCAGGTAGCCGCCAGCCGTGCGGAGTGCGTGTCGTCATCAAGATGGCGGCGAGGGAGCGGATCCCGGACACTGGATCGGCGAGTGCCGTGGTGAGTAGGTCTCGGCCGTGCTCTCCCTGGGCGGCGAGGGCGCGGAGGATCGTTTCTCGGACGGCTGGGTGAGCCTCTGTGGTCAGTGCGTGCAGCAGTGTGCCGGGCAGGTCGGTGCTCGGGGCTGGGTGGGTGATGAAGGTGTAGGCGGCGGCTCGCCGCCGTGTCGGACGTTCGTCATCCAGGAGTGCGGCCACAAGTTCGGCTTCGTTGCCGGACATCTGGTCGGCGAACCAGGTGAGGTTCCGGTGCCCGGTCAGGATGAAGTCGAGCCACCGCTCGTACCAGGACAGGAAGTCGGAGTCGGTGTGAAAGCGGGGAGCGAAGAACCCTTCGTAGTTGACCTCGACCAAGCGCCCGCGCCCGGCACCTGTGACGACAAGTAGCGTGAAGTCACTGCAACCCCGGTAGACGACCCTGATGGCGCCGGCGAACGAGTCTGCGGACTCGCGTCGGTCAGCAGGGCCATAGGGGATATCCAGGTCGGGGACGATCGGGAACGATTCGGCGAGCTGTTCCATGCTGGTCTGCCGGTTGACCCACCGCTCCATCGGCAGCAGCCCGTAGGTGGGACCGTATCCACCGTTGCCGATATGGGTGAGGAACTGACGGAATTCCTCAGGCAGTCGGACACCGTGGTTGTGCTCGAAAGCTGAGATCTCTGCTTCAGCGAGTGGGGGGCCGAGTACGGCCTTCTCCGACGCCGGCAGGGCGGCGAGTTTGCTGTGGATCCGAGTGATCCTGGCGTCCACCAGTACTTCTTCTCATGTCGGATGAAACTTCAAGCTGACCATAGTGCATGACTGGGCCGCCTGGTTGCTGTCGGTCTGCGTCGAACACGGCAAGGCGGCGCTGGCGGCGTTGTCAATGGGTTCTGCCAGGGTGTGCTTCGTGGATGAACTGGTGGAGCGCGTCGACGGTCAAGATCGTGTCCTGGGGGTGGTCACCCGTCGGCAGGCCATCCGGGAGGGTTGGCTGCATCGAATCGCCTCGACGGTGTGTCGTGATGAGCGTGGCCGGATCCTCGTCCATCGGCGGTCGGAGCAGCTGTTGCGCTTCCCCGGGCTCCACGAGGTCATGGTCGGTGGCGCCGCGGACGTCGGCGAATCCTATGAACAGGCTGCCGCAAGGGAGTTGGCCGAAGAGCTGGGCATTTGTGGTTTGCCGCGCCTGCTGTTCACGTTCATCAACCGCAGTGGCCTGAGCCCTCATTGGCTCGGCGTGCATGAAGCCGTGATTCCGGACTCTCTGACCCCCGCTCTCGATGAGATTGCCTGGCATGGCTGGCTGACCGAGTCGGAGCTTCACTCGGCCCTGTCGGAGTGGAACTTCACTCCCGACAGCCACGAAGCGTTCAGCCGGTATCTCGCGTTCCGAACGGCGCAGCCCTGACCTTTCTCGCCTCTTCGATCGGGCCCCTCAGCCCCGGGAGCGTCCCAACGGATCGGCGATCAGCGGCAGCCGCTGGAAGCTGCTGCTTGTTCGCAGCCGCCGTAGCTCGGCTGCCGGGTCCACGACGGGTCCGACGCGTCGTCGGTGTTCATAGCGGACGTCCGCAGCGTGAGCGACGAGGACGGAATCGTCCTGCTCCTCGCGTGAACTCCACCGCGATTTGCGGGCCAGGCCGGGCCCTTGCCCTGCTCGGCCGACCGCAGAAGTCCTACGACGGGTCCAGCTCAGGCCCTGCCGACCGGCGATCCGCGCAGGCGCCGTAGCCGAGGGCGTCGGGGTCGTAGGAGGGAAAGTCCCACTCTCCGTACTGGCCGGTCTCCTCACGGCTCACGGACACGCCGCCCCTGTCCTGCCGGCCGATGACGCTGTAGACGGCGCCGTCCCCGCCCGACTGGAAGACCTCCAGTTCGGCGCGGCCGTCGTGGTTGGCGTCGATGGCCCGTGCTTCGTACACGAACGACGACGACCACATACGGATGGTGCCGATCCGGCCGCTGCTCAGGTCGCGCGCGAGAGGCCCGTAGCGCACCTCATGCACCACCATGTTGTCCTCCGGTTCGTCGCCAGTGTTCTCCTGGCTGTAGAAGACGGCAAGGTCGAGGTAACCGTCGCCGTCGAAGTCTCCGAAGGCTCCCCGCGTCTTCATGTCCTTCCATAATCCCCCCAGCATCTGCCAGAACCCGACGGCGTCGTCGACGCTGCGGTGATCGTCTCTCTGGAAGACCACCGAGCCGGTGCTCTTGTTGATCTCGTCCAGGTGTCCGTCCGCGTCGACGTCTGCGCGCAGGGTGGAGCCGTCGGCGGAGCAGATGGCCATGGGGGCGTGATCGCCGGGCACGGGTTCGATCGCCTGCTGAAGCCATATACCGCCGGCGAGCACGACAAGAGCGGTGGCGCGCCGCTGGCGGCGTGTCCGCGGTCGCGGCAGCGACGCGAGCACCCCCCGGAACGTGGCTCGCTCAGGGGCAGGAGAAATGGGCATGCCGGGAATCTACTAGCGTGCGTGACGGCGGCCCGACCCGCCGTCGGAGAACGGCCGTGGACTGATCCCGACCGGACGGTCGGCCCGGTGCGGCTGCGGGAACGGATCGAGGCCATGCTGTGGGCCCACGACGAGGCGGGCCGGCCCAGACCCGGGACCTTCACCCTGCACATCCGCGACGGCGGGCAGCACCTGCGCTGTCCCCGCGCGGTGGTCAGGCCCGACAAGAGTCGACTTGCCCTGGCGGCGCTGCCTCGAGCTGCCGTTCGGTGCGCTCGAGCCACCTGAGATACCAGTGGGCGAAGTCGTACCCGGACGGCTTGATCCCCAGGTCCGCAGGACGCAGATCCTCCCAGACGGCCCCCCGGTGGGGGCCCGTCATCACCAGCAGCGAGGCGTAGCCGCATCCCTGCTCACTGAGGAACACCGCTCCTGCCTCCTGGGCGTCGTACAGCTCCTCGTAGCGCGCGTCCCATGCCGCCTGTGCGCGGCGAAAGGCGTCGTCGTCCGCGAAGGCCTCTGACTGCGGCTCCTGTGTCTCGAGCGAGTCGAGGTCCTGCTGAAGTGCCTCGGCGACGAAGGGCCGTCCGGCGAACTCGGCCGTGGTCGACTGCCCCGGACAGGCGAGCCCGATGCCGCGCCACTGCCACCCACCGTCGTCCCGGACGGGCGTCATGAGACCGTAGTCGGGGCCGGCACCTCCGCCGCCTACGCACAGCAGAAAGTTCCGGTATTGCGCCGGCAGACCGATTCCCAAGTCTGCCTCGAGCGCCTGGAGTTCTTCCTCGTCCATGACCGGACTCAGCCCAAACCGGTGCCCCTGTGCCCCGAAGACCTTCTCCGCCCCCGGGTGTCCGGCCAGCCGGAGCACCCGCTGGCGCACGTGCGCCCATATCTCCTCGGTCATGACCGCACGCTAGTGGGCCGCCCATCATGTCGACATGCGAATTTTCTCGGTGCTCGGCCCGGCCGCGACCGCGGCGGCGCGAGAGCAGCTCGGTCCGCAACTGCTCTTGCCGCCATCGCACGGTCCGGGTCGTCGCCCGCATGCGCAATCCCGCCCTCGCATCTTGAGTACGAGGGCCCGTCACCGGTCCCAATCTGCCCGTACTCAGCCTTGTGCAACATCCTTTAGGACAGAAGCTGACCTAGCTCACGCCTATCGTCGGTGCTCGCAACCAACATCAGCGAAAGGACCGCGATGCCCGAGCAGACCAGCGCAGCGCCGGAGGGCTACACCACCGTTGCATCCTGGATCGTCACCGACGACACGGGGGCCTTTCTTGACTTCGTCACTCAGGCGTTCGGGGGTGAGGAGCTCGGACGGGTGTCGACCGAGGATGGCTCCATCGGGCACGGTGAGATCCGCGTCGGCGACACCGTCGTGCTGGCCTTCGACCGACACGCGGACTGGCCCACCATGCCGAGCCTGCTGCGCGTGTTCGTGGCCGATGCGGACGAGGCGTTCTCACAAGCTGTCGCAGCAGGCGGCCATGTCGTCACGTCCCTGGCCGACGACGCCTTCGGACAGCGCGGAGGGCGTATCAGGGATCCCTTCGGCAACATCTGGTGGGTGGTCAGCCGCGTTGAGGACGTTTCTGAGGGCGAGATGTGGAAGCGGCTGCAGGACCCCGTTTACGCCGAGGTCATGCGCGTGGCTCAGGAGACGCTCGACGCCGAGCTCAGCGGTCGACACCACGGGCGCAGCAGTGCACCCGTCAGGACAACCAACTGACCGATGATGCCGGGGTTCGCATGCGCCAGACCGGTAGCCAAGGATCATTTTCATCCTGCCTCGGCAGGAGGAGCGCCTCACTGAGGGCTCTTCTCCGCGATGATGCGAGCGACGGCGGCCGCGTCGTCCGGTGTGATCGTGGGGCGGACCCGGTGGCCCACGTCGAGCACGAGCGCCACAACCTTCTTCGGCCGGTTGGGGTCGAAGTTCCACCAGTGGACGAAGTCCCCCGAGCCCCAGATGCGCCACCTGCGCACCTTGTTCGCGCCGGTCAGGGGAAGCGTCTCCACGCCCCTGATCGAGGCATAGCGGATCGTCTTGGCCCCCCAGGGGTAGTAGCGGCGGATGGCGATCCCCTGGTCGTCGCACCGGATCGTGCCGTCGTCGTAGGTGGGCGGGGCCATGTTCATCTGCCTTTCCTGGCGGTCCGCCGGTTGCCCCGGGGAGCGGCGGGGCGGTTCACGGGGTTTCGGGCGCGAGGATGAAGAGGCCGGCGACCTTTTCGTCTGTGTCGAATGCGACGCGGGCCTTCATGTCGCCGGCCTCGTAGCGCAGCGGGACGTCAACGACTGTGTGGTCGCCGATGCGGCGAACGAACGGCTCGCCCTCGCCGAAGCCCTCGAAGGCGCCGACCAGACCGGCGACCGTGGCCAGCCCGTCGAGGCGGACGTCGTCGGTGAATGCCGCCAGTACCTCGGCGTTGAACGACCGGCGGGCTTCGTCCATCCGGCCGTCGAGGACGGCGGCCGCGATCTCGGTGGCTCGGGCGGCGGCGTCGGTCATGCGCACGGTCTTGTCCATGGGTTCTCCCGTTCTCGGGTCGATGGGCTTGCCGAACCGCTGGAACGCGGCCTGGCGGGTGACTCCGAGCAGGTCCCCGATCTCCTGCCAGGTGTGGCCGGCATCCCGGCACTGCTGCACGCACAGCTTCAGTACCTGCTCCGCCAGGCCGTCGACGTCCTCGGCGCGTCGGACGAGGTCGAGATAGGCCGGCTGAGCCACTGGGCTGCCGGCCGACCCCGCCAGGGCGGCGGCCTGCTCGGCGAGGCGAGCAGCCAGGCCCGCGAGAGACATCGGCGAATCAGTCACATGTCAAGGATGCCTTTACGAGATTCGTTCGTCAAGGAGGCCTTTACATCGCCCGGTGCGGCCTCCGAGCGTCCCACCGACCACTTGCGGCGTTTCACTCCTGCGGCGGCTCTCGAACTCGCCGGAAACGGGCAGTCACGGGCGAACACGTCGCCGCCACCGGAGCAGTAGTGGCTCTTGAACTCGGCGGAGCCCTGGCTTTCGCACGGCCCGATGAAATCAGCGGGACTCAAAGTGCTGGACTTCGGGAGTCCGCGTCGCCTGCCGTCGATGGCAACCTGTCCCTCGGACCTGGCGTCGGAGACGTCGGGCAGCACTGGGATCATCATCGGGTGCGTGGAATCAATGAGCTGATCAACGTGGACGACCCGGCTTGGCCCGAGCTGCGGGAGCTGTTCACGGCCAGCGCTGTTCCAGTAAGGGTGCTGCCCGTTGACCGGGGCGAGGGCCGCCGGTGCCTGCTGCAGATGCAAGTCACGGCACGATCGGTGCTCGGCGCCGTAGCGCTGAACAGCGGCGGCCTGGTCCTCGATGACGGATGGGTGCGTGTGATCGGTGGCGGGTCGGGCGAAGACCACGGCAGTCTGCCAAGCCTTGGCCAGGTCAATGAGTTCCCCGCCCATGTCGATCCCGCCTGGCATCCGGCGAAGGGCCTGGTCGTGGGCCACGACGTGCTGGGCGGAGTGTTCGCGCTGAACGGCCACGACCCGGAAGCGGCGGGTCGGCCCGGTGCCCCAGGACAGATGACCTACTTCGCCCCCGACACGTTGGAGTGGGAAGTGATGGAGATGGGCCACTCGGTATGGATCTCCTGGATGCTGTCCGGACGGCTGGAGAAGTTCTACGAAGGGCTGCGCTGGCCGGGCTGGCGGGAGGAGGCGGCCGCGTTGTCCTTCTCACAAGGCATCTCGGTGATTCCGTTCTTGTGGTCGCAGGAGGCTCGCGCGGACCTCGCGGCCACCAGTCGACGTGCCGTGCCGATGCGTGAAGTCCTCGGCGTCGCCGCGGACTTCGCCCGGCAGATGGGCCCGGTCGATCCGGGATTCCTCGGTGCGGTATAGGTCACAGGGCGCGGCGATCCATTCGCGGTGGGCGCGCCGCACAGCATCCTGCTGCTGTGCGGCGGGCTGCCGGTGAGTGTTTCGGGTCATGAGCGGGCCTGCTGCCGTGCGTGCTGCTTGAGCGTCATGCGGGCCGCAGGGCTCTCTGCCGGACTCTGCCAGTAGGAGTGCCTGGCGATGAGCCGGGACAGCTCCTGCGGGGCCCGGCGTGGACATCGAGCCGACTGGCCGACCAGCTGCCCGCCACGACCCGGTGGAGATCCCATGTCCCGCCCCCGCCTGACCCGCTGCGAAGGCCTCCTCCTGGCCGACGATGCCCAGCTGGAGCCGGCGCCAGGGGGCCTGTTGTGTTCCTGAGCTGCGTAAACCATTTGCGCCCGTGCTGGGTGGGCGTGGCAGGGTTGCGTGGTGTTTATCGAGTTGGCTCCGGGCTCTTTGAGCTGGGATGAGGTAGACCCCGCCCGTCATGCGTTCGACGGTGCGTCTGCGGCGCGCATCATAGGCTCGCTCGGCCCGACCCGGTGTGTGCCTGTCCGCCCGGACGTCTCCTTCGCAGACCCCGCCATGAGCGCTTGGAGCTACGGAGAGGGCAAGACCTGGGCGGATGCGATGTCGTACGCCCTCGTACAGCACTACGGCCGCTGGACGGTGGGGTGGCGCTGGGCGCACGACGAGGGGGATTTCGACGGCGGACCGGTAGGGAGCTGGTGCTGTCCGCGGGATTCGATTACGACCCCCGAGGAGACACTGGCCCGCGTCGGGGCGGCCTTGTGCGAGTGGCGCGAGTGGCTGGAGGACCTCGCCGGCTGGTTCGAGGCGTACCCGCTGGACCTGGCCGGCATCGAAGACCAGCGGATCCTGTGGGAGTGCGCGGCGCGGAATCTGATCCTGCAGGTCGTCGACCGCACCGGGTGCGGCAGCGGCTGGCACGGCCATTGTCACCAGGTGCTGACGTGGTTCCTCAGCCGGTGGGGAGTCGCGCCCGACGTGGCGAGTGGGCTGGTGGACTCGGCGATCGGTGGACGCTTCCGGAGCTGGACCGGTCCTGACACGGAGCTGGTCGACGACATCGCGGAGCAGCTCGCGCTCTCCGTACAGGCGGGCGACGGCGGTACCCGCGCAGACGCGCCGGCCCAGGACGATCTGCAGCGCTGGCTCGCGGTACGCGAGTCGGTGCCGTGGCACGAGGTCCCGGACGGCGGCGCGGACGGACCGGTGGAGCCCGTCCGCGACGGCGCGGCGCAGGACATCCGGGGTTTCGACGGCGCCGTCGACGCTGCCCGGGCCGAGGGCCTGCTCAACGCCCTGGAACTGCTCCGCGCCGACGCGGCACGCGGAGCGCGGCTCGACCTCGCAGTGCTCAGCAGCTGGCAGCAGCACCTACTGGGTACCCCGCAGCCGCCACGGTTTCGCAGTCTGCCCGCGTTCGCCAAGGGAGGCCGGGAGCGCTACGGCATCGGACCGGACACGCACGCCCGCTTCGACACGTGCCTGGCCGAGAGCGAATTCGACGCCGGCCGGCCTCTCGGCCTGACTGCCCGCGCCGCCCGCGCCTACCTCGACATCTGCTTCTTCCACCCCTTCGACGACGGTAACGCTCGCACCGCCTTCCTCACCCTCGTCTTCATCCTCGCCCGCGAGGGCATCGCACTCGACAGCGTCAGCCTGCTGCGCCGCATCACCTTTCAGGCCGGCCACCCCCAGGACGCGCTGAGCCTTGTCCGCTACATCAATATCCATCTTGAGGAAACCCGGCGCCACACCGCGAAGTCGGCCGGCTAGGCATCAAAGTGAGCGCCTCGGTCGGCGAACACCGTCCCCCGTGCGGGAGCGGCGGTGTGTTCCGGGTCGTCGAGGTCGTTGCCCGGGCCTGACGGCCGGGACGGCTGCGAGAGCGCCTGCGCCACGGGCGGCGGGGCCTTCTGCCGCCTGGACAGCGCGAACGGGCGTTTCCGCTGGGGTGTCGTGTCCGGTCCTGCGGACCGGCTCTCCGTCGTGGTCGGGCGTTCGGCTCTGCTCACGGGTCCGGTGGCAGGCTGCGCGCCTGCGGTGCCGTCACCGGCTGCGCAGGGAGCGGGATGGACGTGTCGTGGCAGGGGGAGCGGTGTTCGTGATCGGTGGCGCGGTGCTGTTCGCCGTTTCGGCAGCATGGGTGGTGGCGGACGGCACCGGCCGTCCCGACGCGGCATCATGCTGCGTCAGGGCGGGCTGACCGGCCGCAATTTCGATGGGAGGACTTCATGGGCATGTTCGACGAGATCCACGCCGGTCACCGGTGCGGGCAGACCAAGGCGTTCGGGCGTACCCTCGCCCACTACTGCACCGGTGACGCCGTCGAGCCCGTCGACGGACGTACGGATGTGCAGATCGCCGTGGCCGTCGGCGGCGGCTGGCTCCAGGTCCGGGGCGGGCGGATCCATGCCTGGGAGGAGGACCCGGCGCCCGATCTGCCGCCGTACGACAACGTCGGACGACCGCTGCCGGGCCTGGAGTGGCCCTACGCACCCGAACCCACGCCCGGGGAGCGGGCCGAGTACGAGCGTCGTGCCCTCGAAGCGCTCGCCTCGGTCCTGGACGGCGGGCCCGTCGACGTTTCACCCCGCGGACCGGCCCACCTGGAATGTGGCACGTGCGCGCAGCTGCGCGGCTGATGCCTACGCCCCCTTTGGGCCGGTGTGCGGGACGCCGTGCGCCTGGTGCCGCCCGGGCGGCCGCACGTCGCTAGCGTGTGCCGGCGGGCGGGTCCGCGTAGACACCCTGCAGCATGCCGGTGGCCTGGCCGACTTCGATGAGGTAGCCGTCGGGGTCGCGCAGGTAGCACCGCAGTTCAGCCTTGCGGTCGATGGGCGGTGTGAGGAAGTGGGCGCCCTTGGCGGTCCATTCGCGGTAGCAGGCCTCGATGTCGGCGACGCGGAGGTTGAGGAAGCAGCTGACGGTGCCCGGGTCGGTGGGCGGGCGCAGCGTGATGTCCGGCTTGTCTGGGGTGGGGCCGCCGCCCGGGTTCATGATGATCCACCCGTTGGCGAGCTTGACGGTGCAGGGGTTCTCCTCGAGCACCACCTTGCCGCCGAGGACGTCGGTGTAGAAGGCGCGCGATCGCGCGACGTCGGTGACGGTCAGGAAATGGGTGAGGAGGAGCCCGGAGTCCGGGGCGGGAAAGCCGTCACCGTGCATGCTGGACCTCCGGCCGGATCGGATGTTCCACCCATAGTCGTGGATGACTGCGCGTGGACCCGGATCAACACGGCCGACGGGGACACCGGCCGTGGCGGTTCGTGTCGATGAGGGGTGGACGTCGGTACCCGGATGCTGACGTCGGTGCTCCGTGGATGGTGGTGCACCAGCCGCATGCGGCCACCCTCTGACCACGTTGGCGGTGCTGCTCTCTGTGACGTTGCTGCCGGAGTGCGGACAGGCGCTGATGAGCCCTGGCAGGCACGGTCTTCCAGTCGGATCACGGGCGTCGAGAACTCCGTGATTTTGGACGTAGGGCAGAACGGCGACGGTCACGGCCGTGCCGGCGACTACCAGTTGGCCGCCTGCGGCTGCCGCCGCGCCGAGGACCGTCCCGGCAGCTGCGCCGAGGTCCACTTTCAGGCCGAGGGCGCCGGCTGTCGATTCAACGCCGAAGCCGCGCAGCGCCCTGCGTAACTCGTCCAACTGCGGCTTGGTGGTCTTGTCGTAGACGGCTTGCGGTCCCGACGGCACCGGTGGGAGTCCGATGTGGTGGGTCACTGGCGGCCGGGAGTACGCGAATGCTCCATGCCGGAGAGCCAGGTCGTGAGGAGTGTTTCGAGTGACTCGGCCTCGGTGGGCGTCAGCAGGTCCAGCAGGCGGCGTTCGTTGCGCATGTGGTCGGTGAAGGCTCGGTCGATCAGGTCGCGTCCAGGTCCGGTGAGGGCGACGATCCGGCCGCGCTGGTCATCGTCGGAGCGGCGGCGGGTGACGAGGCCGGCTCGCTCCAGGCGGTCGATTCTCTTCGTCATCGCACCGGTGGTGACCATGGTGTGCGCGGCGAGTTCGCCGGGTGCCCGCTCGTAGGGATCCCCGGCGCGGCGCAGTGCGCACAGGACGTCGAACTCGCCCTCGCTGAGGCCGTAGCGGCCGTAGACGAGGCAGAGTTCCTCGGTGAGCCGGTCGGCCAGGCGGTGCAGTCGGCCGATCACGCCCTGCGGGGCGATGTCGATGTCGGGACGCTCGCGGCGCCAGTCGGCCTGGATGCGAGCCACGCGGTCCATAGGTTCATCGTGCTCCATGCACTCCATAATAGCTTCCCGGGAAGTTATATTAGCTTCCATGGAAGCTAATATGCGTTGGGTGGCACTGACCGCGGTCGCACCGGTGGCATGGGGGACCAACTACTTCGTCACCCACGAGTTCCTGCCGGCCGACCGCCCGCTCTACGGGGCCGCCCTGCGGGCACTGCCCGCAGGCCTCGCACTCCTCGCCCTGCGCAGGCGGCGGCCACACGGCGCGTGGTGGTGGCGGTCCGCGGTGCTCGGACTGCTCAACATGAGCGTGTTCTTCGTCCTCGTCTACGTCGCCTCCCAACTGCTTCCGACGAGCATCGCCTCGACCGTCATGGCGGCGTCCCCGCTGACGATGATGCTCATCGCCTGGCCCCTGGTCTCCGAGCGGCCCAGGACCGCCCACCTGGCCGCTGCCGCGATCGGCCTCGGCGGGGTCTGTCTCATGCTGCTCACCGGGGTGAAAGGCGTGAGCGTGCCGGGAATCCTCGCCTCGGCCGCCGCCATGCTGGTGTCGTCCTTCGGCCACACCCTGACCAAACGGTGGAGCGCCGGCACCGATGTGCTCGCCTCGACCGCCTGGCAGCTCACCGCCGGCGGTCTGTTCCTGCTCCCGGTCGCCGCAGCCGTGGAGGGCCCACCGCCCGCGCTGTCCACCCCGACCCTCCTCGCGTTCGGCTACGTCGCCCTGGTCGCCACCGCGTTGGCCTTCGCCGCCTGGTTCACCGGACTGCGGCACCTGCCCGCAGGGACAGTCGGACTGATCGGGCTGCTCAACCCCGTTACCGGGGTCCTGCTCGGTACAGCAGTCGCCGGAGAGGTGGTGACCGTTCAGCAACTGTGCGGACTGGTCCTGGTCCTGGCCGGAGTTGTCCTGGGTCAGCCCAGGCGCGCCGGCCGACGCGACAGCAGTCAGGCGCCCGCCCGCCCGATATCCGACGAGCGACCCGCGCAAGCGCCCTCCGTACGCGATCCCCTGTGAGGACCAGAGATACCGGCAGGTTGACAGTCGGGACACGTACGAGGACGAGTGACGTCCCACCAACTCGCCCCACGGTACGGGCCTGCGCTGGACAGCAGGAGTGCGCCGGTGTCTCCCCCCTCGAAGACGGCGCCGGAGCGGTGCCGCTCATGGTGGGTAGGGCGATGTCTTCACCGGTGAGGGATTCGACGACCTTGCCGACCAGGTCGCGGGCGGCGTTGGAGGTGACGGCGTTGCCGATCACCTCCAATGGGCATCGCCGAGGAGACTGAAGTCGGGCGTCATACTGTCCGTTCTCCAGCCTTGAACGGGCCGGTCGCGGGGGCTACGCACTTGTCGATGACGGTCTCCTCACCGGCTGCCGAGCCGTCCAGGCAGAGTCGTCCGCCCTGGTCGCGCAGATCGAGATAGAACCGTGTGGTCGTACCGGACTGCTTGAGGCCATGGATGCGCCCGTCGATGTAGCCGAGACCGTTCAGGATCGCCCTGACCTTTGCGGGGGTGGGATCCGCCAGATCCCACAGCGCCTGGGCGATGCGCTCTTCATGGAGGTTGCTCGCACACCAGTCCCGAGCGCTCAGCTCCACCTCGGGCCCTGCCGTGGGGGCGATCGGCTCGACCGCGTCGCTCGGCGGCGTCTCCCCGGACGGCGGCGTCTGCGCAGGACCGGTCGGCGGCGCCTCTGGCGAAGCGCTCGGGGGACACTGCTGCGCGACCTTGCTCAGCATCTCTGTGAAGGCCGCACTGGGCCGGACCCTGGCGCTGTCAGCAGGGCTGCTCTGCGGTCCGCCGACGCCTGTCTTCTCGGTGCCGCAGGCAGCGAGCGCCAGTGCGGCGAGAGTTGCCACAGCGAGCATGGGCAGCAGACGGCGCGGGGAGCCGGTGGTCGTGCTGGTCGGCGCGGGGGTTCGTCTCATGCGTCAAGTCTGCGAGCGAGCCTCCGCCTTCACGTGAGTACGCGTACTCAGGTGAGTGGGGGTACTCGCTCACCTTCGATGAGACGTGAGCAGACCGCAGCGAGCGAGACAACCGGTGCTGTCGCACGATCTCGGTCCTATCGCGGTGAGTGCCAGGCAGCGTACCGACTGTCCGGACGCCGGACGACGGCTGCTGCACAGGCTCGGGCGGAACTCGTGTGGAGCGCGTGTCGGGCAGGCACTGAGTTCCTGCATGGGGCTCTGTTTGGCCGTTCGCCCGCCGAGCGGGGCTGATTCCGACGTGCAGGGCCTCGTTGTACGGGGCAAGTGGTCGCTGCGGGGTGCGTGTGATGGGTCAGGGGGAGCACGTCATGCACGTGCAGCTGGTCTAGCCCCATCTGATTCGCAATCAGGCGCGCATCGGTGGTCAGTTGGGCGTGTACTTGGGGTGCGGCGTCGTCGGCGAGGGCAAGCGGGCGAGCAATCTCGCGGGCGACCCATCCGAGGAAGACACCCTGGTGCCGGACCTGGATCGCCTTGGGGTCGGTCTGGTTGCTCTGGTGGCAGATGAGGTCGACGGGTGGAGGCCGTCCCGCCCCGCACCCTCGACAGCTTCCTTGGGGCCCTCGCCGCGTGGATAGCCAGCTCGGACGGCTGGTACCGGAACCTCGACAAGAAACTTCCAGCCGACGGCGACTGGACCTTCATCGCACGAGCCCTCAGCGCAGCCACCGTTTACGACTAGGGCTTCTCTTGTGGATCACGGCGCGCAAGTCATGGACCGTAAGATCGAGGGCCATTGCTGCATGAGGGGGCGGGATGGCTGGGACTTCGTCGGCTTCAGGAGACGTGCTGAAGCCGGTCAGAC
>NZ_VJZD01000125.1 GCF_009377175.1 Streptomyces adustus
GGGCAGGGAAGAGCGGAGCCGCGGGGTGCGGCAACAAACCGTGAAAGGTTCGCGTCGGAGCGTGGTCAAAATCAACCTGTTTTTCAGGGGACCGAATCGTTCGGGCGGCCCGGTCCGCGCGATCCGGGGTGGCCCGGCATTACGCGGATGTCCCCAACTCTGGTTGAATGTCCGGAAAGTTCCATGAGGGTGGGGTGATGCCGGAGTGGCAGCGCACGGCGTTCGGGAGTCGCGACGGCGACCGGCGCTCCCCTCGACGGCCGTGCGGACCTCGAAGGCCCGGACGACCCGCACGGCGCTGTCGGCCACGTCGGTCCTGCCGGTGCTCGCGACCCTCGCGACCCTCGCGGGCCTGCTGGTGCTGTCCGGATGCGACGGCCCGGCTCGGGGAAGCGGCGGCGGAGCGGGAGCCGTCGCGGGCGCGGACCGCGCCCACCAGGGGCGCCCGCATGCAAGGCTCGTGGATCCGACCCGCATCCCGGGCGTCGGCGAGCGTCTTCGGCGGCGGATCCCCGCCGACTCCCGCCAGGTGGTGGCCGTCTACGGGGACGGCGGGGATTCGGCCGACTCCACGGTCGTGCTGTACACCCGGCGCGGCACCGCCTGGGAGCGCACCCGCGGCTGGCCCGCGCACAACGGGAAGGAGGGCTGGACCACCGACCATCACGAGGGGGACGGGCGCAGCCCCGTGGGCGTGTTCACGCTCACCGACGCGGGCGGTGTCCTCGCCGACCCCGGCACCCGGCTCCCGTACACGAGATCCGTCGGCTTCGCGGCCCCGCGCTGGTGGGCCAGGTCGCACTGGCACGACTTCGACTATGTCATCGCCATCGACTACAACCGCGTCAAGGGCACCCCGCCGAACGACCCGACCCGCCCCGAGGGCGGTGCCGCGGGAGGCGGCATCTGGCTGCACCTGGACCACGGCAGCGGTACGTCGGCCTGTGTCGGCCTGTCCGGAGTGGCGATGCGCTACCTGCTGCGCACGCTCGACCCGGACCGGCACCCCGTGGTGGTGATGGGGGACCGGGCGCACCTCGGCTGACGCGCCACCGGAGCCCGTCGTTCAGCAGGTGCGCCCCCGCGCGGGCGCAGGGGGCCCGTCCACCAGTGTGTCCAGCAGGCTCCCGAGTGCCTCGCGCTGGGCGCCCGTCAGCGGCGCGAGGATCTCCTGCGCGGCGGACACGCGCGCCCCGCGCAGTTCGCGCAGCGCCTCCTGGCCGTCGTCCGTGAGTTCGACGCGGATCACGCGGCGGTTGGTCGGATCGGGGACCCGTCGCACCTTGCCGCTCGCCTCCAGTCCGTCGACCAGGGTCGTCACGGCCCGGGGCACCACCTCCAGCCGTTCGGCCAGATCGGCCATGCGGGGCGAGGTGTCGCAGTGCGCCAGGATGCGCAGCAGCCGGGCCTGGGCGGGTGTCACGCCGAGGCCGCGCTGCTGGAGGTGGTGCTTCTGGATGCGGTGCACCCGGCGCGTGAGCCGCAGGAGTTGCTCGGCGAGCAGGCCGTCGGGATCGGGGCTGGTCATGGGGGAACAATATCAGGACCAGGTTCATTGTGAGTATAGGTAACAATGAGCTATGCTCCCTGAATCCTCACCGTCTCACCCTCCGTAGGAGCCATGCCCCGCGATCACATCGAATGGACCCCCTCTCCCGGCACCTCGACGGACCAGCCCCGCCAGGTGCGCCGCATCCTCTCCCTGTTCAAGCCCTACCGAGCCCGGCTCGCGGTCGTCGGACTGCTGGTCGGCGCCTCGTCCCTGGTGTCCGTGGCCACCCCGTTCCTGCTGAAGGAGACGCTGGACGTCGCGATCCCCCAGGGGCGCACCGGTCTGCTGAGCCTGCTGGCCCTCGGCATGATCCTCAGCGCCGTCCTGAACAGCGTCTTCGGCGTGCTCCAGACACTGATCTCCACGACCGTCGGCCAACGCGTCATGCACGACCTGCGCACCGCCGTCTACGGCCGGTTGCAGCGCATGTCGCTGGCGTTCTTCACCCGGACCCGCACGGGCGAGGTGCAGTCCCGCATCGCCAACGACATCGGCGGCATGCAGGCCACCGTCACCTCCACCGCGACCTCCCTGGTCTCCAACCTCACCAGCGTGGTCGCCACGATCATCGCGATGATCGCCCTCGACTGGCGGCTGACCGTCGTCTCGCTGCTCCTGCTGCCGGTCTTCGTCTGGATCAGCCGCCGCGTGGGCAACGAGCGCAAGAAGATCACCACCCAGCGCCAGAAGCAGATGGCGGCCATGGCGGCGACCGTCACCGAGTCGCTCTCCGTCAGCGGCATCCTGCTCGGCCGCACCATGGGCCGCTCCGACTCGCTCACCCGGTCGTTCGCCGAGGAGTCCGAGCAACTGGTCGGCCTGGAGGTGCGCGCGAGCATGGCGGGCCGCTGGCGGATGGCCGTGATCACCATCGTGATGGCCGCCATGCCGGCCGTCATCTACTGGACCGCGGGCCTCGCCCTCCAACTGGGCGGCCCCGGCGTCTCGATCGGTACCCTCGTCGCCTTCGTCTCGCTCCAGCAGGGCCTGTTCCGCCCGGCCGTGAGCCTGCTGGCGACCGGCGTCCAGATCCAGACCTCGCTCGCCCTGTTCCAGCGCATCTTCGAATACCTCGACCTGCCCGTCGACATCACCGAGCGCGCGGAGCCCGTCCACCTCGACGAGGTCAAGGGCGAGGTCCGCTTCGAGGACGTCACCTTCGGCTACGACGACAAGGGCGGCCCGGTCCTCGACGGCATCGACATCACCGTGCCCGCGGGCAGCGGCCTCGCGCTCGTCGGTGCCACCGGGGCCGGCAAGTCCACGCTCGGCTATCTGGTGCCACGCCTGTACGACGTCACGGGCGGCCGGGTCACCCTCGACGGCGTCGACGTCCGTGACCTCGACTTCGACACCCTCGCCCGCGCGGTCGGCGTCGTCTCGCAGGAGACGTACCTCTTCCACGCCTCGGTCGCCGAGAACCTGCGCTTCGCCAAGCCGGAGGCCACCGACGAGGAGTTGTACGCGGCGGCCAGGGCGGCCCAGATCCACGACCACATCGTGTCCCTGTCGGACGGCTACGACACGGTCGTCGGGGAACGCGGCCACCGCTTCTCGGGCGGCGAGAAACAGCGCCTGGCCATCGCCCGGACCATCCTGCGCGATCCGCCGGTGCTCATCCTCGACGAGGCGACCAGCGCCCTGGACACCCGCACCGAACACGCCGTCCAGAAGGCCATCGACGCGCTGTCCGCCGACCGCACGACCCTCACGATCGCGCACCGGCTGTCCACCGTCCGGGGCGCCGACCAGATCGCGGTCCTGGACCGCGGGCGCGTCGTCGAACGAGGTACCCACGAGGAGCTGTTGGCGCGGGACGGGCGGTACGCCGCGCTCGTGCGCCGGGACGCCCGACTGGAGCCGACAAGCTGACGATATGCCAGATTTGCCGGGTTTTGCGGGTTACCGTGCCCCCATGCAGATGAACACTCCGCCACGGAGACCGATTCGACTGACGCGCCGGGGCAGGATCACCCTCGTCGCGGCCGGGGCCGTCGTGGCCGGCACCGCCGTGGCGGTGCCGCTGCTGAAGCTGGGCCATGACGGGTCCGGTCGGCCCGCCCGGCCCGCCTCGCTGGTGATCCCGGAGGGCTGGCGGGCCGGCCAGGTCTACGACGCGGTCGACAAGGCCCTCGATCTGCCCGCCGGCACCACCAGGCAGTCCCTCGCGAAGGTCCACCTCAAGCTGCCGGGCGACGCCGAGGGCAACCCCGAGGGGTACCTGTTCCCGGCGACGTACGCGCTGACCGGGAAGGCCACGCCGCAGATGGTGCTGGCGTCCATGGTCGACACCGCGAACCGCACGTTCAACAAGGCGCCCATCGCCGCCGGCGCGCAGCACAACGCGTTGAATCTCTACCAGGCGGTCACCATCGCCAGCATCGTCCAGGCCGAGTCCGCGACGAAGTCCGACATGGGAAAGGTCGCCCGCGTCGTGTTCAACCGGCTGGAGCGCGGGATGCCGCTCCAGCTGGACTCCACGATCAACTACGCGCTCAACCGCTCCACCCCGCGTACGACGGCCGACGACACCCGGATCGACAACCCCTACAACTCGTACCGGCGGATGGGCCTGCCGCCGACGCCGATCGACAACCCCGGCGAGGACGCGATGAAGGCCGCGATCAACCCGACGGCGGGCGACTGGCTCTACTTCGTGACCGTCAGGCCGGGCGACACCCGGTTCACGGCCGACTACCAGCAGCACCTGCGCAACGTCGCCGAGTTCGACGCTGCGCAGCACAGGAGCGCGAGTCCGGCACCCACGACGACGAATTGAGCGGGCGGGACGTCAGGCGGCGAGGGCCTCGCCCGCGAGCAGACGCCTGATGTCCCGTACCGCCGCCCGGCCGGCCCGGTTGGCGCCGATGGTGCTCGCCGACGGGCCGTAGCCGACCAGATGGACGCGCGGGTCGGCGACCGCGCGGGTCCCGTCCAGGCGGATGCCGCCGCCCGGCTCGCGCAGCCGCAGCGGCGCCAGATGGCCGACGGCGGGCCGGAAGCCGGTCGCCCACAGGATGACGTCGGCGGCCACGTGCCGTCCGTCTCTCCACTCCACGCCGTCCGGGGTGATCCGGTCGAACATCGGCAGCCGGTCCAGGACGCCGTCCGCCAGGCCCTGCCTGATCGCGTCGTTCAGGGGCAGGCCGGTCACGGAGACCACGCTCCTCGGCGGCAGTCCGTGCCGCACCCGCTCCTCCACGAGCGCGACGGCCGCACGGCCCGCCTCCTCGTCGAAGGGGCCCTCGCGGAAGACGGGCGGCCGCCTGGTGACCCAGGTGGTGGCGGCCGCGTACGGGGCGAGCTCCAGCAGATGCTGGGTGCCGGACGCCCCGCCGCCCACCACGACCACCCGCAGCCCCGCGAACGCCTCGGGCCCGGGGTAGTGCGCGGTGTGCAGCTGCCGTCCGAGGAAGGTCTCCTGGCCGGGCAGGCGCGGCTGGAACGGCCGGTCCCAGGTGCCGGTCGCGTTGATCAGCGCGCGGGTCGACCACACCCCGTCGGACGTCTCCACGAGCAGCCGCCCGCCGGCGCCCTCGCGTACCGCGCGCACCTCCACCGGGCGCCGGACCCGCAGGTCGAAGGCCTGCTCGTAGCGGTCGAAGTACGCGCTGATCACATCGGAGGAGGGCCGTGCGGAGTCGGCGTCCGTCAGCTCCATCCCCGGCAGCGAGTGCATTCCGTGCACCTTGCCGTACGTCAGCGAGGGCCACCGGAACTGCCAGGCGCCGCCCGGTCCGGGGGAGTGGTCGAGGACCACGAAGTCGTGCTCGGGGCGGAAACCGGCGCGCCGCAGATGGTAGGCGCCGGACAGCCCGGCCTGACCCGCGCCGACGACGACCACCTCGACCTCGCGTGTGTTGTTCACGGTTCCACTAACGGGTGCGTGGTCGCGGATCTTCCCGTGGGCGAGGATGGAGCCATGTCAGACGGCTTCACCACCCGAGTCCTGCGCGTCGCCTCCGGTTCCACGGAGCGGGTCGTCGATCTCACCCGTGACTGCGAGGCGTTCCTGCGGGAGGCGGCCGCCGGCCGCGACGGTCTCCTGAACGTCTTCGTCCCGCACGCCACCGCCGGGATCGCGGTCATCGAGACCGGCGCGGGCAGCGACGACGACCTTCTCTCCGCCCTGCACACGCTGCTGCCCGCCGACGACCGCTGGCAGCACCGCCACGGCAGCCCCGGCCACGGCCGCGACCACGTCCTGCCGGCCTTCGTCCCGCCCCACGCGACCCTGCCGGTGATCGGCGGACGGCTGGAACTGGGCACCTGGCAGTCGGTGTGCCTGGTGGACACGAACCGGGACAACCCCGACCGCCAGGTCCGGCTGAGCTTCCTGGGCTGACTCTCCCGGGCCGAGCTCCCCGGCCCGAGCCTCCCGGTCCGAGGAGGCTCGCCGGAGCGGGCACCGGGACGCGATACACCCTCGGCCGCTGGGGTACCTGAGTCTCACGCCGTCCGTGAGCCAGGAGGTGAGATCGCCGTGAGCAGGCGCTCCCACCGGGCCGCCGGTCCGGCCCGCCCGCGGAACGCGGCGCCGGGTGGCACGTCCGAGGCCGAGGACCGGCATGCGGCTGCCCGGGAGGACCCGTCATGGGCGTACGCACCTGAGTGAGCGCCTGGCCCGTCTACCGACAGCTGATCGGATCGGACCCGCTGGGGCGTGGCCGGGCGGCCATGCCACCCCCACACGCGGCAGGTCGAGCCGCGCACCGACACCGCCGACCGGGTGATCGAGACGCGGCGCCGTACCTGCGAGCGAACGGGAACCGCCGGCCGCCTGGGCCGACGCCTCGAAGCCCGGTCTGCGCGACGCGCTCGCCCACTGAGGGAGCCGGGGCTCTCACGCGGCGTCTCTCATGTGTCGGGGATCGGCAGCTCGAACCAGACCACCTTGCCCGCGCTGAGCCTGGTCGAGCCCCAGCGCCGGGCGATCTGGTTGACCAGGTACAGACCGCGCCCGCCCTCGTCGTCGACCTCGGCGCACCGCATCCGGGGCGCCTGGGGGGAGTCGTCGGTGACTTCGCAGCGCAGCACGTCGGTGCGCAGGAGCCGTAGCGAGATGGGGCGCGAGGCGCAGCGCACGGCGTTGGTGACGACCTCGCTGACCAGGAGTTCCGTCGACTCCAGCAGGGATTCGAGCCCCCAGCGCCGCAGGGTGCGATGGGTCAGCCGACGGGCCTGCTTCGCGGTGCGCGGGTGCGGTTCCAGGAACCAGTACCTGACGCTGTCCTCGGGGAATCCCTCGAAGCGGGTGGCCAGCAGCGCGATGTCGTCGTCGCGGGTGCGCGGGCCCAGGGTGCCCAGCACCTGGTCGCACAGCGTCTCCAGCGAGGGCAGGGCGATTCCCTGGCCCCTGGCCCGGGGCGGCGCCTGGAGATGGGCGCGTAGCGCCTCGACGCCCGAGCCCACGTCCTGGTCGCGGGACTCGACGAGACCGTCGGTGTACTGGAGCAGGGTCGCGCCCTTGGGCGCGGGCAGGTCCACGGACTCGAAGGCGACACCGCCGACGCCGAGCGGAGCGCCCGGCGGGACCTTCAGCACCTCCACCCGGCCGTCCGGCTGGAGGAGCAGCGCGGGCGGGTGGCCGGCGTTCGCCATCAGCATCCGCTGCGAGATCGGATCGTAGATCACGTAGAGGCAGGTGGCGATGTGGTCGCTGCCGAGGCGCTGGGCCTGTTCGTCGAGGTGGTGCAGGACCTCGTCGGGGGGCAGGTCGAGCCCGGCGAGGGTCTGCACGATGGTGCGCAGCTGACCCATGATCGCGGCCGAGGTCATGGAGTGGCCCATGACATCGCCGACGACCAGGGCGATCCGGTTGCCGGGCAGCGGGATCGCGTCGTACCAGTCGCCGCCGACCTGCGCGGTCTTGGAGGCGGGCAGGTATCTGCTGGCCAGCCGGACACCGGTGGGCTCGGGCAGTGACGGGGGGAGCATCGTGTGCTGGAGCGTGTCCGCCACGGAGGCCTCGTGCCCGTACATCACCGCCTTCTGGACGCCGAGGGCGGTGTGGGTCGCGAGCTGCGAGGCGACGAGCTGGTCGTCGCCGGTGAACGCGGGCCGGTCGGTGCGGCGCAGCAGTACGACGCTGCCCATGATGTGGTGGCGGCCGTGCAGCGGGGCGATGATCAGCCGTCGGCCCGGCGGGAGAGCCTCCGGCGCGCCGGCCGCCGGCCCGAGCAGCTCGGTCACCGCCGATGCGATCCCCGGCGCGTCGCCGAACGCCGGCCGCCCGGACAGGAGCAGCCGCGCGAGCCGGCCGGAGACGGTGAGGTGCACGCGCTCGGTGAGGTCCGCGCGCCGGGGGAGCTCGGTGGGCAGGGCGGGCGCGGACCGGTCGGTCGCCGGTGCGTCCGGCGTCCGGTCGATGCTGTGCAGCTTCAGCACACCGGGCGCGGGCATCTTCTCGTCCCCTACCGGCAGGGGATCGTGCAGATGGATCAGGATGGCGTCCGCGAACGCGGGCACGGCGGCCCGGCGCAGTTCCCGGAGCGTCTCGTCCAGGTCCATCCCGCCGGCGATCCGCCGGGTCGCCACGTCGAGATACCGCAGCCGGTCGGTCTGCGGTCCGGCCCCGACCGGCAGCGGGTCCAGGGTGTGTTCCGCCACGGCGCGCTCCCTCGTCCCGTCCAGCAGGCCGCCGGAGGCCCGGCCCGCCTGGGCGGGGCCCTGATGAGAAGTGCGTTGCTTCGTCACACGTTTCGTCCCGTTCAGGGGGCGCCGCGGTCCGCGGTGTCGCCTCGTGCGTGGTCAGTCACGGCGTCGGCAGCAGAGGAACAGCTGCTCCTCGGGCGGTACGTCGGCGACCGCCGGGGCGTAGGTGCAGGACGACTCCCTGAGGATCTCGAAGCCCGAGGCCTCGATGACCTCGTACAGCTCCTCCCGCAGGTAGCCGGAGACCCTGATCGTGTTTCCGAGGAACGGGATGGGGAAGTCGTCCACGTCCGCCTCCACCATCGACAGGACGAACAGACCGCCCGGAACCAGCAGGTGCCGGACCGTGCGCAGCGCGAGGGGGATCTCGGGGCGCGGCAGCATCAACAGGGAGAAGAAGGCCGCGACGGCGGCGAAGCGGCCCAGGTCGCGGGGACCGTCCGGCCTGAGGTCGGCGAGGTCCAGCCGATGGAACGTGGCACCGGGGACGTTCTGCCGGGCGAGCCGCAGCATCCCGGGGGAAAGATCGACGCCGACGACCTCCAGGCCGGCGTCCGCCAGCTGCCGCGTGGTCGGCAGTCCGGTGCCGCAGCCCAGATCCAGCACACGGGAACCCGAGGGCAGGCAGGCGAGCAGCCAGGCACCGGCGGACAGCTGGCCTTTCTTCTGCCGGAACGCCTCGTCGTAGCGGTCGCCGATCGCGTCGAAGGCCTCGGCCTGGCCGGTGCGGTCGATCCGGATCAGCCCGTAGTCGATCCCGTACGTTCCCTTGACCATGAAAGTAACCCTTCATCGGGCATATGGGATTATTTCACAGTCGGGTGGATCGGGGTCACGGGAGCCGGGCCGGCCGCCGGCTGTCCGCGGACGTCAGGAACGCGGCTCCTGCTCGGCGCGCTCGGCGTCGCGCTTCTTGATGCGGGCGGTCTCCTTGCGCACCTCGACCTGAGTGGAGCGCTCCTTCTCCAGCCACTCCGGCCGGCTGTCCTTGAGCGCCGAGATCTCCTCGGTGGTGAGGGCCTCCGTGACCCCGCCGCGCGCCAGACCCGCGATGGAGACGCCCAGCTTCGCCGCGACCACCGGACGGGGGTGCGGGCCGTTGCGGCGCAGCTCCTGAAGCCACTCGGGCGGGTTCGCCTGGAGCTCGTTCAGTTCGGCGCGCGTGACGACACCCTCCTGGAACGCGGCGGGGGTGGCGGGGAGGTACACACCCAGCTTCTTCGCCGCCGTGGCGGGCTTCATCGTCTGGGTGGTCTGGTGCGACTTCATACAGTCCAGACTATCGGCCCGGGGCGAGACGTCCGACCACAGCCGGTAGCCTGGCGGGGTGACAGGCTCGGAAGAATCCCCCTCGTTCCGGCTGGCGTACGTCCCCGGGGTGACCCCCGCCAAGTGGGTGCGGATCTGGAACGAGCGCCTGCCCGACGTCCCGCTGACCCTCCTTCAGGTACCGGCCGCCCAGGCATCCGATGTGTTGCGCGGCGGCGACGCCGACGCCGGCGTCCTGCGCCTCCCGGTCGACCGCACGGTGTTCAGCGCGATCCCCCTCTACACGGAGACCACGGTGGTCGTGGTCCCCAAGGACCACCTCCTCACCGCGGCGGACGAGGTGACTCTGGAGGACCTCGCCGACGAGGTCGTCTTCCATCCCCTCGACGACGTCCTCGGCTGGGAGCGCCCGCCGGGGCAGCCGGCCTTCGAGCGTCCGGCGACCACGGAGGACGCCGTCGAACTGGTGGCCGCGGGGGTGGGCGTCCTGGTCGTCCCGCAGTCGCTGGCCCGCCTCCACCACCGCAGGGACCTCACCTACCGGCAGGTCGCCGACGCCCCGCAGTCGAGCGTCGCCCTGTCCTGGCCGGAGGAGGCCACCACCGACCTCGTCGAGGACTTCATCGGCATCGTGCGCGGCCGGACGGTCAACAGCACCCGAGGCCGCACCGCCGCCGCGCGGGATCCGAAGGGCGAGCGCGGTGCGGCCTCCGACCCGCGCCGCAAGCCGAACGAGGGCAAGCCGACCGGACGGACGGCGGCCGGGGCCACGGGCAAGGCCGGCGGCAAGTCCACGGGCGGCACCGCGAAGAAGACCGGCGGCACCGCGCGCGGCGGCCGCTCCGGCGGCCCGAAGAGCGGCGGCAGCGGCAGCGGCAGCGGCAGCGGCGGCGCCAAGCGGGGCCGGCCCCGCCGCCGCTCGTAGGCCCACAGGGCCCGGCGGCTGCCCGGCCGGGGCTACTTCGCGGCCGCGCGGCCGATCGACTCCACCAGCGGCAGCAGCCGGTGCGGCACCCGCTCGCGCAGCGCGACCTCCGTGCGGGTGCGGACCACGCCCGGCATGCTGATCAGTTTCTGGATCACGTCCTCCAGGTGGGCGTTGTCGCGCGCCACCACCCGGGTCATCAGATCTCCGCCACCGGTGATCGAGAACGCCTCGACGATCTCCGGTACGCCGGCCAGCTCCTCGCCGATGTCGTCCAGGTGGCCCTGGGTGACCTCGATGTGCACGAACGCCAGGACCGGATGACCGAGCGCGGCGGGCGACAGCGCCGGACCCGTGCCGGTGATCACGCCGTCGCGCTCCAGCCGGTCCAGGCGGGCCTGGAGCGTGCCGCGCGCCACTCCCAGGACCCGGGCGTACTCGCGCACGCTGGTGCGCGGCTGTTCGAGCAGCAGCCGCAGGATGCGGGTGTCGAGCTCGTCCACGGCCATGGTGCCCGGCCTCCTCGTCGGCATCAGATGATCATCTACGACTGTACCAATGGCGCAGGAAGCGGCATACGGGGTGGACCGGACCACGTGGTCCGTTGGCCTCGCCATGGATCGGTCGCGGCCGTCCGGGCTGAGCCAATGGCCCAGTGGAACGAAGGCCGCTTGAGCCAGTGGCGGCGGGGATGCTCTCATGGACACGTCGATGGCGCTGCGGATCCCGCGGCGCCTTTTTCATGCCGGTTTCCCAGGGGGCGACAAGCAGTGCTGAAGAGGGTGTTCATGGCTCCGGACCCGGGGCGCGTGCGGCTGCGTTTCGCCGCGCGAGCGGTCCTCGGCATCGGACTCGCGGTCCTCGGCTGCCAACTGGCCGGGAACCCCCTCGCGGGCACCGTCACCGGCGGGCTCGCCGCACTCCTCGCCCTGTTCACCGTCACCGACCCCACGGTCCGCGGCCAGGCGGTCACCACCGCGCTGCTGCCCGCCGTCGGCCTGCCCGTCCTCACCGTCGCGGCGTCCCTGCACGACCGTCCGGTCGCCCGCGACCTCGCCTTCCTCGCCGTGGTCGGCGCGGGCGTGTACGCGCGCCGCTGGGGGCCGCGCGGCCACAGTCTGGGCGTGTTCGCGTTCATGACCTTCTTCATCGCGCAGTTCCTGCACGCCACCGCCGGACAGCTGCCCCGGCTCTACGCGGCGGTGCTCCTGTCCGTCCTCGCCGCGGCCGCGGTGCGCTTCGGACTGTGGTGCTACGAGCGACGCCTGCCCCCGGCCGCGGTGCCCGCCCCGCCCGGCGCCACCGGGCTGGCCCGGGTGACCACCCGCCAGGCGGTCCAGGCGACCGCGGGCGCGGGCTTCGCGCTGGTCGTGGGACAGCTGGTGTCCGGGCAGCGCTGGTACTGGGCCGTGGGCGCCACCTGGTGGATCTTCGTCAACACCGCCTCGCGCGGCGAGACGCTGGTACGCGGCTTCCGGCGCGTCCTCGGCACGGTGATCGGCATCGGCCTCGGCCTGCTCGTCGCCCTTCCCGTGCACGGGGCGGCGGTGCCCACGGCCGTGCTCCTCGCCGTCTGCGTCTTCGGCATCTTCTACACCGCCGCCGTCTCCTACACCTGGATGATGCTCTGGGTGACGCTCATGGCCGGGCTGCTGTACGGGCTGCTCGGCGTGCTCAGCCCCGGCCTCCTCGCGCTGCGGCTGACCGAGACCGGGGTCGGGGCGCTCGGGGCCGGACTCGCCGTGCTCTTCGTCCTGCCCGTCACCACGCACGCCGTCACCGACGCGTGGATCCAGCGCGCCCTGCGCTGCGTCCACCTGTGCACCGCGGAGGCCGCCGCCCGCCTCTCCGGAGCGGACCACGCCGACCCGGCCCGCCGCGTCGGCGAGCTGGAACAGCTCCTCGGCCGGGTACGGCTCTCCGTCGCCCCGCTGGTGCATCCGCTGAACCCGATGCTCGGCCGCAAGCGGCGCGCCCGCCAGGTGCTCGCGCTGCTCGACGACTGCGCCCGCGAGATCCGCGGCCTGGTCGCCGTGGCCGCCGACCCGGAGGCCTCGCACGACGCCCGCCTGGCCGCCGCATGCTGGCGTGTGGAGGCCGCGGTGGAGGCGCTCACCGAGCGCGGCGACGACGGCACGCGGCCGCCGTCCGCCACCGTCCAGGCGCCGGTCGAGCCCGCGCTGGCCCACCTCCACGGCCTGGAGCGGGCCCTCGCGGAACTCGCCACGCCCCTGCGCACGCCCTCGGGATCACCGCTGGTCGGGGCCTGAGCGGACCGGGCGTCCCACGAGGGGCGCAGCGGCTCGCGGGTCGCGGCGGCTCGCCGGGCCGGCTCGGGCGCCGTCCGCTCCGATGCGCCAAACGGTCGTACGGGGTGCGGGTCGTGGCGGGTCGAGGCCGCCCCCGGAGCGGCCTCCGGAGTCGCCCGGAGCGGGGTCCGACCGCCCGGCCGTCCGGCGCACGGGCCCGTACCGGCACCTGCGCGCGACCCGCGGGGCGGCCCCGCGCACACCGCCCGGACGACGCGCGCGGTGACCGCGCGATCCGGCCCGACGCGCCTGGTCAGGACTGCCCGGACACCGTCCGGCGAGCTCGCCCGGCGCTCCGCGGGCGCGGCCCGGCGGGCCTGCCCGGAGTCGTTCTCGGGCGGTCGGGCGCGCCCGGCCCGGTGACCCGTGCCGGGCGGACGGCGGCGCCGGAGTCTTGGTCTAGACCGCTGACGATCGACTGCTACCGTCGCGTCCGACAGATGCGGACGAGAGGGGACAGCGGTGACAGACGGCGGCAGGCGGCAGCAGCGGGCGTTCATCGGGTCGTTCACGGCGGCCGGGGGCCCCGGGCTCGTGACGGCGGCCGTGGACGCGGCCGACGGTGCGCTGACGGTGCTGAACAGCGTGGACGGCGTCCCCGACCCCTCCTACCTGGCCCTGTCGCCCGACGGGGGCACCCTGTACGCGGTGAGCGAGACGACCGAGGGCGCGGTGGCCGCCTATCGCGTGGACGGCGACAAGGTCACGCAGGCGGGGGCGCCGGTCCTGGTCGGCGGCAGCGGGCCCACCCACCTCAGTGTCTTCGACGGACACGTCCTGACCGCCAACTACGGCTCGGGCAGCGTCAGCGCCGTGCCCGTCCGCCCCGACGGAACCCTTGCCGCCGCCGCGTCCGGGATCCTGGAACACACCGGTTCCGGTCCGCACACGCGCCGCCAGCAGGGGCCGCACGCCCATCAGGTGCAGCCCGACCCGAGCGGCCGGTGGGCGGTGAGCGTCGACCTCGGCACGGACTCCGTGCGGGTGTGCGCCCTGGCCGACGGCACGCCCGTACTGCACCGGGAGACCGCCCTGCGGCCCGGCTCCGGCCCGCGCCACCTGGCCTTCCACCCCGACGGCTCGTACGCCTACGTGCTGAACGAACTCACGCCGACCGTCACCGTCTGCCGCTGGGACGGTGCGCAGGGCTCGCTGAGACCGCTGGCCGAGACCCCGGTACTGCCCGGTGCCCCGGCGGGCGACGCCTACCCCTCCGGCATCGCCGTCTCGCCCGACGGACGCTTCGTGTGGACCGCCACGCGCGGCGAGGACGTGCTGTCCGTGCTCGCCGTCGAGGGCGAGGGGCTGCGGCTGGTCGGCACGGTCCCCTGCGGCGGGCACTGGCCCCGCGCGCTCGCCGAGTCGGACGGATTCCTGTACGTCGCGAACGAGCGTTCCGGCGACGTCACCTGGTTCTTCGTCGACCCGGAGACGGGCCTGCCGCGGCACGGCGGCAGCGTCGAGGTGCCGGCGGCCTCCTGCGTGGTCTTCGGCTGAGCGCCGACGCGTGCCGACGCGTGCCGGCTGGTGTCGACGAGGACCGACGGGTGCGGGCGAGGGCACCCGAGTGCCGCCGGGGCTGCCGAGGACCGTCGGGACCTGTGAGGACCGCCGCCGCGAGCCGACGAGGGCCGACAGGTGGTGCCGGACCCACGGATGGTGTCGGACCGGTGGGGCGCGGCAGGGGCGGCCGGCGGCTCGGACGCGGCCTGTCGGGTGACAGGACGTCCCGGAGCCGGTCGTGCCGGGTCGGCAGGGTCACCCGGCCACAGGGCGGGCCCTGTGGCCGCTCCACCGCGAGCGCTGTCCCCGGCAGGACTGCACAAGCAGGACGGGAGGGCCCGCTCCGGCGTACGGAGCGGGCCCTCCCGTTGTGTCGCGGTCGGGCGTCCGGGTCAGCGGACCGGCGTGCCCTGCGGCTGCTGCGGGGCGATGCCCAGGGCCGCGGTGTACTGGGCCAGGGCCAGCTTGCCGATGGCCGGGTACGGGCCGAGCGCCTCGGCGGCGGAGCAGCCGGCCTCCTCGGCCGCGGCCGTCACCAGGGTCGCGTCGATCTCCGGGCCGATCAGGTAGGGCGCCAGCGCCAGCTGCTGCGAGCCCGAGGCGCGCAGCTGCTCGGCGACGGAGGCGATCGAGCCCTCCTGGTCGAGCGCCGCGGCGATCACCGGCACGGCCAGGCGCGCGGCGAGCAGCATGCCGGTGATCCCGGCGGCCTGCACGGCCTCCTCGCCACCGACCGAGGCCAGGATGATGCCGTCCGCGGCGGTGGCCACGGTGAACAGCCGGGCGCGGTCCGCGCGGGCCAGACCCGCCTCGGACAGACGCACGTGCAGCGCCTCCGCCAGCAGCGGGTGCGGGCCGAGGACGTCGGTCAGATCGGCGGCGATCCGGCTCTCCATCACGGCCTGGCGGACCTGGCGCAGCAGGGCGCCGTCCGGACCGGCCAGCAGGGGCACGACGACGGCGACGGGGCCGTCGGGCTCCTTGACCTCGAGACCGGCGGCGAGGGCCTGCTCGTAACGGGCGGTGCGCTCTTCGGCGGCGTGCGTGAGCACGGACTGAAGGGTCGGGAACTCCGCGTCGTCCCCGTCGAGGTAACCGATGCGGGCGTCGAGGCCGGGGAGCTCGGAGCGGGCGATGCTCACGACCTCCTCGGCGAGTCCGCGAGTGGCGGTACCGGGGGTGCCCGGCACGGCCAGGACAAGCGCGGGCGCGCCTTCGGGAGCCGCCAGGGGCTCGGGTCGCCGGTGCCGCCCAGGCTGGCGGGGGCGCGGCATTCGTACAGGCAGGCCGGACGCGGGCCCAGTGGGGGAGCTCATGGCGCCGCATGTTACTGGCTTACCGGGTTCCCCTGTTCGGGGAGGGTGCAGGTGAGCGGTATCCGTCCGGTTTTGTCTGATGAGTTACGTGCGGATCAGAAGTGATCGGCGTGACTTCCGGGCTATTCGTCCCCTGTGGGGCTAATTCCCTTTTTGGGCGCCAGGTACAACATTGTTCCGTCACTCGGCAGGGTGAGAGCATCAGTTGCCAGGTCAGCGGCCATGCGGACCGATCCGTGCAGGGGGTCGCCTTCGGCCGGGACCTGTTGCGCGTGGGGGAGCTTTTGCGCCAGTTCGATCTCCAGTGGCAGGAGCAGGGGATCGCCCATCCTGAACAGGCCACCGGTGAGGGCGATCCGGGGTTCGCCCGAGACCGGGCACACGGCGGCCGCGGACTCGGCCATCTGCCGGGCGGCCGCGCCCAGGATGTCCAGGGCGACGGGGTCGCCCAGGTGCGCGCAGTCGGCCACTCCGGGTGCGAACGAGGCCAGGACGGCGGCCCGGTCGGCCCGTGGGTAGAGTCGGCCGGGCAGCGTGGGGAGTGGGCCGAACTCGGCCTCGGCACGGTCCCGCAGTCGGGCCGATCCGCCCGGCCGTCCGTCGTGCGCGCGCAGCGCGGCCTCCAGGCCGGCCCGGCCGATCCACGCGCCGCCGCCGCAGTCGCCCAGCAGATGTCCCCAACCGTCCGCGCGACGCCACCGGGTGAGGTCCGTGCCGATCGCGATCAGCCCCGTCCCGGCGGCGATCACGGCCCCCGGGCTCGGCCCGAGGGCGCCGACGTAGGCGGTGACGGCGTCGGCCGCCAGGGCGACCTTCGCCACCCCGAACTCCCGGGTCAGCGCGTCCGGGAGTTCGGCGCGCAGCGCGTCGCCCAGGGTGCTCAGCCCGGCCGCGCCGACGACGGCCGCGCCCAGCTCGCGCACCCCGGTCTCGGCGGTCAACGCCCGGACCATCGGCACCAGTTGTTCCATGAGGTGCCCCGGGTCGATGCCCCGCGGGCCGGTGCGCACCGGCACGGTGGACGCTCGCTGGGCCAGGACGCCCCGGTCCACGGCGGCGAGGGCCGCACGCAGTCCGGAGCCTCCGGAGTCCACGGCGAGCAGACCGGCCGGGGCGCCCCGGTCCGTCACGGCAGGCGCCAGTCCACGGGCTGACCGCCCTGGCCGATCAGCAGGTCGTTGGCCCGGCTGAAGGGGCGGGAGCCGAAGAACCCGCGGTCGGCCGACATGGGAGAGGGATGGGCCGACTCCACCGCCGGGAGCTGCCCGAGGAGCGGGCGCAGATTGCGGGCGTCCCGGCCCCAGAGGATCGACACGAGAGGCTTGCCGCGCGCGGCGAGAGCCCGTATCGCCTGCTCGGTGACCTCCTCCCAGCCCTTGCCCCGGTGCGCGCCCGGCGAGCGCGGGGCGGTGGTGAGCGCCCTGTTGAGCAGCAGTACACCCTGCTGGGTCCACGGCGTCAGATCGCCGTTGGAGGGCTGCGGCAGCCCCAGGTCGGCGTTCAGCTCCCGGTAGATGTTGATCAGGCTGCCGGGCAGCGGCCGTACCTCGGGCGCGACCGAGAAGGACAGCCCCACCGCGTGTCCCGGGGTCGGATAGGGGTCCTGGCCGACGATGAGGACGCGTACCTCGTCGAAGGGCTGCTGGAAGGCCCGCAGGACGTTCGCTCCGGCCGGGAGGTAGGTGCGCCCGGCGGCGATCTCCGTGCGCAGGAAGTCGCCCATTTCGGCGATCTTCCCGGCGACGGGTGCGAGGGCCTGGGCCCAGCCGGGTTCGACGATTTCGTGCAAGGGTCGTGGTGCCACGGGCGTCACCCTACTGCCGTACGGGCGGGGGTGATCAACCGGTGGCCAAGGCCGCCCAGGGGCGGCCCAACAGGCTTTATCAGCGAGCGCGTTGGTTCCATCAGGTGCTTCTGTCTCCTCTTTCCTCTGCCAGGCTTACTCGGTCGGGTCTCTTCGGTCGGGTTTCGTCCGTCAGGCGACGACCGCCGCCCGGACGCACAGCACGTCCGGCAGATGGGACACCAGTTGCCGCCAGCTGTCGCCGTCGTCGGCCGACGCGTACACCTCGCCGTTGCGGTTGCCGAAGTACACCCCCGCGGGGTCGGCGTCGTCCGTGCAGAGCGCGTCGCGCAGCACCGTGCCGTAGTGGTCCTCCTGGGGCAGGCCCGCCGAGAGCGGCTCCCAGCTGCGGCCCGCGTCCGCCGTACGGAAGAGCCGGCACCGCCGGTCGGCGGGCACCCGGTCCGCGTCGGCGTTGATCGGGTACACGTACGCCGTGTCGCCCCGGTGGGGGTGCGTGGCCGCGGCGAACCCGAACGTGGACGGCAGCCCGTCGCCGATGTCGGTCCAGTGGGCGCCCGCGTCGTCGCTGCGGTACACCCCCCAGTGGTTCTGGAGGTACAGACGGTCCGGGGTCGCCGCGTCCTGGGCGATCTTGTGCACGCACTGGCCGAACTCGGGGTTCGGATCCGGCAGGAACACCGCCGAGACACCGGAGTTGGACGGTTCCCAGCTCGCGCCGCCGTCGGTCGTGCGGAACACCCCGGCCGTGGAGACGGCCACCGTCACGGCCGCGGGGTCCCGCCGGTCGGTGATCACGGTGTGCAGGCCCTCACCGCCGCCGCCCGGCACCCAGCGCGAGCGCGTGGGGTGCTCCCAGAGCGGCCGGACGAGTTCGAAGCTCTCGCCGCGGTCCTCGGAGCGGTACAGCGCGGCGGGTTCCGTGCCCGCGTACACCACGTCGTCCTCGGCCGCCGCCGGGTGCAGCTGCCACACCCGCTCCAGCGAAGCCCCCGTGTCCTTGGGGAACTTGACGGCGGGCCGGGCCGGCTCGGTCCACGTCCGCCCCAGGTCGTCGGAGTGGAACACGGACGGGCCCCAGTGGGCGCTGTCGCCGCCGGCCAGCAGCCGCGGGGCCGCGCCCCTGGTGTCGATCGCCACCGAGTACACGGCCTGGGCGTTGAAGCAGGGACTCTCGTCGAACTCCCATGTGCCTGCGCGTCGGCGCCCGATGAACAGTCCCTTGCGCGTGCCCACGGCGAGCAGTACCTCGGTCATCCCGGTCACCTCCGCGACAGATTCCTCCCGGACATCGGCCAGTCTGCACCCCGCCTCTGACAGTCACCCCGCAACCGGCGTCCGTGCAGGTCACAGGGCGCGGTGTCGGTCGCGTGACGCCAGTCTGCGCTGTTGGACGAACAGGTTCCGGGCACTTTCGGACAGACGCCTGCGCGGGTCGAAGGACCCGTGGGAACGTCGAGCCGGAGGACTCGCCCTGAGCATCGCGGCCGCCGCTCCCGTATGGGAGGGCGGTCGGGGATGTTCGTGCGCTTACGAGGAGGAAGCCTTCGATGGCGTTCCGTGGTCCGAAGGTGTGGCTGTGGCGCTGGCGGCGCAATCCGCTCAGGCGCCGCGCCGACGCGATGGAGGGCTGGGTCCTGCTCGGAGCCGGGGTGCTCACCGTCCTCGCCGGCGTGCTCGCCGGGCTGACGGCGACCCGGTCCGTCGAGGACGAACTGGCCCGCGAGCGCGAGGACTGGCGCCCCGCCGTCGCCCACCTCTCCGAGCGCGCGCCCGGCACGGCCACCGCGCACACCGGCACCGCCAGCGGAGACCGGGTGTGGGGGAGGGCGGCCTGGACCGCGGTCGACGGAACCGCGCACTCCGGACTCGTCCGGGTCCGGCCCGGCAGCACCGCGGGCACCCCGGTCGTGGTCTGGACGGACCGCCGGGGCGCCCTGGTGAGCAGGCCCGCCACCCCCTACGAGGCCCGGCTGAGGGCCTCCCTGATCGGCGGCCTGGCCGGCGTGAGCACCGCCGCCGTCCCCTTCATCGTCGGCCGCGCCGTCCGCGCCCGCCTGGAACGCCGCCGCATGGACCAGTGGGACGCCGACTGGGCGCGGTTCGACCCGCTCTGGGGCCACCGGACGGGCTGAGAGCTCCGTACAGAACCGGGGCCCGGCGGCACTTTCGTACGGAGCTCTCAGGCTCACTGCCCGTCGGGCAGCGCCCTCTCCAGGATCGCGTCGAGGTCCGCCGCGTCGGGCAGCGTGCCGAAGGCGTACCCCCAGTCGCCGCCGAGCCGGGTCGCGCAGAAGGCGTCGGCGACCGCGGGCGGGGCGTACCGCACCAGCAGGGAGCCCTGGAGGGCGAGGGCCATCAGCTCCACCACCCGACGGGCGCCGGACGGGGACGCGCCGGCCAGGCCGCTCCTGAGTCGGGACACGGCCGAGTCCAGACGGGCGTCCGCGCCCCGGGCCAGGTCGAGTTCGGCGAACAGGGCGTCCGCGGCACCGGGTTCGCGCCCCAGCGCCCTGAGCACGTCGAGGGCGTTGACGTTCCCCGAGCCCTCCCAGATCGACAGCAGGGGCGCCTCGCGGTAGTGCCGGGGCATGCCCGACTCCTCCACGTAGCCGTTGCCGCCCAGGCACTCCAGCGCCTCCGCCGTGAAGGCGGGACCCCGCTTGGTGACCCAGTACTTGCCGACGGCCGTGGCGATCCGGCGGAACGTGCGCTCACCGGCGTCCCCGCGCACCGCGCGGTCCGCCGCGCCCGCCAGCCGCAGGGTGAGCGTCGTCGCGGCCTCCGACTCCAGCGCGAGGTCGGCCAGGACGTTGCGCATCAACGGCTGGTCCAGCAGCCGCGCGCCGAACGCGCTGCGGTGGCGCGCATGGTGCCCCGCCTCCACGAGCGTCTTGCGCATCAGCGCCGCCGACATCATCACGCAGTCCAGCCGCGTGCAGTTGACCATGTCGATGATGGTCTTGACGCCCTGCCCCTCGGGCCCCACCAGCCATGCCACCGTCCCGTCGAACTCCGGCTCGGAGGAGGCGTTGGACCGGTTGCCGAGCTT
Source organism: Streptomyces adustus (assembly GCF_009377175.1). Taxonomy (GTDB): domain Bacteria; phylum Actinomycetota; class Actinomycetes; order Streptomycetales; family Streptomycetaceae; genus Streptomyces; species Streptomyces adustus. Next base: position 20,385 of record NZ_VJZD01000125.1, read on the forward strand.
CTCCTTCAGCCGCTGGATGCGGAACGTGTTGCGGCTGCCGTCGGGCAGGACCCGCGGGACCAGGAAGCAGGACAGCCCGTCCGGAGCCTGGGCCAGCACCAGGAAGACGTCGCACATCGGGGCCGACGTGAACCACTTGTGCCCGCGCAGGGTGTACACGCCCGGCTCGGCGGTGGGCGTGGCCACGGTCGTGTTCGTACGGACGTCCGAGCCGCCCTGCTTCTCGGTCATGCCCATGCCCGCGAGCAGCCCGCGCTTCTCGGTCGGCACCCGCAGCCCGGGGTCGTACTCCCGGCTGGCCAGCAGGGGTTCGTACACCTTGGCGAGCTCCGGCTGGTGGCGCAGGGCGGGGATCGCGGCGTACGTCATCGACGTGGGGCAGCCGTGCCCGGCGTCGGTGTGTCCCCACACCAGGCCGCCGGCCGTGCGGGCCACATGGGCGCCGGGCCGCTCGTCCGCCCAGGGGGACCCGGCCAGGCCCTCGGCGACCGCGGTCCCCATCAGCTGGTGCCAGCTCGGATGGAAGTCGACCTCGTCGACGCGGTTGCCGTAGCGGTCGTGGGTGCGCAGCTCCGGTTCGTGGCGGTTGGCCAGTTCGGCCCACTCCTGCGCCTCGGCGCCGCCGGCCAGCGCGCCGAGGCGTCGGACGCCGTCCTCGGCCCAGCCGGCGCCCTCCCGGCGCAGCCCTTCCAGCAGGGCCGGGTCGGCGGAGGCGTCGTACGGGGCCAGGGGAGGGGCCTGGTTGGTGACGTCGTGGGTGACGTCACGGCCGGCGTGGGCGCCGACGCCGGCCGGGGCTGCGTGCGGGGCGTCGTGCTGCGGCTGCTCGTGCGCGAGTGTCGAGACCATAGCGTCCATGTTGCACCTTCGCTGCGGCTGTAGCAATGATGCAACAAGGGGGCGCACGTAGAGTACGTGCCGTGCCCCTGCGGATGAACGTGCCGGCCGAGCCCGGCGAGGTCGACCTGCGGCCGCTGTCCGCGCGCTCGGTCGTGCTGAGCCTGCTGCTCGGCGCCCACCCGCCCGAGCTCCCGGTGCGCGACCTCGTCCGCGCCGTCGAGCCCTTCGGCGTCGGCGGGTCGACGCTCCGTGCGGCGTTGAGCCGGATGGTGGCGGCGGGCGATCTGCGGCGTACCGACGCCGTCTACGGTCTCAGCGACCGGCTGCTGTCCCGTCAGCGCCGCCAGGACGAGGCCGTACAGCCCCGCACGCGCGCGTGGCGCGGCGACTGGGAGATGGTGGTGATCACGGCGACCGGGCGTGGCCCCGCCGAACGCGCCGACCTCAGGGCCCGGCTGGCCGCGCTCCGGCTGGCCGAACTCCGCGAGGGCGTCTGGCTGCGGCCCGCCAATCTGCTGCGCACCCTGCCGGAGGACCTGGAGGCGGTGGCCCAGCACTACACCGCGCGCCCCGGGGGAACCGCGGCCGACCGGTCCGGAGCCGACACGGCCGCGGCCGACCGGAGTCCGGCCGCGCTGGCGGCGAGTCTGTGGCCGCTGGACGCCTGGGCCGTCACGGCCCGGTCCCTGCTCGCCCATGTGGCGTGCGTCGACCGCCCGGCCGACCGCCTCACCGGCTTCGCGGCAGTCGTACGCCACCTGCTCGCCGACCCCGTGCTGCCTCCCGAACTCCTGCCGGACGACTGGCCGGGGGCGGCGCTGCGCTCCGCGTACACGGACTACCAGGGGGAGTTGGCGCGGACGGTGCGGCAGCACGGCCGCACGGGCGGTGAGACGGAGACGGAGCCCGGGCCCGGCCGTGGCCGCAACGGCGGCGCGGCGGCCGCGGACGCCCGGTGAACCCGGTGCCGCACGGCCGCCGCGCGGACGGTCACTTGTAGGTGATGTCCGAGGTGGCGTACTTGCAGTAGGTGCTGTCGGGGCCCGAGCCGTTCGTGGTCGGCTCCGCGCCCGTGTTGTTGCCGATGTACTTCTGGCAGGGGACGATCTTCTTGCTGGAGTCCCCGACGATGGTGATCTTCTTCAGGGTCGCGCTGTCGCCGTAGTTGGTGTTGATGCCGACGAGCTTGCTGCCCTTGTAGGTGGCCTCGATGGTGTTGAGGTTGATCGTCCGCTTGTACTGCGTCTTGCAGTTGCCGCACGAGCGGACGAAGGTCCCGAAGGTCTGCACCGCGAAGTTCGAGACGTTCAGGGTGCCGGCGCCGTTGAACTGGAACACCTTGTCACTGGCTTCCTTCGCACCGCCGCCCGAGACGGTGTACACGTTGGACGAGGAGGAGCCCAGGAACGTCGCCGCGTCCTCGCCGACGTCCTCCCACCAGACGTTCTGGAGCGTGCAACTGCCCAGGCAGTGGATGCCGTCGGCGGCGGGGGCGCCGATGATGACGTTCTTCAGGACGGTGCCGGCGGCCAGTTCCAGGATCGGCCCCTGGTCCTCGTCCTGGCTGCCGCTGCCCAGGTCGCCGGTGCCGTACAGGCGCAGCATCCCGTAGTCCTTGGTGCCGGAGACCGAGATGGTGGACGAGACGGCCTGGCTGCCGCTCGCGGTGGGCCAGGTGGCCGCGCTCGCGGGGGTGAGCGCACCGTTTGCCGTGATCATGCCAAGCGAGAGTCCGAGGGCGGCCAGGGAGCCGGTGACGGCGCGCCGTCGGGTGTGTGGCCGTGCGGGTGGGGTCATGTCCCGATACCTGCTTCCGGATGGGGGGTTGTCAGATCTTTCCGGCGCCCGCGCCCGCAGTCACCGAGGCGACGACGGTCGAGGCGGGTTCGGCGGTGTAGCTGTACGGCGGGCTGGTGAAGGTGCCCGTCCGGGAGATCTCGGTGGCGGCGCCGCCGAGGTCGTTGCCGCTCAGGTTGGCGTAGCCGTCCACGTCGCTGTCGCGGCTCGTCGTCACGGCGACGGCGGTCGAGCGGAACACGTTGTTCTGGACGAACATCTGGGCGCCCATCCGCGAGTGCACCGCGGTGTCGGCTCCGACCACGTAGTTGTCGTAGAAGTGCCCGGTGCCGAAACGCAGGCTGGGGATGCGCGAGTTGACGTTGTTGAACCAGTTGTGGTGGTACGTCACCCGCAGATGCCCGGTGTCCTCGCTCGCGTTGCTGTCGCTGTGGCCGACGAGCGAGCCCTTGTAGTGGTCCTTGAAGGTGTTCCAGGACACCGTGACGTAGTCCGAGCCGTGCGTGATGTCGAGCAGGCCGTCGTAGTAGTCCTTGTCGTGGTCGCGGTCCGACGAGAAGGAGTTGTGGTCGACCCACACCTTCGTGGAGGCCTGGACGGTGATGCCGTCGGCGGGCGCCACCGGCTTGCTGATGTTGAGGTTGCGGATGACGACGTTGGTCACCTTCTTCAGCCGCAGCCCGCCGCCGGTGAAGCCGGACGCCGAACCGACGCCCAGGACCGTGGTGTTGGACCCGATGTCGACCTGACCGCTCAGCGAGATCAGGCCGCTGACCTTGACGACCTTGGCCGAGTCGCCCGTCACCGCCGTCTTGAAGGCGGCCAGTGTCGTGACGGTGACCGCCGTGCCGCTGCCGCCGCCGGTGGTCCCGGCGCCGAACCCGACCGGGGAGGTGTCGGCCGCCCCGGCCGGCTGGGGGAGGACGAGGACGACGGCCGTGGCGAGCGCGGCGGCACCGGCGGCCAGTGCGGAGCGACGTGCGTGATTGCGCGGGAGGCGAGTGCGCATGCGGGTGCGTCCCTTCAGTGGGGGTCTGGGTGGTCATGTATGTGCATGACGTACGCCATCTAGAACGCTGCGTGCGGTCAGCGTGGCCTTTGCGTGGCTTGCGCCCGAGGCATCGGTCACGCTGCTGAACGGAACGTAGATGGCAAGCGCTTTCTAGTCAACGCCTCGTGCAGAACATGTTCCGGCACTCCCTGCCGACGGCGAGGGCTTGCCAGGTCAGGCGCGGGAGCGCTCCCACGACGAAGTTGCGCTCAGAGGAGCAAACAGAGCTGTGAGCCGAAAGGCGGAGTCGCGAGCTGCTAGGGACGTCCCGGTCCGACGCGGGTCCGGGCCGCCGCCAGCAGCGACTCCCAGTCCGGCAGCTTGACGACCCCCCGCCCCAGGGAGGCCCCGAGCTCGGCCTCGGCGCGTTCGATCGCCAGCCAGCCCGCCCAGGTCACCGGCTCGGCCCCCGCTGCCCGCAGAGCCGTGAGGGGATCCTCGGGCAGCTCCCGCGCGCCGAGCGCGGGGGTGTCCGCGAGCAGCGAGGTCACCGTCTCCTTCGCGCACGGCCGGTTGGTGCCGATGACCCCGGTCGGCCCCCGCTTGATCCAGCCCGCCACGTACTCGCCCGGCGCCACGGCGCCCGCGCGCAGTACGCGCCCGGCCAGATGCGGAACGGTGCCGTGCTCGGCGTCGAACGGCAGGCCCTCGAGCGGCAGCCCGCGGTAGCCCACCGACCGCAGCACCAGCTGCGCCTCGACGTCCTCGTACCGGCCGGTGCCCCGCACCCCGCCGTGTCCGTCGGGCTCCGTGCGCTCGAAGCGCACCGCGCCCACGCGCCCGTTGTCGGCGAGCACTTCCACCGGACGCAGGAAGAAGCGCAGCCCGATCCGGCGCGCGGCCTCCGCCGTCGGTCGCGCCGCCCAGCCGCGCAGCACCTCGATGTTGCGGCGCTGCGCGGCGGGCAGCCCGCCGGGATCGCCGTACGCCGGATCGGCGGCCAGCTCGGCCGGATCCACCGTGACCTCGGTGTCCGGCAGGGAACCCAGCTCGCGCAGCTCCTTGGTGGTGAAGCGGGCCTGGGAAGGGCCGCGGCGGCCGACCATCCGGATGTCCCGCACCCGGCTCGCGGCCAGCGCGGACAGGGCGGCCTGGGGCATGTCGGTGGGGCTGAGCTCGGCCGGGCCGCGGGCCAGCATCCGCGCCACGTCGACGGCGACGTTCCCCACACCGATGACCACGGCCGAACGGGCCCCGGCCACGTAGAGGTCGTCCGTGGCGTCCGGGTGGGCGCTGTACCAGGACACGAACTCCGTCGCCGACCAGCTGCCCGGCAGGTCCTCGCCGGGGATCCCGAGGTGCCGGTCGGTGGCCGCGCCCACGCAGTACACCACCGCGTGGTACAGCTCCAGGAGCCGGGCGGCCGGGATTCCGTCGGCGCCGATCCGTACCCCGCCGAGGAAGCGCACCCGTTCGTGCTCCAGGACCGTGCGCAGGTTGTTCTGGAGCGACTTGATCTTCTCGTGGTCCGGTGCCACGCCGTAGCGGACCAGGCCGTACGGGCACGGCAGCCGGTCCAGGACGTCGACGTACGCCCGGGAGTCCAGCTCGACGAGGTTCTGGGCGGTGTAGCACCCGCTCGGCCCGGAGCCGACGACGGCGACACGCAGCACGGCGGAACTCCTTGTCCGAGGGGTACGGGGGTTCGGAGGAGGTCGCTGACGCCTTCAGCATGGCACCGCGGCGGCTGCGCTGACAGGGTGCTGTGGCGTTCGGGCGTGCGCGTGTCCGTTCTTATGGAATGTGATCATGCGGTTACGTCACGTGTGTGCTGGACGCATCCTTTCTTGATCTTTCTGATCGCTCCGCGTCGGACGGTGTCGTGTCCGTGTGGCCCGCGTGGGAACTGTGGGACGGTGCGGAAGTGACCGCCTGGTTCGACGTCGGGCTGGTCTTCGCCGACGGAGCCCGGGTCGACGCGCTCGCCGTGGTGTCCGGCGGCCGCGTCCTCGTCGAGGAGGTCCGGTCGCAGCCGCCCTTGTCCTTCGGCGACCTCGCGGTGCTTCCGGACTGGATCAGGGGCCCGCTGTACGAGGTGTGCGGGCCGTCCGTCGAACAGGGGCCGGGGGCGGGCCAGGGGCCGGCCGGGGCGCCCGAGTACGACATCGGTGAGACCGTCTGCGGCCTCGGCCTCGGCCTCGGCGTCGGCGTCGGCGTCGGCCCCGGTCCCGGTCCTGACGCCGCGCCCTGCGCCGCGCGTCGCGCCCGTCCCGCCTGGCCGCGCGGCATCGAGGGGCGGTGGCTGGTCGCGCAGGAGTACCGGGCGGCCCAGCGGGAGGGCGCCGACCCCGTGCTCGCGGTGATGTGCGCGACCGGCCACAGCCGTCGCAGGTCGCTCAGGATGATCTCGCAGGCCCGGGACGCCGGATACCTGGCCCCGCGCCACGCGCGGCGCTGACGGGGGCGGATCCTCCGGCGCCCGGCTTCCGGCCCTACGGCTGTTCCGCCTCCCGCATCCCTCGCATCCGGGTGATCTCGCTCGTCTGCTGGGCGATCACGTCGTCGGCCATCTCCTCGATCCGGACGTTGTTGCCCTGCGCCTTCACCTCCGTGGCCATGCTGATCGCCCCTTCGTGGTGGGCGATCATCAGGGTGAGGAACAGCTCGTCGAAGGCCTTGCCCCTGGCCGTGCGGAGCTGCGTCAGCTGACCCGCGGTCGCCATGCCGGGCATCGCGGTGTGCTCGTGTGCGTCGGCACCGACGTCCTTGGCGTAGGGCTTCAGCCAGCTCTCCATCGCGGTGATCTCCGGTCCCTGGGCCGCCGTGATCCGCTCGGCGATCCGCTTGACGCCCGTCGACTCCGCGCGGGTGGGGGCGAGCCGGGTCATCTCCAGGGCCTGTGCGTGGTGTTCGATCATGTGGCGCGCGTACCGGAGATCCGCCGCGTTCGGGGTGTCGTCATCGGCGCGCTGCCGGGCGGCGTCCTCGGCGGACAGGGTCCGGTTCGCCTCGCCGGGCCCGCCCGGCACGATCACCGAAGGGCCGCCGGTGCCGACCGGGTCGGGCCCGGATCCGGGAGCCGGGTCGCAGCCGCCGAGCGCGAGTACGGCCAGGACGGCCGCGGAGGCCAGGGCGAGGGGCGTGCGGGACGAGTGGCGGGAGAGCACAACGACCTCCTGTGACAGGCGGGTTGAGCAACGGGGCGAGCGGGGCAGGCTGGTACGGACAGGGGAGGCG